>JAPLTV010000036.1 GCA_026397955.1 Verrucomicrobiota bacterium | reverse complement strand
GCCCCTTCCAATCGGCGAGGGGCGAGTTCCCCCTGCGCGTATACCGCTCGTTGCCGGACGGCCGCCAGCACCTCGTCTTCACCCACGGCCCGCCGGACGAGAAGCCCACGCTCGTGCGCGTCCAGCGCGAGAACATGCTCGGCGACCTCTTCCGTGGCAGCGCCTTCGGCGCGGGAGCCTCGCTCGCCTGCAGCTTCGAAGCCGTCGCCAAGGCCGGCCGCGGCGTGATCGTCCACGTCACCCAGCCTTTCGGCGGCGTGCAGGCCGACCAATCCGGCATCCGCCTCGGCGCCATGGACGCGCGCGACTACGGTATCGGCGCCCAGATCCTTTCGCATCTTGGACTCCGTCGCATTCGGCTCATCACGAACAACCCGCGCAAGGTCGTGGGGCTTGGTGGTTACGCCCTTGAGATCGTCGAGCAGGTTCCGTTCTAAACGGTTTTTGGCCGTTTCCGCTTGCAGAGGGGTTCGGAACCGACTCCATCGGCCATCTGTTCTTCTGCCATGAGCCTAGACAAGCCCACTCCTGACGCCATCGACGGCGCCGAACTTCGCTTCGCCATCGTGTCGGCAGGCTATAATACGGAACTGGTCCAGGCCCTGAAGCAGAACGCCATCAAAGGCCTCCGGGCTGCGGGCGTCCCCGCCGGCTCCATCGTCGAGCTCGCCGTCCCCGGCTCCGGCGAGATCCCCTTCGCCGCTTACATGTCGGCCATGACGGGCGACTACGACTGCATCATCGCTCTCGGCGTCGTCATCGCCGGCGACACCCCGCACCACGAGATCATCGCCCACTCGACCGCCCAGGCCCTGCAGGATGCGGCCATCCGCTCCGAAGTCCCGGTGATCAACGGTATCGTCGTCACCAACAACCGCGAGCAGGCTGTCGCCCGTTGCCAGGGTACGCTCGACCGTGGTACCGAGTTCGCACACGCCGCCCTCACCATGGCTCGCCACCGCATCACGCTCGGCGAACGCCTCGACCAGGTCGAGGAAGAGGAGCGCAAGCGCGGCGGCCAGGAACCTTTCGCCCAGAACTGACCGATGGATAACGACTCTCCCATTTCCGCCTCCGCGCGCGCCAAAATCCGTATCCGGATTAAGGGCGTCGACTACCGCATGGCGGACCAGACCGCGGCCGACATCATCGCCAGCGTCGCCGGCACCGGCGCCCGTATCTCCGGCCCCTTCCCGCTCCCTTCGCAGGTTGAGGAACCCCGGACGGCGCTCCGCGAGGAGATCCGCAGCCATCGCCGCCTGATTGAGATCATCGGTTCCAGCCCGAAGACCGTCGACGCCTTCCGCCGCCACAACATCCCGGCCGGCATCGAAATCGCCATCGTCGCTCCCGATGAGCCGATCATACCGGACCCCGCCGCGCCGCCCGCGAAGCGCAACCGTCGCCATGACGGCCGCGTGGCCGCCATGCAGTTCCTCTGCTCCTGGGAAGTCCAACGCCATGCCGACATGGTCACGGGCCTCTTCGACTTCTTCTCCGAACGTCCGCAGCCCCGCGAATACTACGCCTTCGCCGAGGAACTGATCCAAGGTGTCATCCGCGACCTCGCGCTCATTGACGAGATCATCGGCAAGTATGCCAAGAACTGGGCCTTCGGCCGCATCGCGCGCGTCGACCTCGCGATCCTGCGCATCGCCATCTTCGAGCTGATGCGCCGCACGGACATCCCGCCGGTCGTCAGCATCAACGAGGCCGTCGACATCGCGAAGGAGTTCTCGACCGAGGAATCCAAGCGCTTTGTGAACGGTATCCTCGACAGCTATAAGGAAGAATTGGGTCGCGACCCACGCAAAGCCGAAGGCGGCTGAACCGATGGCGGGCTTCTTCGAACGTCTGAAGTCCGGCCTGAGCCGCACGGCTGAGGCCGTGGCCAACCTACTGGCCCGTCCGATGGACGCCGAGTCGGCCGAGCAACTACGTGAGCGACTGATCACCGCCGACTTCGGTCCGGCCACCGCCGACGAAGTCGTCGAAGCCGCGCGCTCGGCTTGGAAGTCGGAAGCCGCGCTGCGCAAGACCTCGCCAGCCGAAGCCGCGGCCGAAAGTATTGTGCGAGCGCTCGGCGGCGAGACCATCGCCGCGCCCGCCTTCTCCAAGCCCCACGTGATCATGCTCCTCGGCGTCAACGGCGCCGGCAAGACGACCACCGCCGCGAAGCTCGCCTGGCGCTGGCGCGAAGATGGTAAGACCTGCCTGCTCGGCGCGTGTGATACTTTCCGTGCCGCCGCGGGCGAACAACTTTCCGCCTGGGCCGACCGGCTGGGCGTCGAAGTCATCGGCGGTGCCGCCGGCGCCGATCCTGCCGCCGTGGCCTTCGATGCGGCCAAGGCCGGCGTCGCGCGCGGAGTGGACGTCGTCATCCTCGATACCGCGGGCCGCCTGCACACCAAGGCCCACCTCCTGGAAGAATTACGCAAGGTCGTCCGCGTGACGACCAAGGCGCACCCTGGTGCACCGCACGAGAAGTGGCTCGTCATCGACGGTTCACTCGGCGCGAACTCGATTGAACAGGCCCGCATCTTCCATGAGGCCGTCGGCCTCACCGGCCTAATCGTGACCAAACTCGACGGCACCGCCCGCGGTGGCGCGCTTGTCGCAGTGGTCCGCGAACTCGGCGTCCCGGTCCGCTTCATCGGCGTCGGCGAGCAACCGGCTGACCTCCAGCCCTTCGATGCGCGAGCCTATGCCCGCTCGATCGTCGGCCTGGCCGAGTGAGGTTGTCTTGCCAGCGAGGGCGCCTCGCCCCAGCGTGAACCCATGTCGGCCGAGACCGTTACCGTCGAACTAGGCCAGCGCTCCTACCCCGTCCGCATCGGGGCCGGGATGTGCCAGGAAGCCTTGGCCGTGGCTGAACGTCGAGTGGCCTCCGGCCAGAAGTGCGTGGCGATCACCTCGCCCGGCGTCGCGGCCGCCCAATCCGGCTTCGCCGCACAGCTCGCCCGCCTCATGCCCGTGCTCGCGACGGCTTCGGACGGCGAGACCGCCAAGTCGGCCGCCGAACTCGCGCGCGTCTGGGATTTCCTCGCCGCCAACGGCGTGGCTCGAGATGGCGCGGTCTTCGCGCTCGGGGGTGGCGTCGTCGGCGACCTCGCCGGTTTCGCGGCCGCTTCCTACCAGCGCGGCGTCGATTTCTACCAGATCCCAACAACGCTGCTCGCGATGGTCGATAGCTCCGTCGGCGGCAAGACCGGCATCAATCTCGCCGCGGGTAAGAACCTCGTCGGCAACTTCCACCAGCCCACGGCCGTCTTCGCCGACACCGACCTGCTAGCCACCCTGCCTCCGCGTGAGTTCGCCGCGGGCATGGCCGAGGTCATCAAGCACGGCATCATTGCCGACGCCGACCTCTTCGGCCTGCTCGAACAGAATTCGCCGCTTAACTGGAACCATGCATTACTGCCGCGCGTCATCCGCCGCTGCGTCGAGATCAAGGCCGCCGTCGTGGCCGGTGACGAACGCGAGACCAGCGCCCAAGGCGGCCGGGCGCTCCTCAACCTCGGACATACCTTCGGGCACGCGATCGAAGCTACCGCGGGCTACGGCACCTACCTGCACGGCGAAGCCGTCGCGATTGGGCTCGTGATGGCCGCCCGCCTTTCGGCCGAGTTGAAGCATTGCACGGCCGCCCAAGCCGAACAGGTCGCGGCCGCGCTGCAGTCGCACGCCTTGCCCACCGCGCTGCGTACGCCGCTACCCCTCGAGCCCATGCTCGCCGCGATGCGTCGCGACAAGAAGGTGCGCGGCGGCAAGCTGCGCTTCGTCCTGCAGGATGGCATCGGCGCCGCGAGCACCGCGGATTCCGTGCCGGAAGAAGCCGCGGTCCGCGCGCTGCTCGCCGGCGGGGCCGTTCGTTGATTTCCGTCCGCTTGACCCGCCGGGTCGGTTGGCTTTGGATACGGCATGCCCCGCCTCCTCTGCGTCTGCCTGCTCACAGCCTCCGTCGTCCTGCGCGCAGCTGAGGCGCCTGAGCCCGGCAAGACCACCTTCGGTCGTAAACAATACGTCGAGTATATCGCCGGCAGTCTTCCCTTCGTGCTCTCGGCCCCGCACGGCGGCCGCGACAAGCCCGACGAACTTCCGGATCGCGAGAAAGGCACCTTCGCCTTCGACACCAATACCCAGGAGCTCGCCCGGGCCATCGACGACGAGTTCGTCGCGCGCACCGGCCAACACCCGCACGTGATCATCTGCCGCGTCACGCGCCGCAAGATCGACTGCAATCGCGAGATTGTCGAAGGCGCCGCCGGAAATCCGCTAACGGAACAGTCCTGGAAGGATTTCCAGGGCTTCATCCAGACCGCGCAGAAGGCGGTCGTCGCGAAGCACGGCAAAGGTTTCTACATCGACCTGCATGGCCACGGGCACGCTGATGCGCGCCTCGAACTGGGCTACGGACATAACCGCGAGGAGTTCGGTCTGGCGGACGCCGACCTATCCAGGGCGGAGTTCATCAAGAAGGGCACCCTGCAGTTCTTCGCGCTCAAGAATCCTTCCGCCTACCCCGCGCTGCTGCATGGCCCGCAGAGTTTCGGAGCCCTGATGGAGAAGGCCGGCTTCCCTTCGACGCCGAGCCTCGGCAAGCCCGTCCCCGGCGAACCCTATTTCAACGGTGGGTACAACGTCCGCACCCACACCGCACCCGGCACCGGCTTCGCGGGGCTGCAGATCGAGAGCAACTCCAAGGGCGTACGCGACACCGACGCCAGCCGGCGGAAGTTCGCCGCGGCCTTGGTCGACCAGCTCGCGGCCTACCTCGACGCCCAGATGGGCATCAAGTTACCGGTGAAGCCCAAGACTAAGTAGGTCTTACGGCTGAGGACCCACGGCCGGCTTGGCCGCGCGCCAGTCGCCCTTCAGCAGGCGCTGGTCGTTCTTCTCATTGGCGGAGCGGACGCGATCTTCGAGCGAGCCTTGGCCAGCTGCCTGGCCCGACATGGCCGCGGCGGCGGGCGTCTTCTCGGTGACGAACGAACGGTCGCCCAGCGGACTGGCACAGCCGGCGAGCAGGACGAGGGAGAGCAAGGATAGGGTCTTCATGATAAGATTATTTGGCGCGACGCTTGGCGTCGGCTTCAAGCCAGGCGCGAAGCGCGAGGGCGGACTTGCGGGCTCGTTCGCGGGCGGCGGTCAGGTCGTCGGCGTCGGCGACCTCGGCCTTCGTGAACGAATAGAACTTCGCCTTGGGCTCCGTGCCGGAAGCGCGGACGGCGATGCGGCGGCCGTCGGCCAGCTCGGCGAGGATGAATTCCTCGGGCGGCACGCGTTCGCCTTCAGCGTCGAGCACCTTGTCGCGCTCGTAATCCGTAACGCGCACGACCTTGGAGCCGTCGATGACGGAGGGCGGCGTCGCGCGCCAGGAAGCGACGATACGACGGATGCACGCGGCGCCCTCCGCGCCTTCGAACGAAAGATTCAGGAGGTCCTCGTGGTGGGCTCCGTAGCTGAGATGCAGGACGTCAAGCGCGTCAAGCAGCGTGCGGCCGCGCGAACGGAGGAGCGCGGCGAACTCGCAGAGCATGACCACCGTCGCGTTGGCATCCTTATCCCGGACGGCGTCATCCGCGAGGTAGCCGTAGCTCTCTTCGGCCCCGAGCAGGAAGAGCGTGGAGTGGCGCAGGGCGAGCGGGGCGCGGCGACGGAGCGGGAGCACGGCGGCTTCGGCACCGGCGCCTTCGGTCAGGCGGCGGCTCCAGTTCTCAAGCTTACGGGCGATCCACTTGAAGCCAACGAGCGTCTCGACGCAGCGGATGCCATGGCGAGCGCAGATTGCGGCGACGAGCGGGGTCGTGACCAAGGATTTCACCACGGCCGCGTTCGACGAACCGGCTTCGGGCAGGATGCCGGCATCCTTCAGGGAGGAGATCCGGAACTCGGTCAGCAACGCGGCGACTTCATTGCCGTTGAGGAGGCGATGACCGCCGGCGGGCAGCGGACAGGCCACGCCGACGCGGTCGGAATCAGGGTCGGTCGCGAGGATGAGGTCGGCGCCGATCTCGTCGGCGAGCTTCAGGGCTAACGCGAACGTGCTGGCGTTCTCCGGGTTCGGCGAAGCCACGGTCGGGAAGCGGCCGTCGTGCTCGCGCTGTTCTTCGACGAGGTGCGGATCGATGCCGACGCGACGGAGGGCCGGCACGACCATGACGTCGCCGGTACCATGGACGTTCGTAAAGACGACCTTAGGCGTGTGGCGCGAGATTACCTCGGGATCGAGGACGACGCCGGCAAGGCGGGCGAGGTAGGCATCTTCGGCGGAAGCCGGGACCGTCAGCACGCGGCTGAGATCCGTCTCGAGATAAGGAGCGACGTCGGCGGGCCCGAGCTTGCCAACTTCGGCGACGATCGCGGCGTCATGCGGAGGCAGCACCTGGCCGCCGTCACCGAGACAGCACTTGAAACCGTTGTCATGAGAAGGATTATGGCTCGCGGTGATGACCACGCCCGCATGGGCGCCGAGATGGCGGACCGTGAAGCTCAGCTGCGGGGTCGAACGGGCGCCGACGAAGAGATAGGCTTCGCCGCCGAGTTCGCTCCAGGCGCCGGCGATGAGTTCGGCGAAGTGGCGGGAGAAATGGCGGACATCGTGCGCGACGACGAGACGGGCTCCCGGCTGGGTCGCGGAGACATGCTTCCAGAGTCCGATGACCGCGCGGAGGACATTGATGTCATTGAGGCAGGCGGAGCCAATGGCGGCGCGGACCGGCAAGCCCTGGGGGTCGAGCTCGTTGGCGGCCGAGACCCGGCCGACGGTACGGCCACGCATGCCGCCCGTGCCGAAGGCGATGCCCTTATAGAAACGGTCCTCGATCTCCGCCCAAGCCCCGCGGTCACTGAGATCCTTCAGGGAGTCGATGGCCTTAGCCGGCAGGGCCCCGGAGCGGAGCCAATCCCCGGCGTTGGCGAGGCTGGAGGCGGAAATCTGCCCCTTGCCGTGGGCGGCTTGAAGAATTGAAAGAACGGCGGCGGAAGCGCTCATGAGTCCACCCATACTTACCCTCCCGGGGGCGGGGACAAGCCCGTAGCGGGGGAGGCGGGGGTTGACACAAACGGTCCTTTGCCAAGGGTTGACCCCCCATGCCTGAAGATAGTTCCAACAAGCAGCCCCCGGCCGGAGACGACCGTAATCTCGTTGTCGTCGATGAGGATTTCGTGAACGCGGACACCGAAGACCGCCTCTGGCTCTTCTGGGAGCGCAACAAGGACATCATCGTCAAAGGAACCTTCGGTGTCGTCGTCGGCATCCTCGCCTTCCTCGCCACCTTCTTTTGGAACGAAGGACGCCGCGAAGCCCTCGGCGAAGAATTCACCGCCTGTCAGGACGAAGCCGCCCGCCGCGCCTTCGCCTCGCGCCATCCGGGCGAAGCCCTCGCCGCCGTCGCCATCACCGACGTGGCCGATGACCTCAAGAAGGCCGGCAAGCTGGTCGACGCCGCCAAGGCTTACGACGAAGCTTCCCGCCTGACCGGCCTCGCCGGCAAGGCGCCGGCCATCTCCGCCCTCGGCACGCGTGCCCGCCTCTACGCCGCCCTCTGTCGTCTCGAAGCGGGTGAAGCCGGCGCAGACAAGGCCATCGCCACCGTCGCCGACGACGTGAGCGCCCCCTCGACCCTCCGGGGCTTCGCCATGCTGACGCTCGCCAACCTCGCCGTCGCCAAGGGCGACACCGCCGAAGCCACGAAGTGGCTCAACGCGATGGACAAGAAGCTTAACCCTGGACACGTCTGGGAGGCTGACAAGAAGACGCTCGTGCAGTCCGAGCCTTCACTCGTCGCTCCGGTCGCGAAGTAATCCGCGAGAGATAGGAAAAGAAAAGCCCCGGCATGAGCCGGGGCTTTTTCGTGACTACAAACAACGGTCACTTCTCCAACGGCTGCGTGAAGATCGCGCGGTGGATCGGGGTCGGGTACGGCTCGCCCGGACGGGCGACGGCCCAAAGGATGCGGTTGAGCTCGTCCTCGGGCGCGCGGTCATACTCGACGAAGTTCATCTTCTCGGAGCGCTCCCAGAAGGCGCTCTTCTTGGTGTTCTTCGCCTGGAGGTCGACCTGCGGCATCAGCGGCGAATAAGGGGTGAGCACGGCTTCCTTGGCGAAGAGGCTGAACATCGGGGTCGCGCCGGCGTCATACTGCGTGAGCGGCGGCAGACCAAGGATGAGCTCGATCGTGCGGATCATGCTGGCCTGCGTGTAGAGCGTGCTATCGACGACGCCGCGCTTGCACCAAGGGCTGATGACGTAGCCGACGGTGCGATGGGCATCGACATGGTCGGGGCCGTTCTGGGTGTCGTCCTCGATGACGAAAATCGCCATCTCCTTCCAATACTTACTGCGACTGGCTGCTTCGACGATGCGGCCGAGGCCCAGGTCATTGCTGCCCACGCAGGCTTCCGGCGTGAAGGACCCAGGCGTCGTGCCGGTGGTATGATCCTCACCGAGCGACATGATCGTGAAGCGCGGCAGGTCGCCGGCCTTCTCGGCCGCATGCAGGTCGTCGATCCAGTTCTGCACGAGGTCCATGTCACGCGAACTCTTGTTGCGGGCGGAACGCTTCCAGGTGCCGCGATTTTCCGAAGGCACGCGCTGGGCGCCTTCGCCGTAATTACGGTAGCTCACCCCATGGCGCTTGCAGAGGTCCCAGAGATAGCCGTTGGCCGGCGTCTCCATCTCGTCGTTGCCGAAGAGCTTGCCGTGGGCGGAGTAAGACATGATCCAGGAGCGCTGGTTGAAGTCGGTGGCCATCGCGGCATCGGTCCAGCTGTGGCCGTCGACGCTGACCTCGCTGTTGCAGTAGAGATTATCGAGGAGGGCGTAATCGCGGGCGAGCTGGTGATGGTTCGGGGTGACCTTCTCGCCGTACATCGTGAGCTTCGGATCGCCGTTGCCGATGGGCTTGCCGGCAGCGTCCTTCATGTCGCCGAGGACCTGGTCATAGGTACGGTTCTCCTTGATGATGTAGAGCACGTGCTTGATTGGGCAGGGCTCGCCGACCTTGGACGGGATGATCGAATCGCTGGGCAGCGAGGCGGCGCGCAGCTGCGAGGGATTATAAGGGGAGTTGAGGCGCACCTGTCTCGTGTAGGCCACCATCTGCTTCGTGTCGGGCTGGGCGACGAATGAGATCGACCCTTCGAAGGTCTTGCCGGGGTGGTCGAAGGTCAGGCCATTGTGCAGCTTGTTCGGCTTCGGGCTCAGGGCCGGGAAGCTCGCGCGTGACGTGAGCCCCTTGCCGTTGGCGACGAGGAGGAACTTGTTGTCGGGCGTGACGGCGACCGCCGTCGGGTACCAACCCGTCGGGATGAAGCCGTTGACCAAGGCGATCTTCTCGCCGCGGTCCTGGGCTTCTTCCATGAGGTTGCCGGAGATGTCCGCGACCATCACCGAGTTATTGTCGGCATTGGCGACGAAGAGCGTCTTGCCGTCGGGCGAGATGGCGAGGCCGCAGGGCGTGCTACCTTCAGGCGACTGAGGGTAGAGCGAGGTCGCGATGACTTCGCGGGCACCTTCCCAGAGGCGGCGGGTCGGGCCGGCGGCTTCGCCGGCCTTCTCGAGTTTGCCCGTCTGGATGACGTGGACGGAGTTGTCGCCGGAACAGGCCACGAAGAGGCGTCCATCGGGGGCGAGTGCCATGTCGTTCGGACGGATGCCGACCGTGATGTCGCGGACGCGCTGGTGCTTGGCGAGGTCGACGATACTGACGCTGCGACTGCCCCAGTTCGTGACGTAAAGGTGCTTGCCGTCGCCGCCGAGGGCGACCGAGTGAGGATGCTGGCCGACCGCGACAGACTTCTCGAGCAGGAGGGTGTCCGGCGCGAGCTTCCAGAGCTCGTGGCCGCCTTCATTACAGACGTAGACGACGCCCGTCGTCGGGTGCACCGCGATGCCGGCGAGGAAGACAGCGCGGCCTTCCGGGTTGGGCTTCACCTCGCGGGCGTAGGTCGCCTTGCCGTCCTTGTAATCGAAGACGTGGATCACGCCCGTGTCGCCGCCACTGACGTAGAAGCGGCTACCATCGGGGCTGAACGCCAGCCCGTTAAAGGATTCCTTCAGCGAGAGAAACTCCGAGGTGCGCGGCTCGTCGAGCGTGACGACCGTCACTCCCTGCTTATTATAACCCGCGCTCACGGCCAGGACCGCTTTCTTATCCGGGGCGATCACCATGCGCAAAGCCATGTCGCCGCTGGGCACATGCGAACCGGCCGGGGTCACGCCCCAGCCGTTGAAGAGCAACGTCGCGCTCGGGGCGAGACCGGGTCGCGTACGGACCGTTGCGGAGTCGACGTCTTCGCCGGCTTGGCGGACGGACGTGCCCGGTAACGGATCCGCCAGAAGGACGGAAGCGAAAGCCAGCAGGGTCAAGGGGGCAGCGAAACGGAGGCTCATGGCGGGGTGTCATCATTACCGCCTGACGGATGACAAATCGCAAGCGGGACCTCGGCCGCGGACCTCTATTCTCCTTGCCAATAAAGGTCGTTCAGCGTGTCTTTCAGTGACCCGTTCGCATGGTGCCGACGAGTCGTAACCCATCCTCCCGGAGCCCGACACATGAACGAAGCAGCGCCTCTCCCGGAAGCCGCCGTCGTGGCGGAGAAGTTGACCAAGCGCTACGGTTCCCTGACCGCGGTGGAAGACCTGACCTTCTCCGTGGCGCCGGGTGAGATCGTCGGCTTCTTGGGCCCGAACGGCGCCGGCAAGTCGACTACGATGCGGATCCTTTCGGGTACGATGTCGGGCACGTCTGGCCGCGCCTCGATCTGGGGCGTCTCGGTAGCCCTCGACCCGGCTGGCGCGAAGCGCCACCTGGCCTACATGCCAGAGAATAATCCCCTGCCCGAAGACCTGCGCGTCGAGGAGTACCTCACGCTCCGCGCCCGACTCAAGGACGTCGACCCCTCGCGCGTGGGCGAGCGCGTCCGCAAGGTCATGGATGACTGCGACCTCACCCGCCGCGCCTCCGGCCGGCTCATCGGACAACTTTCGAAAGGCTTCCGCCAGCGCGTCGGTATCGCGGACGCCCTCCTCGCCGAACCGAAGGTCGTGATCCTCGACGAACCGACCATCGGACTGGATCCCCATCAGATCCTCGGTATCCGCGACCTCATCCGCTCACTGCGCGGCAAGATGGCCGTGCTCATCTCGAGCCACATCCTCCACGAGGTCGAGCAGGTGTGCGACAAGGTCGTCATCATCAACCGCGGACGGCTCGTCGCCCAAGGTCGCACGGAAGACCTCCGTCGCGAGCTCCTGCCGGAAGTCAGCTTCACCATCGTCACGCGCGCCGACGAAGGCACGCTGCTCGCGGCCTGTCGGACGATTGAAGCGGCGGCCACCGTCGCCGCCCTGCCCTCCGCCGACGGCTGGAACTCCTTCCGCATCAGCCTGCCCACGGGATCGCCCGCCCGCGAGACGCTCGCCGGCGCGTTGATCGCCGCCGGCATCAGCCTGCGCGAGATCGCCGAAGACCGCTTCGGGCTCGAAGACATCTTCCTTGCCGCGACGCGGCGCACCCCGGGAGAAGCCCGCCGTCCCTGATGCGCCACTTCCGCACATTGCTCGCACACGAACTGCGTTCCGCCGCGCTCTCCTGGAACACTTGGGCCGCGGGCGGACTGTTCCTGGCGCTCATGGGCGGCATCCATTTCTTCGCGCTCGTCGAGGGAAGCCGCGCGCCGAGCGACCGCACGCCTGTCGAGTCCACGCTCTGGTTCTTCTGGCTCCCGCTGCTGTGCGTGCTGCCGCTGCTCACCATGCGCACCTTCGCCGAAGAGCGCCGCTCCGGCACCTTGGCCGCGCTGCTCACCACGCCGGCGAGCGCCACCGCGGTCGTATGGGCGAAGTTCCTGTCGACCTGGATCGTGTGGGTCGTCTTCTGGCTGCTGTTCACACTCTTCCCGTTCCTCACCGTCCAGCGCCTCGGCACGCCCGGCGACACACGCCTCGGCGACCCCTCGATCCTCTGGGGCGGGCTCTGCTTCATTGCCATCAGCGGCCTACTGCACGTCGCCATCGGCATCCTCTGCAGTTGCGTCACGCGCTCATCGGCGCTCGCGGCGCTACTCGCCTTCATCAGCCTGCTGGCCATGACCGCCGCGGGCGGAGCGATGGAATCCCTGCCCATCGAAAGTTGGGAATGGCTCGGCTGGCTGCGGGAACCCGCCGCGCACCTGCGCACCTTCGGCCACCTGCAGGATTTCGCTGCTGGCATCTTGGATTCCCGGCCGATCATCCTTTACGGCACGGGCACCCTGCTCTGCCTCGGCCTGGCGGTATTATCCGTGGAGGGACAAGAGTAACATGGCTCCCATCCGCGATGACTTCGGTTCCGTCCGGCCTATCCGCCGGCTCAACCGCCTGGCCCAAGCCCTCCTCGCGATTGCGCTCGCGGTCGTCGTCAACTTCCTCGCCTCGCTGCCTGAGTTCCGCCTGCGCCACGACATCACGGCGGACCGCCGGCATTCGCTCGCGACTGAATCCACCGAGACCGTGCGGGCCGCGGGCCGTCGCAGCCCGGTCGGCGTGGGCCGCAACCAAGGCTGGGTGAAGGCCGTGCTGGTCACCAACGACACCAGCGAACGGGCGCAGGCCATCCGCTCCCGCCTACTCAAGCTGCTTGATTCTTATGTCGTGGAATCCGGGCGCAGTGGACCCGCGTGGTTTGCCATCGAGCTCGCCGGCGGCGGACGTAATGCCCCCCTACTCTCCGAACTGGCCGCACGTCATGGCGCCCCTGATGCTTCCATCGCGCTCATCCTAAGCTGCGGCTCGCGCGCCAAGTACGTCACCCTTAACGAGCTCGTGACCAAGGAAGGCGGCTTCCGTGGAGAAGAAGTCGTGACGTCGGCCCTGATCGAGGTGACTGAAGACAAACCCGCCATCTGCTACGTGACCACGGGCCACGGCGAACTCGGCGTCGAAGACGCGATGCCTGAGCGCGGGATGTCCCTGCTGTCGCGTCAGCTGCGCAACCGCAACTTCGAGGTCCGCCAGCTGAACCTCGCCACAGTCGCCGAAGTGCCTCGCGATGCGGCGATGGTGTTCATTGCCGGACCGGCCACGCCCTTCTCGGCCTCCGAGAACGCCCGCCTGAAGAACTACCTTTACGAACGCAACGGCCGCGTCCTCGCGATGCTCGACCCGGGGCGCGAGCATGGCCTTGAGCCGACGCTGGTAGACTGGGCGATCTTCTCGCCCGACGCCGAACTCCAGGAGCCTGACCCGGCCCGTCGCACCACCGACGGCGACATCGCCTTGATCCGCCTCGAGGAAAAGGACCACGCGCTCACCAAGGTCCTCAAGGAACAGAACCTCCCGCTCGTCGCCTCGCGCATCCGGCCCGCGCGCTTCGACGAAGGCAGCGCCCCCGACAGCACGCTCGGAGTCTGGCAGCTCGTCTTTTCCTCCGATGCCGCCTGGGGCGAGACCGACCTCGTCCGCCGACCAGTGAAATTCGACCCTGACCGCGACCAGGCCGGGCCCGTCTGCCTCGCCGCCGCGGCCGAACGCGCCACCGGTATCCGCAAGGGCGTGGGCGGCGCCGGCGGCCGACTCGTCGTCATCGGCACCTCCCAGATTGCCGCCAATCAACGCCTGAACCGTGGCGGCAACCGGGCCTTCGTCACGCAGTGCGCCGCCTGGCTCACCGACCGCGACCGGGCGATCTCCCTGCCGGCCCGCTCTGAAGGCGAATACCAGCTCAACGCCACGGCGTCTGACTTCTGGGCCCTGGCCCTCCGCTTCTCCCTGCTTCCGCTGGCCATCCTCGCAGTCGGGCTTGCGGTTTCCGTGTGGCGTCGCAGAAGTTGACGTGCACATGCGGATCTCCCGCACCACCGTCATCTTGCTGGTCGCCAACCTGATTGCCTTCGGGCTCGTCTGGAGAGCCACGTCCGGCCATCAGCCGACCGCCATCGGCCAGACGCAGCTCTTCCCCTCGACACCTACGAAGCTGATCCTGAGCGAAGGACCTGAGCGCATCGTGCTCGAAAAGCGCAATACCGGCTGGCGTCTGACCGAGCCGTTCGACTGGCCGGCCAACATCTGGACCGTGCAGCGCTTGCTCGACGAACTCCGTTTCGTCAGCGCCGAAACCGGGTTCGATGCGGCCGAAGCCAAAGCCAACGGCTCCGGCCTGAAGGACTACGGCCTCGAAGCGCCGCGCTGGACCCTCAAGGTGACCGCTGAAACCGGCGCCACCATCGAAGCAAAGATCGGCGTGCAACCCTCGACCCGCCATCACTTCCTGCTCACCGACGACGGTAAGCGCATCATTCCGCTGCCCGAGGCGATGGCCGCGGCCCTGGCCACCAAGCCAGAGAGCTACCGCGTCGACAAGATCTTCGAGATCGCCGACTTCGAAGCCCGCGCGGTCTCCGTCCGCCATCGCAGCAAGGACGGCGAAGTCGTGACCGCCCTCACCTCCGAAGCCCGCCCGCGCATCGGTCGGCGCGTCCAACTTCCCGAATGGCGCTTTGAGACACCTTATGACGCGCTCGCCGATGCGGACGCCACCGCCCGCGCCGTCGCCGACCTCACGAACCTGCGCGCAAGCAAGTTCGTCGCCCTTGCCGACGACGTCACCGGACTAACCGCACCCGTGCTCCGCCTGTCGCTTGAAGGTAATGGTCGTCGCCAGGTACTGCTCGTCGGCAAGGCGGCGCCGGGCCAGCCCACGATGCTCTGCGCGCGGCTCGAGGAAAATAATTCGGTCTTCCTCGTCGAAGCCCGCCTGCTCGCCGACTGGTTCGCCGCCCGCGAGACGCTCGCCGCTTCCCGGCCCGCCGACTTCGATCCGGCGCTCGTCACCGGCTTCACCATCGCCGCCGGCGGCCGGACCATCACGTTACATCGATTGGAAGGCGCCGCCGCGGAGGCCCGCTGGGAAATCCCGGTCGCGCCCGGATCCACGGCCACCAAGCGACGCGAGGCCGACGCCAAAATCGTCGGAAGGTTCCTTGACGCGGTCGCCCAACTCCGCGCGACCCGCCGCAAATCCGTCGGCGGTATGAGCGTGCCCGCCGTGATGGCACTCACAAATCCCGGCACCGCGTCGATCCAGACGTTGGAACTCGAGTTCGGTACCGACCGCATCCTGCTCACCTTCACGGACGATCCGGATAGAGGCGCCGGCACACGCGTCGTGCATGCCAAGGGTTCACCGCTCGCGGCAATCTGCGACGTCTCCTTGCTCAACGGCGGCCACCAGAACGTCGAACCGCAAGCCTGGCGGAAGCGCTCCCTGGCGGAACTCCCCCAGGGAGCCCGCGTCAGCGGCCTGCGCCTCACCGCCCGCGGCGACGGCAAGGTCCTCGGCGAAGCGCGCCTCGGACCCGATGGCAACTGGGCCGGCTCCGGCCGACTCGACCCCGCCAGTTCTCGCCGCCTGGCGGTCGGCCTCGCCGAAGTGCGCGCGGCAGAATTCCCGGGTCGTGACGTCGGTTCGGGCGGCTGGAAATTCGAGATCCGCGTGACCGACCAAGCGGCCACCGGCGGCGGCGCCGCCAGCGAGACCTTCCGGACCTACCTCTGCTCGGCCCCGTTCAGCACGCGCTCGCTCCTGATGCGCGACGAAGCCGATGATGACGACTTCATCCTCGAAGCCGCCCTCGCCGAGATCCTGATCCCGCTCCTGGCCGACCCCGGCAGATGAAACCGAAGCCGGCAAGTTCCCCTTTCCGCAAGTTCCTGCGCGGACTGACGAACACCTGCCTGCTCCTGTTGCTTCCGGTCCAGCTGACACTCTGCTGGGTCGCCAACCTCGACCATCCGACAAAGCTGCCGGACTTCCTGACGGAACGTATCTCGGCGCAACTCGCTGAACAGGGGCTGCGACTGCAGGCACGGAATTACTGGATGTTGCCCGACCTGACGCTAGCAGCCGACGACCTGACACTCGGCGTCGACGGCATGACGGGCGACGTCTTCACCGCGGTGCGCGTGGAGATCGCGCTCAATCCCGCGCTCCTCATGGCCGGCCAGATCGAGCCGACGCAGGTACGCCTCTCAGGCGCGCGTCTCTGGTGCCCGGCGTCTGTCGCCCGCGGCGGCGTCCGCCGGCCGCTGATCGATACTCTAACCCTCGACGTCACCAAGGAAGGCCGCTGGCTCAACCTCCGGTCGATCCAAGCGCGTGGCGGCAAGATTACCTGCCATCTTTCCGGCGAAGTGCCGACCGGACTCCTTCGTGGCGAGAAAGATATCAAAGCGCAGGCTCCCCTCGCCCGCCGACTGGCTGACGCGTTCACCGCCATCGAGACAGCGATCGACGTAGCGGAACAATCCGGCGGGGCCTCCGTCTCGCTCCGCTGCCAAGGCAGCAGCGACGGCAGCGCGGAACTCTCCGTGCTGGCCGTGCTCGGTAACGACTGGGCCGGCGGCGGCCTCGGACTCATCCAAGTCCGCGGGCTCAATCTCCGCGGCACGATCAAGGTCGCAGCCGATGGGCGGATCAACGACTGGCGTCTCGACGGCGGCGCGCAGGAGATCGCTTGGCAGAGCGTATCCGCAGAGCGGCTCGACGTGCATGCGCGTGGTAAAGGCCGACGCGAGGATATGGTCGCCGAACTGAC
The DNA here is from genome assembly GCA_026397955.1 of Verrucomicrobiota bacterium. Classification (GTDB taxonomy): domain Bacteria; phylum Verrucomicrobiota; class Verrucomicrobiia; order Opitutales; family UBA953; genus UBA953. Next base: position 34,735 of record JAPLTV010000036.1, on the reverse strand, counting down.
GCTTGCCCAGGCTAAAGTCGCCGGCCTCGAGCTCCGTCGCGTGAAGCTGGACGCACGACCCGTCCCAGGTGGCGGCCACCGAATCGCCTTCGATATCCTTTCCGATGGTTCGACGGCCGGCGGTTCAGCCACCCTCGCCCAGGACGGCGCCGTGACGGTCACGATCGGCCACGCCCACCTTGCCGGCGAAGAAATCAGCGCGCAGCCTGAGGTCGGCCGACTCCTTCACGCCGCTGGCGTCGACCTGCGGGGCGAAGTCCTGCTACGCGACGTCGCGACAAACCTTTCGGCGAAGGGCGAGCTCCGCCAAGCCTCCGGCGAAATCGCGCTCTCGGGCTTCCGTGGCCTCGGTCTTTCGGCGGAGGCGATCTCGCCGGACAAGGCCCTACCCCTGCGTACGCGCTTCGACTTCAATCCTTCCCGCGCCGAAGCCCCGCTACGGCTCCGCGACCTGCGCCTCGCCTCGATCACCGGGTCGGCCGACTGTGAAGTCAAGGCCGGCGGCGCGTTCACGCTGCACCTGAACGGGGAACTCGCACCCGCGAGCCTCGACCGCGTGCTCGGCGAATGGTGGGTGTCCCTCTGGCGGATGTTGCTCATCCGCGAGAACCCCTATGCGATCATCGACGTCGAAAGCCATTGGGGCGCGCTGACCAGCGTGACCAAAGGGCGCGTCCTTCTTAATCGCTTCGACTTCATGGGGGCACCTTTCCGCCACGTCGAGATCTCGGTCGATGCCGACCCGAAGCAGACTTATATCGGCCTGCATCGACTGGGTGGCGGCGACTCCGAAGCCGACGGCAGCCTCGACGGGTCAGCGACATGGGATTGGTCTAAGCCGCTCGCGCTAGCCGGCCCCATCGTGCGCGCCGAAGGCAATCTGCAGCCCTGGATCGCCGCACGTTGCGCCGGCAAGGATTTCGGCGAAGCCCTCCGCGGGCTCTCGCTTCCCATCGACCACCGGTTGACCTTGTTGCTCACGCCGGGCGCGAAAGGTCCGGACATCAAGACCTCGATTGAATGCGCCGGCGCTTTCTCCGCCTGGGGTGTCTCCGGAAAATCCCTGCAGGCGAACACTGAGAACGTTGATGGCGGCATGCGCGTGCGTGCGAAGCTCGGGCTCGCCGACGGCGAAGCCCAGCTCGCGCTGGACGGCGACCCGCTGCACGAGACCAAGCTCTCGCTCGGACTCAAAGGCTGCGACCCCGCTCAGATCGGCCAGCTGCTGAACGACCTAGGCGCACCCAAGCCGAAGGATGCCTCGCCGGCGCCTTCCGCCGCCAAGGTGACCTCGGCCGGCAAACTGGACCTCGACTTCACGGGGCATCTCGACCTTGAAAAGCCCCGCCTGCTCAAGGGGCTTGGCCACTACTCGCTCACGAACCCAGACCTCAAGACGGTGCGTCTGCTCGGGGATATCTCCAAGGTGCTGGAAGCGGTCGGCGTGGGCGCTACAACCTACGAACTCAGCTATGCTAAGGGCACCTTCGGCTGCGTGGGCGGGAGGGCTTACTTCCCTGACCTGGCCATCACCGGCCCCCAAGCCCGCCTAGACCTGGTAGGTGAAATCGACCTCCAGGCCTCGACCCTGAACTTCGAAGGGGACTTCTCCCTGCCCCGCAAAGGCGGGTTCAACCCGCTGGACCTTCTCAACCTCAATCGCGCCCTCATCAGCTTAACGAAAATAAAGCTAAAAGGGCCTATTTCGAAGCCGGATACCAGTGCGATTCCGACCCTGAAAGATATCATTAAGTATCAGAAGGACAGCAAGTTAGGAAAGATTCCCGACGGAATTCAGGAATGAGGGGTTGATTTACCCCCCTGACACCCTGTATCAGAGAGGGACACCCCCTCACGGAGGACAATACCTTGGACCTAATTAAGATTAAACAAGTCGTGGATTTGATGAAGAAGTCGGACCTTTCCGAGTTCGAGATCCAGGACCAGGACTTCAAGCTGCGCATCAAGCGCGACCTCCCCGGTCGTGCCCCGATCGCAGCCCAGGCCGCCCCTGTGGCCGCCGCCCCCGCCCCCGTGGCTGCGGCTCCGGCCCATATGGCCGCTGCCCCCGCCCCGGCTGCCCCCGCCGCCGCGGACCCCAGCATCAAGCTGGTCACGTCGCCGATGGTCGGCACCTACTACTGCACCCCTTCCCCTGAGAACCCTCCCTTCGTCACCGTAGGCTCCCCGATCAAGGCCGACACCGTCGTCTGCATTATCGAAGCCATGAAGGTCATGAACGAGATCCAGTCGGAAATCTCCGGTACGGTGGTCGAGTGCCTGGTCGCCAACGGCACCTCGGTCGAATTCGGCCAGCCTCTCTTCCGCGTGAAGGTCAGCTGAGCGCGAACACCCGAGCATGAACAAAATCCTCATCGCCAATCGTGGCGAAATCGCCCTCCGCGTCATCCGTGCCTGTCGGGAACTAGGCATCAAGACCGTCGCGGTCTACTCTCAGGCCGACGAACAGTCGCTGCACGTGCAGCTCGCCGACGAGGCCGTCTGCATCGGGCCCGGGCCGAGCAAGGATTCGTACCTTCGCGAGGATCGCATCATCTCGGCCGCCGAGATCACCAACGTCGACGCCATCCACCCTGGCTACGGCTTCCTCTCTGAGCGCAAAGGTTTCGCCGAGAAGTGCGCCGCCGCCAACATCAAGTTCATCGGTCCCCGACCTGAAACCATCGCCATGATGGGCGACAAGGCGATGGCCCGTCAGACCGCCGCCAAGGCCAAGGTGCCTTGCGTCCCTGGCACCGACGGCCCTGTCGATAACCAGCGCGAAGCCATCAAGGAAGCGCAGCGTATCGGCTTCCCTGTCATCGTCAAAGCCGTCGCCGGCGGCGGTGGCAAGGGCATGCGCATCGTGCACAACGCCGCGGCTTTCCCGAAGGAATTCGAAAGCGCCCGCGCCGAAGCCGAGAAGGCCTTCGGTGATGGTCGTGTCTACATCGAGAAGTACATCGAGCAGCCCCGCCACATCGAGTTCCAGCTCCTGGGCGACGAACATGGCAAGGTCATCCACCTCGGCGAACGCGACTGCTCCGTGCAGCGCCGCCACCAGAAGCTGATCGAAGAATCCCCTTCCCCCTTCCTGACCCCGAAGCTCCGCGAGGAGATGGGCAAGGTCGCGGTAAAACTCGCCGAAACCATCGGCTATCAGAACGCCGGCACGATCGAGTTCCTCGTCGATAAGAACGGTAAGTACTACTTCATGGAGATGAACACGCGCATCCAGGTGGAGCACGGCGTCACCGAAGAAGTCACGGACATCGACCTCGTCCGCCGCCAGATCCTCATCGCCTGCGGCGAGAAGCTCGAGCTCTCCCAGAAGGACATCAAGATGACCGGCCACGCCATCGAGTGCCGCATCAACGCCGAAGACCCGGCCCGCAACTTCGCCCCGAGCCCCGGCACCATCGGCCTGTACTACACGCCCGGCGGCCACGGCATCCGCGTCGACTCGCACTGCTACTCGGGCTACGTCATCCCGCCCCTCTACGACTCCATGGTGGCCAAGCTGATCTCGGTCGGCGCGACCCGCCAGAAGGCCCTGGATCGCATGCACCGCGCCCTCGGCGAGTACATCATCCGCGGCATCCACACCACGATCCCGGTCTGCCGCGCGATCATGAAGGACCCGGCCTTCCGCCAGGGCGGCGCGACGACGAAGTACCTCGAGGACTTCTTCGAACGCACCCCGAAGGAACTCTGGTCCGCCGCCCCGCTCACCTAAGCGGCCCCGCCGCCGACGATGAGCGCCCCGCAGCGCCCGACCCCTGCAGCCACCGCCCGCCTTAAAACGGGCGGTGATTGTTTACGCTTCGCCAACCGGCTGTTCAAGTCGGCCGGCATCGCGCATGGCCAAGGCTTCGTGAACGCCGAGGAAGAATCCCTGACCCTCTTGGGGCACGCCACCGGCCTGGCCTGGGAGAAACTCCCTTCCTGCTTCAAGCGCGCCCTGACGGCCAAGGAGAAGGCCTCCTTCCTCTCGCTGGTGGAACGGCGCGTCTTCGACCGCGTGCCCACCGGCTACCTCGTCGGCGAAGCGTGGCTGGGCGGCCTGCGCTTCCGCATCGACGAACGCGTCATCATCCCGCGCTCGTATTTCGTCGAGCTCATCCCCGAGGCCATCCCACAGTGGCTGCCACCCGTCACCCAGGTGACCGACGTGGCCGACATCTGCACGGGCTCAGGCTGCCTCGCCATCCTACTCGCGAAGCGCTTTCCGAAGGCGCACGTCCATGCGACCGACCTCTCGGCGCCAGCGCTCGAAGTCGCCGCCCTGAATGTCGCCGATCATAAGCTCACCAAGAGCGTGACGCTACACGAGACGGACACCATGACGGCTTTGCTCAAGGGCAATCAGTTCGACCTGATTCTCAGCAACCCGCCCTACGAACCGGAAGGTATCTATCGCCGCCTGCCGGCTGAATTCAAGAAGGAGCCGAAGGGCTCGCTGGTCTCGGGCAAGGACGGCCTCGATGTCATCCGCAAATTACTCACCCAGGCCCGCGAGACGCTGAAGCCGCACGGTATCCTCGTCATTGAGGTCGGCGGACTCCAGAAGGTGATGCATCAGGCCTGGCCGAAGCTTCCGATCATGTGGCTGCCGACGGCGGACGGGGCCGACTGCGTTTGCCTGATTCACGCTTCGGACCTTCGCCGCGAACTGCCGTCACCAGGCGCGCGGCGCGGGCGTTGATTCGAGCCGATCCTGCGTCGCCTTCGGCAGCTTCGGGAAGAAATCCAGCCCGGTCAGTTCCTCGATACGGCGGATACTCACGACATAGCGCGTCAGCTCGGCGTCGCGCCACTTCTCCTCGTGTGGCACGAGGTAGGCAATCGCGCGGATACCGTGGGCGGATTCTTCGTATTCCGAGATCACCATCCAGAACGATGAGGGCACCGGGATCCGGCCCACCTTCTTCTCCGGCGTGGCCGTGAAGACCGGACCGACCTGCACCCAGACCGTGCCGTAGCGTTCGACGTAGCGCTTCATGATCCGCTGTTCCATGTCCTTCCAAAGACCGGCATTCAGCGCGTGCAACTGCGGGACAATATTGCTGAGCAGGAACGTCTCCTTCTGGGCCTCCTCGCCGTAGCAGACCGAGATCGCGTAGTTCGGCGAAAGGTGTCCGCGATCGTAGCCGGAGCGCACGTATTCGGAAGTCGTCACGCGGGAAGCCGTCCGCGCATCGGACTTGAACGAAGAAGGACGCTCGAGGTGGACGTCCTTATAGGGAAACACGCGATAAGAAGACCAGCGGGGGGAAGGTAGCGCGTCATCGAAGCCGACCGAGTACCCCCGATTGACGAGGTGCTTCAGGCCGAGGCGGTCGGCCGGATCGCCGTAAGGTGCCGTCGCGTCCTTGTCCGGCGCCGGCGACGGGACGATATCGCCCTTCACCGCTTCGGTGCCGTCGGCGAAGCGATCGAGCGCGTCGACGACCTTGCGCGGCGTCGTGCCATCTTCGCGCACCGTGTCGACGGCGTTCAGCACGCGCTGCTCGATGGCGATCTTCTGCGGGCGTTCGGAAAGGACATAGACCAGTCCCAGCACCCCGGACGAGAGCAGGACGAGCAGGCAGACCCAGCCGAGGAAACGCAGCAGGTTCCGGATCATGTCAGCGCGTCAGGTAATAGCACTGCCAAGCCCAGTGGACGACCAGCAGACCCACGAAGGCGATGCGCAGGCGACGCGAATAGGCGGGGTCGACGACCAGACGTAGCCGAAGCGGATCGCGACGGAGCCAGAAGATCGCCGAGTAAACCGTCCAGAGCGCGGCCAACATCACGACGAGGAAGAAGCCCGGATGGAATAAGAACGCCTGTCCCAGATCGAGATTAACCAGATTGCGGGCGCAGCGTGTCCCGCCACAGCCAAGGCACGGCAGACCCGTCAGGCGCATGAAGACGCACTGCGGTAGCTGTAAACCAGACAGGAACCATCCCCAGGCGAACACCGCGCCGCCGAGAAACGCCGCCGGCCAGACGAGCTCGTGATTAAGCTCGCCCGGATAGGCAGGTCTACGGATTAGCCGAAGCACCGATCAGTGGGTGAGCCCCCTGGAGAACGCGCCGACGAACAGCATGAGCGGCGTGAAGCAACAACAGCAGCAAAGGACGAACCAGACGAAGCAGGAGATGCCGAACTGGGTCCATGGGCTGACCCCCGTCGCGGCGCCGAAGGCGCGGTAATAGATCACGCTGGCGGGGATGAGCACCACCGCGCCCAACGCCATCTGCACAGTAAAGCTAAAGCCGAGCAACTGCAACGGCGCCATGAGCACTGCCATGATTGCGGTGGCGAGCAGAGCGGCAGATACTGTTCGTTCCACGGAAACCTGGAAGCGGAAGATTCGCTGGCCGACCCAATGGAGCAAGGCGAGGAAGGCGTAGATGAGCGGCGTAAAAGCCATCCCCACGAGGGCGCCGAAGAGTGTTGCCCAGGCCGGCGCCGGCTCGGCCTGCGCCATTTGTGCTATAGCCTTGCTCAACTCGGGTATGTTCAGACTGCGGAGCCATTCGACCACCTGGGCGTTCTTATCTCCGAAAGCGACGACGTTGATTAGCTGGAACGGCAATGAGATCAGTACGCCTACGTAACAAAAGACCACCCAATCACCGAAAGCGAAGCGCCCTGTCGAGAGAGTCGTAGGGTTCACGATCGCGGCCTTGAGCGTCGCGAAGAACGAGCCGAGCGACTTGCCCTGCTCCCATGGAATCGTCGAGACCGACATCGGCTCCGCGGGCATCGAAGAGGGCGAAGCCGGCACGCCGGTGAGGCGGAACTCCGGCCAGTCGCCGAGAGGAGTCCAGGCGGCCATGCCATCGCGCCAGGCGAGGTCGGTGGCGTGGAAGCGACCCGACTGCAGGCCGGCTTGGATTTCTTCGGGGGCGAAAATCCCGAGCTGAGCGGAATTCCGGGCGACGTGGATTTGCATGACTGGGAGTAGTCGCTAGGTCAGCCTGCCGCAAACCCAGAACATCCGGATACGGTTAGCCCGCCTCCCCGAAAAGGGCGGCGGGCTAGGAAAGTGGTGAGGAGGGCGGGACTCGAACCCGCGACCGGCGGCTTAGAAGGCTGCTGCTCTGAATCCAGCTGAGCTACCCCCTCATGAAAGTGACCGTATGACGGCCACCCCAAGCAGGCAAGCCGTCAGCAGACTAGCAGATCAGGTCTCTGAAATTGCTGAAATCCGCCGAAAGACCGCTCGGCATGCCCTTGTTGATGACCGAGACGGCATCATGGGAATGGAGGGACTCGAGGTGCGAGCAGGCGATGACGAAGTCGTGCACGCGCGCATCGGCGTCGAACTGCTCGTAGACCACGCGGGCGGCGTCCTCGACGAACTTGGAATAAGCGCCGTTGAGCTCGGCGAAGGCCTGCTCGTCCTCGCGCTTCACCATGACCTGGGTCTCGGTCTGGAGGCCTTTGAGGCAGAGGTCCTTCATGTCCTCGACGAAGAGGGAGCGACCGGGCGAGACCTCGGCGACCACGCGGACCTTGGAGCGCTGCGAGTGCGGGATGCCGTAGGCGGAGCGTTCTTCGCGGGCGTGCTCAGCGAGCTCGGCGGAGCAAGGGCAGGCGGAGGAGTACACGAAGTCGAAATGGACGTAGCGGCGGAGGCGATCGAGATCATCGATGGTGCCTTCGAGAATGACGCGGTAATACTGCCAGCCTTCGAGGCCCGAACGCAGGGACTTCTGCATGATCGGGTAGCGCAGCTCGACCATGATGCGGGCGCGGCTGCAATCGAGGTCCTTCTTGTAGCGGACCAGCACCTCTTCGAGGAGTTCGTGCGAGAGTACGCGGTCCTTGAATTCGTAGAAGGTCCGCATGATGCGGGACATATTGATGCCCTTGCGGTCGGCCGCGAGGGACACCGAGCCGGTGACCGTGCACTCGAGCGTGATCGGCTTGCCGTCACGGGTGGCGACGAGCATCGGCAGGCGGAAACCGGAGATGCCGACGTGCTGAATCGGGACATTGGCGCCCTGGATCAGGGAAGCGTCCTTGTTCTGCATGTCCGGCAACGTGGCGCGGTACGCGTCATCGGCCCGGAAATTCCGGTCGTAGCGACGGGAAAGATCCCCGCTGCGGGGCGGATGGTCGGCGCGACTCATGTCGGAAAGGTTGGAGGGAAAGCCCGGGCGGGCAAACGGTCTGCTAGGAAATTGTCCCCTGCGATGGAGCCACCTGCCGGATTTGAACCGGCGACATTCTCATTACGAATGAGATGCTCTACCAGCTGAGCTAAGGTGGCGTCGCAGAGGAACGATGAACATGAGGAGCCCGGGGCGGAAATCAAGCCTTGGCGACGTGGGAATGCCCTCGCCAGCCCAGAAACTAACCACAAATTAGCCCGAAAGCCCCATGCGAGCCGCCCTCATCGCCCGCCAATTCGACGTCCAGGGAAGGCTCGTGACCGTCGAGCCCTACGGCTCGGGCAACGTCAACGACACCTACCTGGCGATCTTCCGGACGACCTTCTCGGAGCAACGGTTCATCGTGCAGCGCATCCGTAAGTCGGTCTTCCCGAACCCGGAAGTGATCATGCAGAACATGCGCGTGCTCACGGACCATTGTCACGCCAAGCTCGAGACGGAGGCCGAAGGCGCGGACCGCATCTGGCAGCTCCCGAAGATCATCCAGACGAAGACCGGCGAGGACTGGGTGACGGACGTCGATGGCGACCTCTGGCGCGCGATTTCGCAGATCGCCAGCGCGCACGCCTACGAGAAGGTGCGTAACCCGGAGCACGCCCATGAAGCGGGCATCGTCCTCGGCCATTTCCATCGCATGGTCAGCGACCTGCCGGCCGAGAAGCTCGGCTACGCGCTGCCCGGCTTCCACGTTACGCCTGGCTACCTCGCCAAGATGGACGCGGCGCTCGCGACGCCCGCCGGTCAAGATCTCCTCAACGCCTCACAGGAGGCCAAGCGTGCCGTCCGCTTCGTCGAAGCACGCCGCACGCGCTGTTCCGTGCTCGAGGATGCCCGGGCGCACGGCGACCTCGGACTGCGCACCACGCACGGCGATCCGAAGGTCGGCAACATCATGATCGACGAGTCCACCGGCCGCGGGACGTGCATCGTCGACCTCGACACCGTGCAACCTGGCTTGGTCCATTATGATATCGGCGACGCGATGCGTTCCGTGTGCAATCCGGCCGGCGAAGATGCCTCCGAGCTCGGCTCCGTCATCTTCGACCTCGAGCTTTTCAGCATGATTTACAGGGGTTATCAGGCCCATGCGAAGGACTTCCTCAGCCAGGCCGACCACCGCCATCTCTTCGACTGCATCCACCTGATCCCGCTCGAGCTCGGCATCCGCTTCCTTGCGGACCATCTCGCCGGCGACGTCTACTTCAAGGTCCGTTACCCGGGCCATAACCTGCGCCGCGCGCTGGTGCAGTTCCAGTTGGCCGAGAGCATCGAAGCCCGTGAACCGTCCATCCGTAAGGTGCTCGGTGAATCCTGATGGCCGCCGAAGTCCCCACCCTCTCCGTGACCGTCTGGGTCGCTCTCGTCGTCCTCGCGCTGCTGATGGTCCGCGGAGCCTGGCGCGGCTATCGTCGTGGCCCCATGCGCCAGCTCGCTGGACCCGTGGCGCTCGCGACCGGCCAGCTCGTCGGCTGGCTCTTCGGCTCGGACCTCGGGCATGCCTGCCTCCAAGGCACCTCCTACCCTTGGGTGTTGCGCGGCTTCACCGGCGTAGTCATCCTGACCTGCCTGACCGGCCTGGCCTGCTACGCGCTCTTCTGGCGACTGGGTCGCCAGCCTGAAGGCCAGACGGAAGCCGAGAGCCCGATCTTGGGTTCGCTGGTGGGTTGCTGGACGGGCCTGCTCTATTTCCTTATCTGCGTCGCCGTCCTGGCGACCGTGGCCTCGGTCTACGACCTCTTTGAGAAACCCGGGGACAGTCGACACCACTGGACGGTCGAGATCCGGAACGACCTCGCCGGCACCCCTTTCACCGCAGACCTGAAGGACTGGTCCCCGATTCCTGATAAGCAACGGACGCTCATCCGCCAGACCCGGCGCCTGATGGCCGACCCGGAGGCCCGGCGTAGGCTCATGGCCCAGCCTGAGATTCGCGCCTTAGCCGCCCACCCGACCCTTTACCAAGCCTGGGAAGATAAGAAAGTACGTGAGTTGTTGAATAACAATGACTTAACAGGATTCATCGATCACCCAAAGGTCCGGGCCGTCTTGGCCGACGAACAGCTCCAGAAAGACGCTGAAAAGGTGGATTTGACCAAGATTATCGAGCAATCCTTGCAGAAGCCGAAAAAGTAAGGGAGTCGCTATTTTTTGGTAGTCCAGAGGGACCTTTTGCCTATGTTCAATCCTCCCTCCCCACTCCCATGAACAAGTTCTCGTTCCTCCTGGCTGCTCTCTGCGTCTCCCTGAATGCTCAGGAAGCCAAGCCCGCCGAAACCAAGGCCGCCGCTCCGGCTCCAGAGGTCAAACTCGCTGGCGGCGCCAAGGCCGAGCAGAAGGCGTACTTCGCCGAAGTCTGGGTCGGCAAGAGCATCGGCGATTGCCTCAACTTCCAGAAGAACATCCAGGTCCTCAGCCAGCAGGTCGAAGAGCTGAAGCGCCTCCAGGTCTTCCTCGATAACGCCCTCACCACCCCCGAAAAGGAAGCCCGTGGCCACGAGATCGCCGCCAAGAGCGCCAAGCTCAAGGGCGACAATGAATCGATGACCAAGCTCTACAACGGCTTCAGCATCGAGCGTCCTTACCAGTTCGCCGCCACCAAAGCCGTGATCGCCACCCCGATCTCGAACGAAGAATTCACCAAGCTCTCCGCCTCCAAGGACTTCAAGGCCGACACGATCATCTCCACCGGCGAAAAGAAGTTCCAGATCCGCGACACCATCTCCGGCCAGGGCGAAGTCGAGACCTTCGGCCTCTCCCTCAAGCGCATCACCGATGCCAAGAGCCAGCTCCAGCAGCTCATCGACCTCCAGCCCAAGCTGACCAAGGACGACGACAAGAAGAAGGTCGAGAAGGCCATCAAGGAAATCCAGGACGACCTCACCAAGAGCCTCGGTGAGTTCAAGCAGTCCCGTGGTTTCGATTTCAACGCCGAAGCCATCACCCTGCCCTCCGAAGCCAAGCTCTCCGTCCAGATCACGGAAGAAGAGAAGAAGGCCATCGAAGCCAAGGCCCCGACCTCTGCTGATAAGAAGTAAGCCCCTTACCCCACCCCCACCCCGCCCCTAACATGTCCGCCACCGAAACCACCGCCGCTCCGGCCGAAGCCCCCAAAGGCCCGGTCATCGAGCTCATCCCGCTCGGCCAGAACCTGGCCCGCGTCGTCCTCACGATCTCCAACCAGGGCTCGCTCGCCCGCTTCCAGCAGGAACTGCAGACCCTCGGCCAGCACTTCGGCCGCATCCAGCAGCTCCAGCAGCGCATCCAGGTCGCCCTCACCACCGTCGAACGCGACGCGCTGATCAAGGTCGGCGAAGCCGAGATCAAGGACTTCAACGAGAAGGACGCCGTCTTCGCCAAGGTCTGGGGCTTCAACGTCCCGGCCGTGGCCAACCGCCAGTCGACCTTCATCAACACCGCCCTCCGTCTCTTCGCCGTCATCTCCGAGGAAGAAGCCGCCAAGGCCCGCTCCGCCGCTGACTTCAAAGAAGAGCAGCTCGTCATCCGTGGCGACCGTCGCCTCCTCCAGACCGCCGAGATCCGCGGCCTCGACCTCGTCGTCCAGTTCGACCAGTTCGCCAAAGTCCTCCAAGCCCGCCGCGACGCCTTCCTCCAGCTCACCGAGCTGCTGAAGCGCTCCACCAACGACGAAGAGAAAACCCGTATCCAGACGCAGCTCGACCAGACCCGCGATCTCCTCGAAAAGGGCAACAAGGAGATGGCCGAAAGCGTCGGCTACTCGATCACCCACAATTACGAAATCGAAGTCCTCGAATCGAAGTTCGTCATCCTGCTCAACCAGGAAGAAGTGAACCAGATCCAGGGCATCGTCGCCAGCGCCCAGCAGCAGCAGGTTGCCGCCGCCGCTCCGGTCGTCGAGATGCCGAAGCTCGAGAAGAAGGCCGATAAGAAGAACTAAGCCGCGCGCTTGGTCTTCGCCACAAGGCCCGCCTTCACCGGCGGGCCTTTTTGTTGGCTAGAATAACTCTCCCTGCTGCGCGTCGGCTGGCGGCTTGGCCTTCGGCTTCGGCGCTTCGATCGGCGGTGCCGATGGTTCAGGCGCAGTCGTAGCCCGCCCATGCTTGGACTGGTAACGGCGGAGCGTCGAATGCATCTCCATTTCGACCAGGAACGCTTCCACCCCGGCGATGTCTTCCGCGACGGGCTGGCCGGGCGAAAATTCGAAATCGGTCTGGAAGGTGACAAGCTTGAGGTTACTTCGAATGCGCTCCGCCTCGGCCTTCACCTGCTCACGAAAACGCTCGGGCTGCATGGTATCGGCCGCCGCCAGCACGCCCTCGAGGTCGCCATACTCGGTGAGCCATTTCACGGCGGTCTTCGGTCCCACGCCCTTCAGTCCAGGGATATTATCGGAAGTGTCGCCGACGAGCGCGAGGTAGTCGGCAATGCGCTCCGGCGGAACGCCGAATTTTCCGGTGACCGCAGCCGCATCGAGGCGACGCCAACCCATCGCCGGGTTCGCCGTCGGCGGCGGAGCAAGCTGGCTGACCGGACCGCCGACGCATTGGCCGAAGTCCTTGTCGGCGCTGACGATCACGCACTCGTCGCCGGACGCGGAGAGGATGCGCACGGCGGTGGCAATCAGGTCGTCGGCTTCGACGCCGCGTCGTTCGAAGGTCTGGAAGCCAAGCAACGCGGTGAGACGCTTGATTTCCGGCAGCTGCTGGACGATTTCCTCGGGCGTCTCATCCCGCTGGCCCTTGTAGTCGGGCAGCACCGCGAGGTGGCGGTCCGAGCCGCCGAGGTCGAAGAAGACGGCGCAGCGGTCCGGCTTCTCCCCTTCCCGCAGGTCCTGGAGCGATTTCATCCAGCCGTGCAAGGCGCCTGTCGGGAATTGGTCGCTCTGTCGACGGAGGTTGGACCGCTCCATCGCGAAGTGGCTCCGGAAGACCAGATTGAAGCCGTCGATCAGCAGCCAGCGCATGAAGGGAGTGTCGCTCGACCCGGTCGGACCATCGAGAAAAAAGCGGGCCCGCCGAATGGCGGGCCCGTTATCAGCGAAGCGTGAGGCTTGGCTTACTTGGCCGGCTCGGCGACGACCGGGGCAGGACCAGAGGGAGGAGCGAGTTCGATCGGCTCGCGATAGACTGCGCCGCCCGGGGAGATGAGCGTGGGGTTCGAGAAGGTCGAACCAGCACGCATGCCCGGATGGGTGCTGCGCAGGGTGGCGCCGCCCGGAGAGACGAGGTTGGCGGTGACGAACACCATCAGGCTCTTCTTCTGGATGGTCTTGCCGGTGGAGCGGAAGGCTGCGCCGATGAGCGGGATGGAGCCGAGGACCGGGACCTTGTCGTCGACGGTCTTCACTTCTTCGCGGGTCAGGCCGCCGATGACGACCGTGGCACCGTCGAAGACGGTGACGTCAGTGGTCACTTCGCGGGTGCTGAAGATCGGCTGGAAGAAGCCGGAGGGCACGGAGACGGTCACTGCGCCGGAGATAGCGATCGAGGTACCGCCGTATTCGACGAAGCCTTCGAACTCGGTCACCTTCGGCTTGAGGTTGAGGGCGATCGAGTCGTCAGCCGCGACGGTCGGGGTGACTTCGAGGGTCACGCCGACTTCCTGGATGGTGAAGTCCTGAGGCGTACCGGCGGTGATCGCGACGGAGGTGGAAGAACCACCGGTGCCGGTCGTGGAGGCGGTACCAACGTTGGACTGGGTGTCTCCGTAAGCCTGCGGGTAGCGGAGGAGCTGGGCCACCTTGATGACCGCGGTCTTACCGTCGAGGACGGTGAGGCTCGGGGAGGACATCAGGTCGCTGCCGGCGTTCTCTTCGATGGCGCGGATGGCCACGCCGAGGGTCTCGGCTCCGATGATGCCGACGGTACCCGAGTAGGAGGAGTTCGTGTTACCCAGGTTGATACCTCCCGGGAAGTTCGGAGCAGGCTGCGGGATGGGAAGGTTGCCGGTCACGTTCAGTTGGCGCACGGTGGCATTGTTGCTCGCGAAGACGGAGTTGATCGAACGGAGGTTCGTCGCAGCGTTGACGTTGCCGGTGCCGCCTCCGGTCGGAGCGAGGCTCCAGTTCACGCCGAGTTCGTTCAGGATCTTCTGTTCGACTTCCATGAACTTGGCTTCGATGTGGACCTGCTTGATGTCGGAGTAGCGGCGGATGATGTTCTTCACGCGGTCCAGGTTCTTACGGCTCTGGTACACGATGAGGTTTGTGCCGTCATACGAGAGGGTAGACGGGAGCTCGAACGCCACGCCCGAACGGGTGAGGAAGTTCTTGATCGCGACTTCTTCCGGACGCTGGCCATCGCCGGCACCGGCACCGCCGGCAGCGGCGCCACCAAAGGGGCTGCTCGCAGCACCACCAGCAGCTGGAGCGCCCGTGCCACCGGCGCTGAGACCGGTCATCTTAAGGACGGCGGCCGTGGACAGGGGGTAGATTTCGGTCTCGAGGAGGCTGTCGCCGGAATCTTCACGGACTTCGACGATACCGCCGGAGCCGACGGTGAAACTGAAGCCGACGCGCTTACAGGTGTAATCAAGAGCCTGGTAGACGGAGACGCCGCGGAGCTGCAGGTTGACCGTGGGGTTCTTGTTAGCCGTATCGATGAGGACAATGTTCACGCCCTTCTGGTCCTTGTCGTAGGAGGCGGCCTGCGTCTGCAGGAGGGCGAGAGCGCGGTCGAGCGGCTGGTCGCGGACGATGAAGCCTTCGGGGAGCTGGATGGACTTCATCTTCTCGATCACCGGGTCGTTGCCGTTGGCGGAGTCGACCTTCACGTTTTCGCGATTGAAGACTTCCGGGAGCTTCCAGGTCTCGTCGAGGAGCTCGAGGAGCTTGCCCTTGGTCACGCCACGGTTCCACTGACCGGAATTTTCGGACAGCATCTGGCGGATGCGGATCTGGTAAGCCTTGGATTCGGAATTGTTCGGCTGGTACTGGAGGACTTCGCGGTAGGAATCGAGGGCGCCCTGGTAGTCGCCGTAGAGGTAACGGGCGCGGCCCTTGACGAGCAGCTCGTTTACCTTGTCGTCCTTGATGCGGAGGCCCGGGGAGAGCTCGTCGACATTACGGTAAGTCGGGTCATTGCGCTTGGAGGCGAATTCCTTCTGGAGGCGGACGACGCTAGCATCATCCTTACCCTTGAGTTCGGCGTACTGGCCGATGACGGCGGTGGCCTTGATCATGTCACGGGCTTCGATGGCGACGAGGGCGCGGCGGGCGAGAGCGGAGCCCTTGGCATCCTTAATGCGCTCCTTGAGACCGGCGTTGGAAAGGCTCGCGGTGCCGAGGTTGCGGTCGGCGGCATCGAGGTCGTTCAAGGCCTTGTCGATGGATTCGGCGGTTCCCTGACGGATCAGGCTTTCGGCGGAAGAGACGACATCACCCTGCTTGCCGATGGAGTCGGCGTTGGCGCGAGCGAGGCGATTGACCTCTTCCTTGGCAGCGGTGGGGCCGCCGGCATCGCGAGCGACGCCGACATCCTGCTTGGCGAGGGAGATGGAGTCGCGCAGGCCCTGAGCGGCGGGCGCGGTGTTCGCGGCAAGGGCGCCGGTGGCGGCGTCCAGCTGTTCGAGGGCGCCCTTGTGGTCGCCGGCGGCGGACTTCTTGCGAGCGTCTTCGATGACTTTGCTGACCTGGGCGAAGAGCTTCTCATTGGAGGCGGCTTCGTCGGCCGTGACGGCAGGGGCCTCAGTCTTTGGGGCGTCGGTCTTCGGGGCAGAGGCGGCGTCGGCGGCCTTCTTGGCGGCTTCGGCTTCGGCGATGGCGGAGGCGACGGAGGCGAGGCCTTCCGTGGCGCCGACATCCTTGGCGTCGATGGCGAGGATCGCCTGGAACTTTTCCTTGGCGGCCTGCAAGTTGCCTTCATCGCGGGCCTTCAGCGCCTCAGCGAGGAGCTGTGGCTTGCGCGCGGCGGCATCGCCGTCTTGGGCGATGAGGGAGCCGGCGGCGAGGGCCAGAGCGAGTGCTGCCCAAGCGAGCTGCGAACGGTGGAGATTTTTCATGGGGTGGGTGCGTTGAAAATTATTTCTTAAGGGTGGGTGCCTTGGTGGCGGGAGGGGGAGTCGCGGTCTTCGGCTTAACGACCGGAGGCGGAGGCGCCGGGACGGTGAGCGTCTGCGGATCAGAGATCAGTTTCTTCGGCTTCTTGGGGTTAAGAGCGAAGGATTTGTCAAAACTCACGCTCTTGTTAGGCAAGTCAATGCCTTTGACCACATAATGGGCCCCATTATAGGTAAACTTATCCCCAACGGCATGGAGCGTAAGACTCCAGGTCGCGTCGGAAGTGGAACTGATGATGATGTCGGTGCGAGCGGTGAATTCGGTCGGCTTCTCGTCGTCGATTTCGACAATCTGGCCGAATTGGCGGTCATCGACGGTCAACAGGTTGCGGGTGAACGGGATACCGTCGGCATCCTTGCCCTTGATGACCTTGTAGGACTTGAGCGTGAGGTAAGGAGCCTCGGCGATGGGCTTGTTCAGCTTACAGTCGTCGAGGTACTGCTTGGTCTTCACGTTTTTCAGCGTGAAGAGGCGATCTTCCTCTTTCTTGCCAGGTCCCATCGTGGACTGGACGAGCATGAAGGTGTAGGTCGGATGGCCGGCGGAAACCAGCGCGATACCGAAAGGAGGTAGTTCCTCGGCCTTGCGGCTACGGGGGACGTAATCCTTGACCGCCGGATCCCAGACGACGTCGATCGTCGTGAAGAGATCGTAATCCCAGTTGTCATCATTCTCTTCCGGCGTCGGCCAATCCTTCACGTTATCTTCCAACGAGGCACGGGGAGTCGAAGGGTAGGCTTCGCCCCGAGGGACGGCATCCTTGAGCAGCTTGATGGTGGCGGCCTGGGCTTCGGCATCCGGGACGACGGGCGCCACCAGGCCGGGGGTCAGATACACCACGGAACCGGCGACAAGCAGAAGCGCGCCGAGGATGACGAGGATGATGTCCTTGCGAGAATTCATAACCGGGATGCTTTATTTCTTGGGTTCACCTTCGGCGGCGGCCGCAGGCTTCTCTGGGATGGAAAGGTAGTCGATTTGCACGACGAAAGAGGAGAGCTTGCGCGGCACCACCAGGACGCGCTGATCCACCTGAGGGGTGGCAGGCTTGGTGCCGTTGGTGGCGACCGGCTCTTCGGCTCCGAAGAAACCTCCGAGCACGGCCGGAGCGGCGGCCGGAGCGGCGGCACCAGGTAAGGCGGACGGAGCGGCGCTGATGGAAAGCAGCTTCTCGACCTCCTTGGAGGCCAGGCCGACGTCGATGGTCGTGATGGCGACCGGGCGGCCGGAGTTGCGGATCTTGTTCACGAACGTGCGCAGGGTCGGCGTGTAACCGACGAAACGAACGCGGAAGGACAAGGATTCGATGAGGCCGCGGCGGTCCAAGCTGCGGGAAGGAATGAACTCGTCGATTTCGTTCTTAGAGCCATCCGCATCCGGGACGTAGGTGCCGGCGCCGGGCTTGCTTTCGGGGATCAGGACGAATGTCTCGACGGGCTCGCGGTCGACGGACTCGATGAGCAAGGGAGAGCCGGCTGGGCGGGATTCGGCGAGCTGACGGACGATGAAGTCGATGATCTGGCGCTGCTGGTCGACCTTCTGGAAATCGCGCTTCGGCGAAGTCCCTTGGTTATGAATGTAACGATGAAAACCGAAGGCGGTCGGGTCGTTCGGCATCAACTTGATGCCTTGGTCGGCGGCGAGCTTGCGCCAGCCATCGACGGATTCGCGCAAGAGAGCGCTGAGTTCGGCGGAGTTGGCTGAAGCCTTGCCTTTGATGGCGAGGTCAGGATTGCCGGAGACCAAGGCAATCAGCGAGGCGAGATGGGACTCGAGGTCCTTGACGTCGTCGGCGGCCTTCTTGACGTTGTCGTCGTTGAGCGAGACGGCCGCGGCGCCCGGCACGAAGGCGTGCCCGTTCAGCAGGGCGGCCTGTTCCTTGCGGGCTTTAGCCAGCTTGAGTGCTGAGTCGGTGCTTCCGCGGTAGGCTAGGAAAGCCATAGCGCAGCCGGCGAGGAACAGCCCAGCAATCGCGATGAGTGCGAGATTGAAGCCGAGGTTTTTCTTGAAATTCTGCATGGCTTAGAGGGCCTTGTCCTTTTGGATGACGAGGGTGAGGGTGGCCTTAGGGGTCATCCGAATCTCGGTCTTATTGTCGGCGGCCTTCATGGTCTGGTCGGTGACGATGATCTCGTTCTCCGGGACGGCGGTGACATAGGGAGACTTGCGGACGACATCGAGCAGGCGGCCGATGTGGGCCTTCTCGGCCTGCGAGCGGTACTGCTTAACATCGAAGGGGACTTCGGCGAAGAGGAAGCGGACGGAGACGACGACCTTGGTCACCACGACCGGAGCAGGCGCCGGCTGGCCATCGACGGCGGCAGCGACGGGAAGGGTCTCGTACTTCACGTGCATCTCTTCGATCCAGGTGTTCTTGAGGGTGCCGACGCGCGACTGGAGGTCGCCGAGGAAGGCCGGCCAGTTGGAACGGTTGAGGACGACCTGTTCGATCTCCTTGGTCTTGGCGGAAATCTCGGCGGCCTTCTTGCGAGACTCTTCGATCGTGTTGCGACGGGCGGAAAGCTCGAGCTGGCGGTCGTGAATGGTCTGGGCCTGGGCGTTGTTCCAGCCCTCGGCGGAAGCGAAGGCGAGCCAGACGCAGAAAGGAGCGGCGGCAGCGAGCAGAGCGGCGACGACCAGACGGGGCTTGCGCGCGTCAAAGGCCTGCTGCGAAGCGATGTCGCGCGGGATCAGGTTGACGCCGATCGGCTGCGGCAGGGTCAGGCGAGCGGCTTCGCCGATCACTTCGGTGATCTGATACTTGGCGCGCTCGAGCTGCTCAGGGTTGATACCGGCGCCCGGCGTGATGACCGAAGAGGGATCGAAGACTTCGACCGGAAGGCGCAGGGTCTCGCAAAGCTGCTCGGAAAGTCCGGGAACCTGGGAGCCGCGACCGGTGACGAGAATGCGGGCGGGCTGGCGGCCATTGGCGCCACGGCGCACATTGATCAGGCGGCGATTGATGTCCTGCGCGAGGCGACGGATGAAGGTCTGCGTGTTGGCCTGGAGGATGGCGACCTGCGGGTCGGACTCGGTCAGCTGGACGACGCCGGAGAAGTAACCGACCTTGATCGCTTCGGAGACGGCGAAAGGCTGGCCGGTGTTATCGGAGACGCCCTGCGTGAGGAGGTTGCCGCCAATGTTGGTGGCCGACTGGATGTTGACGCCGCTGGGGCCGACGAAACTGAGCGTGGTCGAACGGGCGCCGACATTGATGATGAGGACTTCCTCGGCGGCGGAACCACCGGCGAGGCGAAAGGCCTGGCTGTCGAGCAGCGGGGCGGCCTGGATCGACATCGGACGCAGGCCGGTCGAGGTGACCATGTTCGCGATCTTGGCCGCAATCTCGGTACGCAGGGCGAAGAGAAGGACTTCTGCTTCGACGCCGTCCGAGGCCATCAACTGGCTGTCCCAGATGACTTCGTTGAGCGGATAGGGAATGGCGTTCTGGGCCTCGAAGGCGACAATCTGAGCCTGACGTGCACGCTCGACCTGCGGCACCTTGAGCGGCTTCTGCAGGAGAAGGAAAGCGGGGGCGATGACGGTGACGCGGCCCTTGAGCTCATGCGTATTGACCAAGCTGGCCAGGGCGGCGATCGCCGCGTTCAACCACTCGTCGTCGCCGGTGAGGCCGGGGGCGATTTCTTCGACGAAGAACTGCTCGAGTACCAAGCTGCCCGCTTCGACGGAGAACTGGGACACCGAGACGTTCGATGCGGCGAGATTGACGATGGTGGCCTTCTTCTGGCTCATACGAAAACGAGGGGTGGAGGGGGATTAGCGGGCGCTGTCTTCCCGGATGAACTCGGGGGAAGGCGAACCCTGCGGCAAAGTGTCGAAGATGGCGTACGGCACCATGAACTGAGGGCGCAGCATGCCGGCGTTGGCGTTGACGCCGCGGTCGGCCTGTTCGCGCGCACCGTCGAAATCCTTCTTGCTGACGAACATCTTGTGGACGGCGGCGAGCATATCCGGGGTCAGGCGACCGGCTTCATTGAAGAGGGGGACTTCGGTGCCGCCGACGTCGAGCTGCACGTAGAAGTAGTCGGGCTGCATCTTGAGGCGGTCACGCTTCACGATATCTCCAGGCAGGTAGAAGTAGACGGAGCGCGGCGAGCCGATTTCCATGGTCAGCACGGTGGCCGACGAGCGGTAATAGGAGAACTCGGCCGCATCCTTGGCGGCGACCGGCTTAAAAATCTGGGTGACGGTCACCTTGACCTTGTCGACCCACTGCTTGTTGGCGGCCCGCTTGCCGACTTTGTCTTCCGCCGCGACCTTGGTCTCGGGATTGAAATTGGCCTGTAGTTCGACCTGCATGCGGATCCATTCGTTCTTCTGGCCGCCGATCTTGACCGGGTCGAAGTGCACGGAGCGCACGGAGACCGGGCTTTTGCCCGTGGCGCCTTCCGCCTTGGTCGCCTGAGCGGAAACGAGGGATACGGACAGGCAATAAGCCATTAGGCTGGCAAAAACAGCACGTGCTTGGGGCATGGGGAGGGGAAATCTGTTGCGAGTGGAGGGCATAGGCAAACGCAAAAACCAGCAGGATTGGAACAATTGTTAAATGCAAACTTCTTGCATCTGGAGCCAAAGGCTGTGAGGCTCGTTTTTCGTGCTTCGCCTCCTGACAGCCTTGATCCTATCCGCGACACCCTGGTTCGGCGGGCAGGCCCTCGCGCAAGAAAAACCGGTCGTCGTCTCAAGCTTTACGGTCATTCACGATTGGGTGCAAATCATTGGTGGTAATGGTTTTGAGTCGATAAGCATCATCCCGCCCCGCAGCGAGGCGCACGGCTTCCAGCTCAGCCCCCGCCATGCGAAAGACTTACGCCGCGCGACCTTGATCGTCGCCATGAGTCCGGAATTTGAACCTTGGCTCGCCGCTTGGGGTAAGGCCAACGGGCGTTCTGATACCATCCTTTGGCTCAGTCGATATAACGCCTCTGACGCGACCCAGAACCCCTCATCAAATCCTCACGCCTGGACCGACCCCACCATGGTCAAAAACATGGTGAAGGCATTGGCGGGAAGGCTGGGTGAAATCAGCGGCAAAGAATCAACTCAAGTCGCTTATAGACAATATCTTAAGGAAATTGAATCGGTCGATTCGGTGCTGGGTAAGCTCTTCGGTGAGATTAATCCGGAGCAGCGCGCCCTCGTCTCCCATCACGCCAACCTTGATTTATTTGCCCATCACTACGGGCTGACGGTTGCTGGGACGATTCTTGCCGGAGGCTCCGCCGAATCGGCTGACCCCTCCGCCCACCACTTCTCCGAACTGCTCTCCTTGATTCGGAAACAGAAAATCCGCGTGATCGTCACGGATGAAGGCCAGAATGATGCCTTCGCCCGGAGACTGACCGAAGACGCCGGCCTCCCTCCCCCGCTCGCCCTCTCCTTCGAATACCTCGAGCCGCCCGGACAACCCGGCGACACCTGGACCTCGATGATGCTCACCAACGGCAAACGGCTTCATCAGGCCCTCCTCCGAAAATGAGCCGAATCCTCACCTCGCTTTCTCGCCACCTCGGCGACGCGGTCTTCGCCGTCCTACCCTCGATACCCTACGCGCAGAAGGAGAAGGGCGGATGCCCAGGCATCGCCGTCTCGGCCAAGCAGCTCTCCGCCGCCGCCCGCCTCGACGGCCCGGTCGCCTTCCATGACGCGACCTTCGAGATACCTTGCGGATGCCGGACCGCGCTCATCGGCCCCAATGGCTCCGGTAAATCCACGCTCCTGCGCGTGCTCGCCGGCCTCACGCCGATCCGCTCAGGCGAAGCCCTCATCGCCGGCGAAGCCCCTCGCCTCGGCCGCAGTCGCATCGCCTACCTCGCCCAGCGGCCGCATCTCACCGAATATTTCCCGCTCAAGCTTCGGCGCCTGGTGCAGATGGGCACCTACGCCCACCACGGATGGTTCGAGGAATGCGGGCATGGTGACGAAGCCATCGACCTCGCGCTGACGCGCCTCGGTCTGACCGGACTCGCGGAGCGACCCGTCCACACGCTGTCCGGCGGCCAGCTGCAACGCGCGCTCATCGCCCGGGCCGTCGTGCAAGGCGCGGAGATCCTCCTCCTCGACGAGCCCTACGCAGCCCTCGACCAGCCGAGCCGCGAAATCATCGACCGTTTTCTCTTCGAGCAAGGCTCGACCTTCACCGTCGTGATGGCCACGCACGATCCCGCCGACCTCGGCCGCTTCGACCGTATCCTCGAGATGCGCGACGGGGCCGTCTCGACGCGCCACGCCTGCTCCGGCCACGACCACCGCCATGCTTGATCTCCTCCTGCAGCCACTGTCGGAACCTTTCTTCGTGCGCGCCCTGCTCGCCGTCCTGCTCAGCGGGACGACCTGCGCCTGCCTCGGCGCGTACGTCGTGCTCCGGCGCATGGCCTTCGTGAGCACTGCGCTCACGCACTCGATCCTGCCCGGCGTGGTCGGCGCGCTGCTCCTCGGCCTCTCCCCTTACCTCGGCGCACTCGTCGCCGCCTTGCTCACCGCGGCCGGCGCGGCCTGGCTAGCCTCGCGCAAAGGCACAAGCGAAGACAGCGCGGTCGGCGTGATGTTGTCGGTGATGTTCGCGGCGGGCATCGCGCTCATGCAGCAGGCCAACTCCTGGCGCGACTTCGCCGGGCTGCTCTTCGGCAGCGTGGTCTCCGTCGGCGGCGAAGACCTGCTAGTCATCGGCGTCACCGCTGGAGTCGTGCTCTTCGGCCTGCGGGCCTTGCATAAGGAACTTGAGCTGGCCTCCTTCGACGAAGAATACGCGGCGCTGCTCGGCGCCCGGCCCGCGCTCATGCGCGTCGTACTGCTCATGCTCGTCGCGCTGGGCTCGGTCGCGTGCGTCCGCCTCGTCGGCGCCCTGCTCACGACCGCGCTCTTCGTCATCCCCGCCGCGACGGGCGTACTGCTCGGCCGCACTGTGCTGCAGGTGATGGCCTGGGGAGCGGGTTGCGCGCTGCTCGGCGGCGTCGGCGGCCTGTATCTTTCTTACTACGCACCCGCGGTGCCGTCAGGCGCCGGCATCGTGCTCTGCTGCGCGCTGCCCTACCTCGTCGCCCGAATCTTCGCGCCGCGACGCTGATCAGAAACGCGGCGGCCGCAGCGACAACGGTAGCCCGAGCACCTCGCGGGCGACCAGCGCCTGGCGGAGAGCGGCCGAGCCGCGAAACTGCGTACGCGTATGCGCACGAGCGGGGCGAGTGACCACGAGGGACGTGGCGTCGAGATGGGTCGCGACGACCGGGGCCGGGGCCTCCGGCTCCGGCGCGAGGGGCGGCGGCGCATTGCGCACGCGACGCGTCCGACGGGTCACGGGCGGCGGCGTTGCGGCCATCGGGGCCTGCTCGACCGGACCCTTGATCTTGCCGATCAGCCAGGCCACGAACGCGACCAGGCCGATGCCGACCTTGATGATGAGCGCCAGCTCCATGCTTACGCCTTGGCGCCAGGCGCCGGGCCGTCACCGGCGATGCCTTTGCGCATCTCGGTATCGGAACGGAGGTTTTCGAGACGCTGGTAATCCATGTAACCCATGCGGCCGGAACGCAGCGCGTCGGCGAGAGCCTGCGGAATCTGGGCCTCGGCTTCGACGACGCGGGCACGCATCTCTTCGACGCGGGCGCGCATCTCCTGTTCGAGCGCGACGGCGGCGGCGCGACGGATTTCGGCCTGGGCCTGCGCCATGTTCTTGTTGGCGTTGGCCTGGGCTTCCTGGAGCATGGCGCCGATGTTGTCGCCGACGTCGACGTCCGCGATGTCGATCGACATGATCTCATACGCCGTGTTGGCGTCGAGACCGCGCTCAAGCACGGTCTTGGAAATACGGTCAGGGTTCTCGAGGACGATCTTATAGCTCTCGGAGGAACCGATGGTGGTGACGATGCCTTCGCCGACGCGCGCGATGATGGTCTCTTCCTGGGCGCCGCCGACGAAACGGTCGAGGTTGGTACGGACGGTCACGCGGGCCTTCACCTTCACCTGGATGCCATCCTTGGCGACGGCGTCGATCGTGGTGCGGCCGCTGGCCGGATTAGGCACGTCGATGACTTTCGGGCTGACGGAGGTGAGGACGGCCTCCAGCACGGACTTGTTCGTGCCGCGGGTGGCGATGTCGATCGCGCAGGCGCGATTCCAGTCGAGGTGCAGGCCGGCCTTCTGGGCGGCGATGAGCGCCTGGACCGTCTGCACGATGTTGCCGCCGGCGAGGTAGTGGGCGTCGATTTTCTCGACGTCGACCGAGAGGCCAGCCTTGGTGGCAGCGATCTTGGCGTCGACGATTACGGTGTAGGGAACGCTGCGCAGACGCATGCCGACGAGGTCGAAGAGGCCGACCTCAGCTCCGGCGAGGCGGGCGCGCACCCAGACGGCGAGGAAGGAGAGCAGGAAGAGGACGAACAGCAGCAGGGCGCCGGCTGCGATCCAGATGATGATGGTAGGCATGGTAGGCATGAGAGGGAAAAGTTCAGCGGGAGCGGCGGACGGTCACGCGGCCGGAACCGGCCTCGGTGACGACGACGGCGGCGTTACGCTCGACGAAACCGTCGACGGAAAATGCTTCGACCAAGGTGCCGTCGATCTCGACGGTACCCGAAGGCGCGAGGACCGTGACAGCCTTGCCAGCCTTGCCGACATAGACCGCGTAACCGGCGGCGGCCGGTACGGCGGCGCCTTCGTTGCTGCTAACGTTGATCATCGAGCGACCAATAGCGGTCTGCGGCAGGAGGCGGCGGAAAGCGAAGAACTCGAGCGTGAGGACGACTAGGAAGACGACGCAGAACACCGCGCACGTCGTCGCGCCCGCATCGGCCGATAGATAGATGCCGGCGAAGGAGACGACGGCGCCGAAGAAACCGAGCACGACGGTCGGGAGGAAGAACTCCGCGCCGATCAGGACCAGGCCGGACACGAGTAAGCCGATCGGCAGGACTAGGGAAACCTCTTCAGGGGAGGCGGCTGAAAGCATCATGGGGCCAACCTACCCCTTGCGGGCCGCATTCCAATCTTTTCCATGCATAGCCCCCTTACAAAAACACCCTCAGCCTGTAATTTTCCGTCACGCTTGCGAAAATGGCCGCCCCCGACCTATTCTCGGCCATGGCCAAGAAACCGCCCGCCCCTCGTCGCACCCCAGTCAAGGAAGCTCATCACGTTCTGCAGGACGCCTTACTCAAGGCGGGCGAGAAAGAAGCCGGCAAGCATGCCGTGATCGCGAAGTCCCTCGGCGTCTCCGCCTCGATGCTCTACAAGTGGCGCGAGCCGGCCGAGAAAGGCAGCGGCCAGCCCAACCCGCTGCACCGAACCGCGCTGCTCATCGACCTCACCGGCGACACCCGCATCGTCGACTGGCTCGCCCAGCGCGCGGGCGGACAATTCACCCCGGTCGAAGGCGAAGCCCCAGGTGGCAATCTGGATAAAGCCGCCAACGCCCTCGTCCGCGAATTCGGCCTGCTCATCGCCGACGTGGCCGACGCGATGGAAGACCACCGCATCACGGCCGACGAGACCCAGGAACTCCGTGAGAAATGGGATCGCATCCGCAAGCGCACGGAAGCCTTCGTCCGCCGCTGCGAAAAAGGCGACTTCCGCCCGAAAGACTGAGCGATTTCGCTTTCACGCCCGCCGCAGAAAGGTAACCAGAAGCCATGGCCGAATTCACCATCCGCCCCTACGGCGACCCGATCCTGCGGGCCAAAGGCGATCCTGTGAAGGAGTTCGGCCCCGCCCTGCGTTCATTGGGCGACGCGATGTTGAGCGCGATGAAGACCGCCAAAGGCATCGGCTTGGCCGCGCCGCAGGTCGGACTCTCTTTGCAGCTGTTCGTCATGAATGTGCACGACGAGGACTTCCTCCCCTTGCTCGACGGCAAGCCCCGCCAGCCGGATGAGATCATGCCGATGCTCCTCGCCAACGCGACGGTGAGCGTGCCGGCTGGCGAGCCTGATACCTACACCGAGGGGTGCCTCTCCTTCCCCGGTATCACCGGCGACGTCGAGCGCGTGGAGCGGGCCATCGTGCGCTACCGCGACGCCGACGGCGCGCCTCACGTCCTCGAATGTGCGGGCCTGCTCGCCCGCTGCGTGCAGCACGAGCACGACCATTGCCAGGGAGTCCTGTTCATCGACCGCATGACGCGTCCGCACCAGCTGCTGACCGCGGCCAAGGTGAAGAAGCTCAAGCGCGCGACGACGATCGAGATGAAGGCCGCGCGCAAGGCGCAGGGCTGATCACTTCGTGGCGGCCGGGAGCGCGATCTTCAAGGTCAGTTGACCGACATCGACGGCTTCGCCACCGGTCGGGATACTCGAGACATGGAAGGCAATCGAACCGGCCGGAGCCGTGTCCGTGACGGCGCGCCACTTCGCGCGGATGCCTTCGGCGCTGGCGGGGCCGCCGCCGGTGACGATCACGACGTAAGGAGCGGCGGCGACGCCGACCTTGCTCTGAGTGATGGAAAGATGCGCCAGCAGGGCCGAGCCGAGCGGATTACTCGCACGGTCGAAGCCGAGCGTCCAGTCGCCGCCTTCGCTAAGGCGCGGAAGGAAACTGCGGTCGTCGCGCAGTGAAACCTGACAGGTACCGGCCGGAGCGGCGGCGGCGCCCAGTTCAGTGAAGGCGACCTCTGAAGCGACGAGCTGCATGCTGTGGGCGTCCGCCAGACGAAGGAAGAGCAAGCCGCGCGCGCCTTCGGCGGTCACGGCGTAATAATCAGCCCAGACGATCGCGACTTGCTTGGGCGCGGTGGCAGGCTTCAGGCCCTTGGAAAGAGCGGGGGCGCCTTTGTCGGCTCCGGGCACGTAGGCGTAGCCTTCGGCCGGGACGGGTGCGAGCGACTTGTCGTCGGCCTTCGTCCAGGCGGCGCGGATGTCGGCGGAAAGTTCTTCGGGACGATTGAGTTTACCATCACCGAGCAGGCTGATCGAGCCGACGAAGTGGACCTTGGCGTAACCGAGATCGCGCGCCTGCTTCTGCAGACGGACGACGGACTGGGTGACGGCGACATTCCAGGCGACCGGCGCGATGGCGGCGGAAAAGCTGACTGGCTTGGTCTTCTCGGCGGCGCGGGCGGCCGCGGCGGCACGCAGGCGAACCAACGAGGGCAAGGCCTGCTGGATCTGCGCATTACCTTCGTCGATCATCTTCTGGGCGCGGACCTTGACCTGCTCAGGCGTCTCGGTGAGTCCACCGACCTTAGGGCCCTTACTGTCGGCGACAGCGCCGCCGAGCGTCTTTAAGATGCTCTGCCCGGTCTTGGCGCGGGTCTCGCCAGCCGCGGTGATACGCATGGCGCTGTTCCACTCGGCGAGTTCGTTGGACCGGAGGTAACGCACCGCCTCGGGATCCGGGATGGCGGGAGGAGGAGGCGCCACCTCGCCGGCGGCGACAAAGATCAGGGAGGCGAGGAAGGCGTACATGGGGGGTAAAGGTCAGGACTCGTCGAACTTGCGAGCGAACAGCGCCTCCATCTCAACGAGGAGCGTGGCGCCATCCTTGCCGCGGACGGAGAAGCGGAGCTTCGACCCTTGGCCGGCGGCCAGCATCATGAGTCCCATGATGCTCTTACCGTTCACGGACTCCTCGTCCTTAGAAACGGTGATTTCAACGTCCGGGTAGCGGTTAGCTAGACGGACAATCTGAGCGGCCGGGCGGGTGTGGATGCCCATCCGGTTCTGAACGGTGAATTCGCGGGCCAAAGCCTCGTGGGTTTCTTCCATATAAGGGGTCTGTCCTGAGACGAACGCAGGATAGAGGAAAAGGGAGGCTGGCGGCAAGGCGGGTCAAGGCAAATTGAGCCGAAGGGAGGGGACGCTTGACCTTCCCCGCCAGACCTCTCCAATCAATCCAAACGAACTACCGTGGCCAAGCCCGCTGTCCTTACCCACCCGGAATCCCTGAAGCGCCCTGCCGGTCCTTCGGAATACGCCAAAGATCCGGTCAACGCATCTATGTCAAAGGCCGAGAAGATCGCCCTTTACACCAAAATGGCTCGTATCCGCCATTTCGAGCAGCGCTGCATCCGCATCTACCAGCAGGGTAAGATCGGCGGATTCCTCCACCTTTACGTGGGGCAGGAGGCCGTCGCCGCCGGCACGATCTCCCTCCTTGGCAAGCACGACCATATCATCACGGGTTACCGCGACCATGGCCACGGCCTGATGGTCGGCATGGGCATGAACGAATGTATGGCCGAACTGACCGGCCGCGTCACCGGCTGCTCCCAAGGTAAGGGCGGCTCGATGCACTACTTCGCCCCCGATAAGAACTACTGGGGCGGCCACGGCATCGTCGGCGGCCAAGCCCCCCTCGGCACTGGCCTCGCCTACGCCGTTAAGTACCTGGGCCTCAAGGGCAGCTGCCTCGCCTACATGGGCGACGGCGCCGTCAACCAAGGCGCGGTCCATGAAGCCTACAACCTGGCCTCTCTCTGGGACCTCCCAGTCATCTTCGTCGTCGAAAACAACGGCTACTCGATGGGCACCTCCCAGGAGCGCTCGACCGCCCACCCGGGCTGCCTCGCGAAGCGCGCCGAAGGCTACAACATGGCTTGGGACGTCATCAACGGCCACGACGTCTATGAAGTCCGCGCCAAGACGGCCATCGCCCTCAAGCGCGCCCACGAAGAATCCAAGCCGACCGTCCTCGAGATCTTTACCTACCGCTACTTCGGCCACTCGATGGCTGACCCGGACAAGACCTACCGCGACAAAGAAGAGATCAAGGAATACCGCGAAAAGAAAGACCCGGTCCTCGCCTTCGAACAGGAACTCCTCCGCGAGAAAGTCCTGACCCCCGAACTCTCCCTGCAGATCAATGAAGCCGCGATGGCCGAGGCCGACAAGGCCGCCGTCTTCGCCGACGAATCGCCGGATCCCACCGTCGCCGATATCACCAAGCACATCTACTGGGAAGAGGACAACCGCGGGCCGAAGACCACGAGCCGCGGCACCATCATCTTCGAATAACCCTTCTTCGCACACACTGTCATGGCTGTCATTTCCTACCGCGAGGCGCTCCGCGCCGCGATGCGCGAAGAACTCAAGCGCGACGACAAGGTCGTCATCATGGGCGAAGAAGTCGCCCAGTTCAACGGCGCCTATAAGGTGACCGAGGGCCTCCTCAAGGAGTTCGGTCCGAAGCGCATCGTCGACACCCCGATCTCCGAAGCGGGCTTCATCGGCCTCGGTATCGGCGCCTCGATGCTCGGCATCCGTCCCGTGATGGAGCTGATGTTCTGGTCCTTCTCGTACGTCGCGTTCGACCAGATCGTGAACAACGCCGGCAACATCCGCTACATGTCCGGCGGCCTGATCAATTGCCCGATCGTCATCCGCGGTCCGGCTAACGGCGGTACCAACGTCGGCGCCACCCACTCCCACACGCCCGAGGCCATCCTTGCCTCCCACCCAGGCATCAAGGTCGTCTGCCCGGCTACCCCGTATGACGCCAAGGGCCTAATGAAAGCCGCCATCCGCGACAACGACCCGGTCTACGTGATGGAGAACACGATCCTTTATAATGATAAGGGCGAAGTGCCGGATGAAGACTACATCGTCCCGCTCGGCGTCGCCGACGTGAAGCGCGTGGGCACTGACCTCACCATCGTCGCCCACGGCCGCGCCGTAATCACGAGCCTGAAGGCCGCGGAGATTCTTGAGAAGGAACACGGCGTCAGCGTCGAGGTCGTCGACCTCCGCTCGATCCGCCCGCTCGACGAGGAGACCATCCTCGCCTCCGTCCGCAAGACGCACCGCGCCCTGCTGGTCGAAGAGAACAAGCCTTTCTGCGGCGTCGACGCCCAGGTCGCCTACCTCATCCAGTCGAAGGCGTTCGACGAGCTCGACGCCCCGATCCACCGCGTGTCCTCGATCGACGCTCCGCAGATCTACTGCAAGCGCATGGAAGACTTGCAGATGCCCAACGTCGAACGCGTCGTTGCCGAAGCACTCAAAGTGCTCGCCTAACCCTCACCCCTCATACTTTTCAAATCCGATGGCTGAAATTATCGATATGCCGAAGCTCTCCGACACGATGTCGGTGGGGACTTTGGTAAAATGGAACATCAAGGAAGGCCAAGTGGTGGCCTTCGGCGACATCCTGGCTGAAGTCGAAACCGACAAGGCGACGATGGAACTTTCCTGCACGGTGCCGGGCACGATCCTTAAGATCTACGCCCCCGCCGGCCAGCAGTTGCCCGTCGGCGCTCCCATCTGCGCCATCGGTAAGAAAGGCGAAGCCGCCCCTGAGCCCACCGCCGCTCCGGCCCCGAAGGCTCCGAAGACCGCCGTCCCGGCGATCCCCGAGAAAGCCGAAGTGAGCTGCGTGCCCGCCGCGCCGGCTGCTTCCGGCTCCGTCTCACCGCAGTCCGACGCTTCCCGCACCAAGGCCTCGCCTTACGCGAAGCGCATGGCAGAGAAAGCCGCGCTCAATGTCGCCGCGCTCGCCGGCTCTGGTCCCGGTGGCCGTGTCGTCGGCCGCGATGTCGCCGCTGCCGCTTCGGCTCCGGCCGCTTCCGCTCCTTCCGGCCCGCTCAACGTCGCAGTCGCTCCGCCCGCCGACGGCAAGGGCATCCAGCCTGACGCCGACGTCCCTGTGGGCGGCATGCGCCAGACGATCGCCCGCCGACTCCTGGAGTCGAAGATCACGGTCCCCCACTTCTACCTCGAAGTCGAAGTCGACGCCGCTCCGCTCATGGCCATGCGGGAATCCCTGAACAAGCGCCTCGCCGAAACCGGCGCCGACGCGATCAAGCTCTCGGTCAACGACTTCATCCTGAAGGCTTCCGCCGAAGCCCTCCGCCGCGTCCCCGCGGTCAACGCCTCCTGGGCCGGCACGAGCATCCGTACCCACGGCGCGGTGCACCTCTCCTTCGGCGTCGCCCTCGAAGACGGCCTGGTCACCCCGGTCATCCGCGACGCGCATGCCAAGACCCTTAAGGACATCGCCGTCGAGGCCAAGGCCCTCATCGGCAAGGCCCGCTCGAAGAAGCTCACGCCGAACGAGATGTCCGGCTCGACCTTCACGGTCACCAACCTCGGCATGTTCGGCGTCACCGGCTTCTACGGCATCATCAACGTGCCCAACGCCGCGATCCTCTCCGTCGGTGCGACCATCAAGAAGCCTGTCGTCGACGCCCAGGATCGCTTGGTCATCGGCCATCGCATGGTGATCGGTCTCTCGGGCGACCACCGCGTGGTCGACGGCGCCAACGCCGCCCAATTCCTCCAGGCGCTCAAGCAGCTCCTCGAAGAACCGGCGCTGATGCTCATCTAAACGGAGCGAAAGCTCTTCCGAAACCCGGGCCCGCGAGGCGCCCGGGTTTTTTGTGCCTTTGTCAGAACGTACGTACCGACGAGAGGCCACCGTCCACGTGCAGGACTTGACCAGTCATAAAACGGGAGTGTCCGGAAAGCAGGTGCGCAACAAGCGTGGCGATATCTTCCGAACGGCCGACCTGCTGTAAGGGGTGACGTTTGGCGGCGGCTTCCTTCTTGAGGTCCGAATTGAGCAGCGCGCCGGCGAGCGGCGTGTCGGTGAGCGAGGGCGCGATGACATTGACGCGAATCGCGGGCGCCCACTCGGCGGCCAGGCTCTTGGCGAGCGCTTCGACGGCCCCCTTGGCTGCGGCGATGCTGGCGTGCATGGGCATGCCCTGCGCGACGGCGACGGTGGAGAAGAGTACGACGGACGCGTTACCGGAGGCCTTGAGCGCCGGGAGCGCCGACTGCAGCGCGGCGATGGCGCCAAAGAGGTTCACCTGAAGGTCGCGCTGGAAATCCTCCGCGGTCAGGCGGTGGAACGGCTTGAGGGAGATCGAGCCAGGGAAATACACGAACCCGTCGAGGCGCTCGGGCCACGTCAGGGCTCCGGGCGCGGCGGCGTCGAACGGCTGCGCGACGATCTCGAGGTCGGCGAGTTTCTCCGGCGAGCGACAGGCGGCGTGGACCGTATGGCCGTCGGCCTGAAGCTGCGCGACGGTCGCGCGGCCGATGCCGGAGGTGCCGCCGATGATCGCAATGTGCTTGGACATGCCGCCAAGGTTGCCGGGCGACGCCCTAGGTCAAATGACCGGCATCTTTTCCGGGCATGAAAAAGGCCGGAGGCGAACCTCCGGCCTGATCAGACGACCTAACGGTCGCTTACTTCTTCTTCGGGGCCGCAGGCTTGCGGGGGGTCTTCTTATCGAGGTTCGCCTTGAGTTCTTCTTCCGAGAACTTCGTGGCGATACCGGCGGCAGGGACTTCGGCCTTCGCGGTCCAGACGATCGCGTTGAGGACAAGGGTGCGCTGGCTGTCGATGGACCAGCCGGCGTGATAGTGACCACCGCAGAAACCGAAACCACGACCGCCATCCTTGCGATTCACGGCCCAAGCGACGACAGCAGGCTGCTTCTCCTCGACCATCTTACGGACGTCGGGATTGCCTTCATGCGCGCCATCCTTGCGGCTCATGGTCGAGATCGGAGCGACGGCCTGGAGGACCGGCGGCCGAAAGGCTTCACGCCGCGGCTGACCGGGTGATCGGGCAGCGACTTGAAGTCGGCGTCCCAGTGCGGGTTCACGGAATAGAAGGACTCGAAGTAACCGCCGAGCCAATCCTTGAACTCGAGGGCGCCCTTGCCCTTGGAGGAACGGCCAGCCGGAGGCGGGCTGACGGGCTTGCCGTCGACGCTCAGCCAGCCGGCGCTTTCGTAGGCGGGCTCGACGGCGTAGTGGAGACAGACGAAGCCGCAACCAGCGGCCATCTTCTTGGCGAGCTGATCAAGGTGCGGGATGGCCGGGTGGCCGCCACCGCCATCGGAGTAGATCACGATCGTGTCGGCCTTGGCGACGCGCTCGTCAGAAGGCCATTCGCCGTTGAGGGCGACGTCGACGTTCACGAGGTCGGCCGCGCCCTGCTTCAGGCCGGAGGCGAGCAGCTGGATGCCGGCGTTATGCTCATGCTCGCCCGGGCCGTGGCTCGGCTTGCCGGCGATAAGAAGGACGTTCTTCTTGTCCGCGGCCGAGAGGAACGCGGCCGAGAGGAGGAGAAGACCGAGGAAGGATTTTTTCATGAGGTCTTATTTGATTTCCTTGAGGACGATGTCCTTGAACTGGACGACCATGGGCGGGCCGGCGTGGAGCTGAAGGGCGAGCAGGCCCTTCTTGGCGCCGATGGCGGTCTCGTCGGTGACGTCGATCGTCTGGACGCCGTTGATGAAGTGCTGGAGGTGGCCGCCCTTGGCGACGATGCGGTATTCGTTCCAAGCCTCGGCCTTAATCTTGGCCTGGATCTCCTCGGTCTTGCCGAGCGAACCAGTGACTTCGATCTTCGGCTTCTTGGCGTCGGCGCCTTCCTTGACGACGACCTTCTCGCCACGCTTGGCGAGGATGCCGCGGCCCTTCTCTTCATAGAGGATGCCGGAGTAGGTCTTGCCCGCCTCGAAGTCGCCCTGGTAGCCGGCGATCACGAAACCCTTCTCGTCGACGAGCTTGCTGCGGTACTGGACGCCGGAGTTACCGCCGATGATCTTATACTGGAAGGAGAGCTCGAAGTCGGCGACTTCACCTTCCCAGACGAGGAAGGTGTTGCCCTTGGTGGACTTCTCCTTGGTCGTGCGGCCGGTGATGCAACCGTCTTCGACGGACCAGAAATCCAGGCCTTTCCAGCCGGTGAGGTCCTTGCCATTGAACAGGTTCTTGTCCTCGGCGGAGACCGACGCGCAGAGCGCGGCGAGGGCGAGGAAGGGAGTGAGGAGCTTCATGAGAGGTACAGGTGCGGGCTTATTTCTGCTTACCGAAGAAACGGTTCAGGTTCTTCAGGCCCTTGACGGCGATGTCGTCACGGTGCGGCTCCATGGCGCGCCAGATGGCGGCGGCACGGGCGATCACCTTGACGTCGGTGGTGAAGGACTCGATGACGACGTCCTGCTTGTAGCCGATCTTCTTGAGGGCGGCGACGATGGGCTTCCAGTCGAGGGAGTCTCCGCCGGGGGTGCCGCGGTCGGTACCACAGGCGTGGAAGTGGCCGAGGTGCTTGCCAGCCTTAAGGATGGCAGCGGCCTGGTTCTTCTCCTCGATGTTCATGTGGAAGGTGTCGAGGTGCAGAACGACATTTTTCGCCCCGACAGCCTTGATGAGCGCGAGGCCCTTGTCCGTGGTGTTGAGGAAGTCGGTCTCGAAGCGGTTCAACGGCTCAATGCAGAGGGTGATGCCTTTCGCAGCAGCGTAGGCGGCAAGCACCTTAAGGTTCTTCACAACGAGCGCGAACTCGACCTTCTGCTGCTCGGGTTCGACGGCATCGGCCTTGCCGACCACGGAGTAGATGGGGCCGATCAGGCGCGGGCAGCCCATGATGGCGGCTTGATCCACGAGCGCCTTGCAGTAGGCCATGCCGGTGGCCTGTTCCTCGGGTGTGCCACGGAAATCGCGTCCCGGGCCCATGCAAGCGCAGATGGAACCGATGGCGAGGCCGGTCTTGTCGGCAGCGGCCTTCACCTTCGCGGGATCAATGTGCTCTGGCGCCTCGACCGGGATTTCGACGGTGTCA
>JAPLTV010000020.1 GCA_026397955.1 Verrucomicrobiota bacterium | reverse complement strand
CGCGAGTGAGAACCGGTTTACATAACATCTTTCGCCCAAAAGGAGGCAATGGATTCAAAAATTGCTAGTAATTTACTTCCGCGCCTTCAGCGCATTCTCGATCGCCTTCTCGAGCTCTGCGGAGTCGGGCTCGACGTCGGAACCGAAGCGGGCGATGAGCTTACCATCGGCGCCGATGAGGAACTTCTGGAAGTTCCATCCGACCGGACCAGGGTGGCCGGAGCTCTTACCGGTGAGCTTCTCGAAAAGCGGGTGCGCATCGTCACCCTTGATCGCGACCTTCGCATACAGCGGGAAGGTCACCTGGAAGTTAGCCTGACAGAATTTCTTGATGGCCTTCTCCGTGGCCGGCTCCTGTCCGCCGAAATCATTGCACGGGAAACCCGCGACGACTAGCCCCTTGGACTTGTATCGTTCATACAAAGACTGCAGTCCCGCATACTGCCGCGTATAACCGCACTGGCTGGCGACATTGACGACGAGCCACGCCTTGCCGCCCTTGACGGCGCCTAGCGTGGTGGTCTTGCCGTCGATGTCCTTCACCGGGACGCCAAGGAGTCCGGGGGCTTTGTCTTCGGCGTGGAGGGAGGTCATGAGGATCGTGAGAGCCAGGGCGAGGAATCGCATGACGGTATCTTAGCCTCGGCCGGCCCGGAGGCAAGCGGACCTGCTCAGGCTTCGTCGGAATCCCCGGGCCAGACCGCCGTCAGGACGGCCCGGAAGGCCTCGGCGTCGACCAAGGTGTCCGGCCGGTCGATGATCTCGATACAATCGGCATTTTCCCAGTACTCGCCCTCCTTCTTCACGTTCCAGAAAGCCAAGGCGAGCGCCTGCCAGAGCTCGAAACCCTGCAGCTGGCCGCGAGGCATCCAGGCGACGGCGACGGTCACCTCTTCCGTCCAATCGGACTCTTCCCAGAGGACATCGAACTTACCGCATTCGCTCGGTCCGAGGAACTGCGTCACGAACTCGGTGTGTTGCGGGCCCGCATCAAGGTAGTAACGGCAGGCCACCTCGCGCTCGGCCGGTTCGAGATCGTCGCCGCCGTCGTCGTGATAAGTGAAGGGCTCCGCCATGCCTCACGGTCGGAGGCCGAAGCGGCTTCGGCAAGTCAGGATTCCTTGCGGGCAGACCAGGCCAGCACCACCCAGCCCGCGATGAGCAGCGAGCCGCCGACCGGCGTGATGGCGCCGAACCAACGAGGCGCGCCCAGCGCCATCGCGTAAAGCGTCCCGGCAAAGATCACGGCACCGACGACCCAAAGCCGCGCCGGCCAGACGGAACGTCCGGCGATGGCACCGATGGCGACGGCATGCGTCAACAGATAGAAGGTGGCCGTCTGCCACCAGCCGGAGGCTTCGGGGACCAAGGCCAGCCGCTCCTTCAGGGCATGGGCGCCGAAGGCCCCCAGCGCGATGGCGATCGCGCCGAGGAGGCCTGCGGTGACCAGACGATTCATCGCTTACGCGCCGGTATCGGCGCCGCTCTTCTTCTGCGTGAAGACGAGGCCTTTCTCGCCGACCGAGACGATCACCGGTTCATCCTTGTTGTAGTCGTCACGCAGGATGGATTCGGCAAGCGGGTCTTCGAGGAGACGTTCGACCGCGCGACGAAGCGGGCGGGCGCCGTATTTCTCGTCCCAGCCATTGTCGACCAGGTAGCCGCGGGCGGCTTCGTTGACCACGAGCTTCACGCCGAGGTCGAGGAGGCGCTTGGCGACCTTGTCGACCTCGATGTCGACGATCTTGGTCATGTGCACCTTCGCGAGCTGCTGGAAGATGACGATGTCGGTGAGGCGGTTGAGGAACTCGGGCTTAAAGGCGCGCTTGGTCTCGTCCATGATGCGGTCCTTGAGCTTCTCGTAGTCGCGGGTGGAATCCACGCCGACGTCGAAGCCGACCGAGTTGTTGCGCTGGAGCACGTCGGCCCCGACGTTGGAGGTCAGGATGATGATCGTGTTGCGGAAGTCGACGACACGACCGAGCGAGTCCGTCAGGCGGCCGTCTTCGAGGGCCTGCAGGAGGAGCTGGATGACATCCGGGTGGGCTTTCTCGATCTCGTCGAAGAGCACGACGGAGTAAGGCTTGCGACGGACCGCTTCGGTGAGCTGGCCCCCTTCGTCGTGTCCGACGTAGCCGGGAGGCGAACCGATGAGGCGGGAGACTGTGAACTTCTCCATGTACTCGGACATGTCGATTTGGATGACCGCTTCCTTCTCGCCAAACATACGTTCGGCCAAGGAACGGGCCAGGAGCGTCTTACCGACGCCGGTGGGTCCGAGGAAGAGGAAAGAGCCGATCGGGCGACGCGGATCCTTGAGGTCGGCACGGGAGCGACGGAGGGCGCGCGCGACGACTTCGCAGGCGCGTTCCTGACCGATGACGGCCGTCTGCAGGTCCGTCTCAAGTTCGAGGAGCTTCTTGGTCTCCTTCTTCTCGAGACGATTGAGGGGCACGCCAGTCCAGTCGGCGACGATGTGGAGCATCTCTTCTTCGCCGACGACGATACGCTTCTCGTCGCGCTTCTTGCGCCACTCTTCGAGCATCTTCTCGCGCTTGGCGCGGAGTTTCTTCTCGGTGTCGCGGAGATTTGCGGCTTCTTCGAACTTCTGATGGCGGGAGGCGTCTTCCTTCTGCTGCACGACCTTGTCGATTTCGGTTTGCACCGTATCGATGTCGGCCGGGACGTTCAGGGAACGGATACGGGCGCGGGCACCAGCCTCGTCCATGACGTCGATGGCCTTATCCGGAAGATGGCGGGCGGTGATATAGCGATGCGAGAGGCGGACGGCGGCCTCGATGGCGGCGTCGGTATATTCGCACTTATGGTGCTCTTCGTACTTCGAGCGGATACCGCGCAGGATAAGCACGGCGTCTTCCGGGGTCGGATCGTCGATTTTGACGGACTGGAAGCGACGTTCGAGGGCCGCATCCTTCTCGATGTGCTTGCGGAACTCGGAGAGTGTAGTGGCTCCGACGCACTGGATTTCGCCGCGGGAAAGGGCTGGCTTAAGGATGTTGGACGCGTCCATCGCACCTTCGGCGGCGCCGGCACCGACGATCGTATGCATCTCGTCGATGAAGAGGATGATGTTCTTGGCGCGCTTGATCTCGTCCATGATACCCTTGATGCGCTCTTCGAACTGGCCGCGG
Source organism: Verrucomicrobiota bacterium (assembly GCA_026397955.1). Lineage (GTDB taxonomy): Bacteria > Verrucomicrobiota > Verrucomicrobiia > Opitutales > UBA953 > UBA953. The sequence continues at coordinate 63,999 of JAPLTV010000020.1, read as the reverse complement.
TACTTCGTGCCGGCGACCATCAGAGCGAGATCGAGGGTAATGACCTTACGGTCGAGGAGGATTTCCGGGACGATGCCCGAAGCGATTTCTTGGGCGAGGCCTTCGACGATGGCGGTCTTGCCCACGCCGGCTTCGCCGATGAGGACAGGGTTGTTCTTGGTGCGGCGGCAAAGAATCTGCACCACGCGACGAATCTCTTCCTTGCGGCCGATGACCGGATCGAGTTCGCCGGCCTTGGCGAGTTCGGTGAGATCTCGGCCGAAAGTCTTAAGCAGCGAGAGACGTTCGCCGCGACCAGGGCGGGCGCCTTCTTCGCCAGAAGCGCGGCGCGAAGGCGGAGGGGTGTCGTCGGAGGACTCTTCGGAAGGCGGGGGCGACTCGCCGTCCTTCTTCTCGGATTCGTCGGCGGCGGAAGGATCGATGTCCGCGAGGATCTCCTTGCGGCAGCGCTCCAGGTCGACGTCGAGCTGCTGCAGGACGCGGGCGGCGACGCCCTCCCCTTCCTTCAGCAGGCCAAGGAGTATGTGTTCGGTGCCGACGTAAGCATGGCCGAGGGCGCGGGCTTCGGTGACGGCGTGAGCCATGACCTTCTGCACGCGGGGCGTGAGCGGAATCGTCTCGGGAGCCTTGGCTTCTTCGGGGCCGGGGCCGACCTGCTTCTCGACGGCACCACGTACCGTCTTGAGATCGAGGCCCATGCGGCCGAGGACGTTGACCGCGACGCCCTCGCCGAGCTTGATCAGCCCGAGCAGGATGTGCTCCGTGCCGACGTAGTTATGGTTGAACCGGCGGGCTTCCGCCCGGGCCAGTTCCACGACCTTGCGGGCGCGGGGAGTGAAATTGTTGTTTTTGTCCTTATCCATAGAAATTGGGTTTTGGGCGAAACGCCCGTACGGGGTTGGTAGCAGGTACTATGCCCGAACGACTGGCAGGTTCAAGCGTTCCCCCTAGGTTGGTAATAACCCTGCCTTTTGCCTTTGCCAGCAACGGGCCCCGCCTGTTTCTTAATCCGCAAAACCATGGGTATCAGCATGCAAGCGGCGGGCGAGGCCCTCCGAGACCTCGTCAAGGGTCTCAAAGGCCAGAAAGTGGCCGTATTGGGCCATATGCGCCCTGACGGCGACTGCATCGGCTCGCAGACCGCCCTCTGTCGCATGCTCCTAGCCGAAGGTGTCGACGCGATCTGCGTGAACCGCGACCGCATCCCCCCGAATCTCGTCCCTTACGCCGAGGGCGTTAAGTTCGTGAAAGCCGCCGACTATGACGCGGCCGACCGCGTCGCCGTCACCGTCGACTGTGCCGATGCGTCCCGCGTTGGGACGGAACTGCTCGCCAAGTTCCCGGCTGGCATCCTGGCCAACATCGACCACCACGCCTCGAATCCTGATTACGCGCAGACCAACATCGTCGTCCGCGAAGCGGCCGCCACCTGCCACATCCTCGCCGCCGGTGCCCTCGCCCAAGGCCTCGCCGTCGACACTGTCACCGCAAAGGCCCTGCACCTTGGTATCCTGACCGACACCGGACGCTTCTGCTACCGTAGCACCACCGCCGACGTCTTCGCGATCATCGCCGAACTCGTGCGCCGCGGAGCCGACCCCGCCGAGGCCAACTACCGCGTCTTCGAACAGGAAAGCCGCGGCAAGCTCGAGCTCACCAAGCGCTTCCTGAACACCATCCTCTTCCACGAAGACGGTAAAATCTGCTCCGGCGAGCTCACCCAAGCGGACTACGCCGCGACCGGGACCTCTAAGGAAGACAAGGAGGGCCTCGTCGAATTCCCTCGCTCCGTGGAAGGCGTCGAGATTGCTGTGCTGATGGAAGAAGGGGCCGACGGTATCCGCGGTAGCCTGCGTGGCCGCGACCCGAAGCTCCGCCTCGACCTCTGCGCCGGAAAACTTAACGGCGGCGGTCACATGCTCGCAGCCGGCTTCAACATGCAGGGCTGCCGGCTCCCGCAGGACCGCGAGAAGATCCTCGGCATCGTCATCGCCCACTATCGCGAATACTCGGCGAAATGAGCGAGCCTGCCGCTGAACCCGCGGGCGTGTTGCTCGTCGACAAGCCGCAGGGCATCACCTCACACGACGTCGTAGACAGTGTGCGCCGACTCTATCGTACGCGTCGCGTCGGCCACGCCGGCACGCTCGACCCAATGGCCACCGGCCTGCTCATCGTACTCGTGGGCAAGGCCACCAAGGCCTCGGACCAGTTGATGGCTCAGGACAAGGAATACCTCGGCGAAGCCACGCTCGGGATTGTGACCGACACCCAGGACGCCGAAGGCGAGACACTGGAGACCAATCCGGTCCCAGAAATCACCGAAGCCCAGGTACGTTCGGCCCTCGCCTCGATGCTGGGCGACCAGTTTCAGATTCCGCCGATGCATTCGGCGAAGAAGATTGGCGGCCAGAAGCTTTACGACCTCGCACGCAAAGGCATCGAAGTCGTCCGCGAACCCCGCGCCATCACCCTTTCTGAGTTCGAACTAATCTCGTGGCAGAGCCCTAAGATCAACTTCCGCGTCCGCTGTACCAAGGGCACCTATGTGCGCACGCTCGCTCTTGACCTAGGCCGCAAGCTTGGACCCGGCGCCCACCTCTCGATGCTCCGTCGCACCCGCTCCGGCCAGCTCGACCTATCGCGCGGCCACACGCTCCCGCAGCTCGGCGCGATGAACGACGACCAGCTCGTCGCGGCCCTTGTGCCCGTGAGCGAAGCCGCGCCCGCCGCATGAGCCTGCCCCTCCATCTAGCCATCGGCGCCTTCGACGGCGTGCACCTCGGCCATCGCGCCGTGCTGCACTCCGCCCGCGAGGCCGCCCGGGCGGACGGAGGCATCGTCGGTGTACTCACCTACGACCCACACCCGAGCAAGGTCCTGCGACCCGAGTCGTCGGTCCCGCTGATCTTCACCCGCGCCCAGAAGGATGAGCGCCTGACGGAAGCCGGCGCCCAACTGATCCACCACGAGAAGTTCGATCGCGCGCATGCCGGCATCGAGGCGGCGGATTTCCCGAAGTGGCTAAAGCAGACCTTCCCGCATCTGAAGTCGCTCCATGTCGGCTCTAATTTCCAATATGGCCGCGGACGCGCCGGCAATGGCGAGACGCTCATCGCGCATGGCGCCGCCGAAGGCCTGGGCGTAAGGCTCGTTGCGGCGGTCGGACTAGGAGAAGAAACCGTGAGCAGCTCACGTATCCGCCAGTGCCTCGCCAGCGGCGAACTCGACCTCGCGAACGCGATGCTACTCCGTCCCTACGAAGCCGAAGGCACGATCATCGGCGGAAGGCGCCTTGGCCGCACCATCGGCTTCCCCACGGTCAACATCGCCTGGGAGCCGGAACTAAAGCCCGCCTACGGCGTCTACGCCGTCGAAGTCATCTTCAAGGGAGAAGCAATGCCCGCCGTCGCGAACTATGGCCTGCGTCCGACCGTCGAAAGCGGCCCCGTCGCCCCTCTGCTCGAAGCGCATATCCTGCGAGGCACGGCGCCGACCACCGGCGACAGCGTCCGCGTGCGCTGGGTCCGACGCCTCCGCGCCGAACAGAAGTTCGCCGACCTCGCCGCCTTACAGGCACAGATTGCCAAGGACTCCGCACAGGCCAAGCAGGCGCTGGGCTTACTGGGCTAACCGGGAGCGATATTCCGAAGGCACGAGGGCTTCGATGAGGGCTTGGCGTTCGGCCGGAGTGCCATCGATCTCGACCTTGCCGACAGCCTTCAGCTCATCGCCTTCCAACGTGAAACGACGGGCGAAAAGCATGGCGTCTTTAGCGACAGCCGCGGAACCCTTCGGTCCCTCGCGGTGGATCAGGACATTATCCAGCCGCAATTCGCTGTGCTGACCTTTCCCGGCGACGACCTGCAAGGCGTGCTCGGACGTCGAAATCACCACCGCATCCGAGACTGCATATCGCCCGTCATTCAGGAAGTAGAGGTCGAAGGCCAGATTGTCGGCGAGGAAAACATGCCGGTAGGTTGTCTTGGCGGCCACGGTATCCGTGATGCCGGTGCTATTGCCGATGGCGACAAGCCCATCGACGCGATACTCGGCGGACTCATGGGCACTGATCCCGTCGTCCCCGCACTCGATGGCGCGGATGTTCTCGAACACGACCGCGCGGCAGTCGCCGTGGATATTGAACCCGTCGTTATAAGGATGGGTCGCGGTGATATTTCGGATCAAGAGATGGGCGTTGGCACCGCCTAAGCCAACCCCAACTGAACGCATCGGGGCGAAAATACGCGCCTGATCGAGCTTCTGTCCGGCCGGAATCCGAATGAAGAAAGAACCGAAAATCTGGTTAGCCACTGCCTTGTCACGGGCGTGATCTTGGACGAACGTCCACTCGCCTGGCTGCAATGCCTCAACCTTCTTGAACGCCGCCTTCTTTCCCTTCGAAGTACGGCCCATATGGTTCATCTTGCCGTCCCACAGGAAGAACCAGCGCATGATGATTGCATCGTCGAGCCGCGGAAGCAGGTCCTTGGCCTCAAAGAGCCCCGGAGACACTTCGTTCCATTTCTTAGGGTCGAGCGGGTCGGAGCCTTCGAGGGTCGCACCATGGCCATCGAGCGTGATCGGCTTACCGGGCTCACCCTTCTTGCCATAGAAGCCGGCGTAGTCGCGGTAGACAATCGGCTGCAGATGAATCGTATCGCCCGGCTGTGCGAGCTTGATGGCCGCCGCGATGCTCTTCACGTCATCGCCGACGCGGATATCGCGAGCCAGGCAGGAGAGCGTCAAGGCCAGTAGGCTGAGGACGGCTCGACGCATCGGCTTCAGGCGACAGCTTGGGCGAACTTCTTGATGATGCCGCCGAAGGCGCCGTTTGAGAAGAAGATGACGCATCGCGGAGACTTGTCCGACTTCACGAGCGCGGTGAGCTCGGTGAGTAAGGCATCATTGGACGCGGGCGCGAAACCCTTCTTGCCGGCCGCAGTGATCGCCGAGGCCACGCCTTCACTGTCGAAGCGTTCTTCGCCGAGCTTGTCGGCACGGTGCGGCGGAGCCAGGAAGACCTCGTCGGCCTGCTTGAGCGCATCGCGAAAACCATCCTGCATTACCTTGCGGGCGGCGGTATTGCTCCGCGGCTCGAAGCAGGCAACCAAGCGGTGCTGCGGATAACGGGCGCGCAGGGATTCGAGCGTCAGATCGAGGGCCGTCGGGTGGTGGCCGAAATCTTCGATGACCGTCAGGTCGGCGCGATCGACGAGCACCTGTTGGCGACGCTGGACGCCCTGGAACTTATCCAGCGCGTCGAGCTTCAGCTTCGTCGGATCCTGGGCATCGAGCAACAGACCGGCGGAGACGGCGGCCATGGCGGCGTTACGGGCGTTGAAGAGACCCGGGAGGGCCCACTTCACCCTACCCCACTCCTTGCCCTTCCAAACCAGCGTGAAGGACGAGCCCGTCGGAGATTCCTGGAAGTCGGCGATGACGGCATCGTTGCCGGCGCCCGTGCCCACGCGGACGACAGGGGCCCAGGTGACGTTCTTCACCAGACCGAGGACATTGGCGTCGTCGCCATTCGCGACGATTACGCCGTCGCGCGGAACGATGCGAATAACATGCGCGAAAGTGCGGAGCACGTCGTCGAGGTCACGGAAGATATCAGCGTGGTCGAACTCGCAGTTATTGATCGCAAGCACGTGCGGCAGATACTGGATGAACTTGCTACGCTTATCGAAGAAGGCCGTGTCGTATTCATCGCCCTCAATGACGAAGGGACCTCCCTGCTTACCAGGGTGCGAAGAATCAGGCAGGTCGCGCGGGACGCCGCCGACAAGCCAGCCGGGCTCGGTACTATTGGCCTTGAGCAAGACCGCGGCCATGCAGGTCGTCGTGGTCTTACCATGCGTGCCCGCGACGACGACGTTACGACGTTCGTTTAGCAGGCGCGTGCGCAGGAGTTCCGGGAGAGAGACGTAAGGCTGGGTGCGGGTTTCGAGGAGCCATTCCACTTCGGGATGACCGCGGGAGGCGACGTTACCGACCACAACGAGATCCGGCTCAAGTTGGGCGAGGCGTTCGGCCGACCAACCTTCCAGGATATCGACGCCGGCGCCACGAAGGTGGTCGGACATCGGCGGGTAGATTCCCGTGTCGGACCCCATGACCTCATGACCCAAGGCGCGCATCAGCAAGGCGGCGTTACCCATCGCCGTGCCGCAGATGCCCATGAAATAAATGCGCATAAGGCAGATAAAAGCCCTCGGGGGGCCAAGGGCGAGAAACTTAGGCAAGCGACCCGCCCAAACAGGAGGACCCCGGTCACCTTGCGGCGGCCGGGGTCCTGTACCTACCTTTGACTGTGCTAGCTTGGCTTTCGTTGTCTGTTACCTGACTGACTGTCCGTTACCTTCGCTGTCTGACTGGCTTTCCGTCTGTTTTCACCGACTTCCGGCCATACCGACTTCGACTTTCACCGACTGAGCCGTCCTGACTGACAACCGGCCGGCACCGCACCGTCCTTACGCCGCGCGTCCCAGGTCGCCTAGGTCTGTCGGATGCGGATGATTCCTTTTTTCCTTATCCAGGCGATGGCGGCGGCGAAGCTGGCGGTCGACCTTATCGACCAAAATATCGATGGATTTGTAGAGGTCATCGGACTCCTCCCGGACGACGATGTCCGGCCCCGGCAGCTCCAGCCGGATTTGGGCCCCGAATTCGCGACTATGGTCGCTGCAGCGGGTGTAGACGAGTTCGACGAGCACGCGGATAATCCGCGGGTTGTGGCGCAGCAGTCTTTCGACCTTGGCGCACACCGTTTCCTTCAGGGCGTCGGTGAGGTCCATATGGACCCCTGTCACGACGATCGGAGCACTTGTCATGTGTGTTGTGTTTTTTGGGGTGACGTGAGACTCTGCGCCCATGTCAAAGAACAAGACCGTCGATGAATTCTTTAGGAGTTTTTCCGTGGTCATCATATCAGGGGCTTCTTCCGGGATCGGACGCGCGATACTCTCGCGTATCAGTCATTCTGAGACCAAAGCCGCGGTGTTCAACCTTTCCAGGACGTCCCCCGAGGGGGTCCCAAATTCCCTGAACTTCACTCACCTTACCTGCGATCTCTCGCAACCCGCTGACATCGCGGCGGTTGTCTCCGAATTACAAAAACTAATGCCCCGAGAAGGCAGGATGCTACTGATTAATAATAGCGGCTTCGGCGCCTACGGAGAGTTTCCGGCGCCCGGCGTCGACCACACCTTGAAGATGATCGACGTCAACGTACGCGCACCGGTCGAACTCACGGGCCGCCTCTGGGATGAACTGAAGGCGCGCGGCGGCATGGTGGCCACGGTCGCTTCGCTCGCGGGTTTCCAACCCACGCCGCTGATGACCACCTATGCCGCGACGAAATCCTTCATGCTCGATTGGAGCGTCGCGCTCGATGCTGAGGCCAAGCGTCACGGTATCCGTTGCGTGGCGATCTGCCCTGGCCCTGTCTCCACGAACTTCTCCAAGGCCGCCGGCTTCGCGAGCTCGACCGGCCTCAGTGGTCAGACCTCAGAAGAATGCGCCGATGAAGCCGTGCGCGGCATGGCGGCGCAGCGCCCAGTGGTGGTCACCGGCTGGAAACATAAGATCCTGGCCGTCATCTCGGCACGCCTGCCCAAGCCTTGGGCGGCCGCCATCGGCTTGCGGATGATCCAGCGCCTCCGGTTGGATCGCTTCGTAAAGAAGGCCTGAAGCTACTTCGCGCCGTCGAGCAGCTCGCGTGCGTGGGAGAGCGCGACCTTGCTGGCGCGGTCACCCAGCATACGGGCGAGCTCGGACTCGCGGTCCTTGCGCTTACCGTGGACCGGGGAGATCTCGACCGTCGTCGACTTATCATCCTGCGTCTTCGTCACGACGAGATGAGCATGGCCGAGCGCGGCAACCTGCGGGAGGTGCGTCACGCAGAAGACCTGATGGCCCTTACCGAGGGCGGCGAGTTCGCGGCCGACCTGCGCGCCGATTTCACCACCGACATTGGCGTCGACCTCGTCGAAGACCAGCACCGGGGTGCGATCCACCGCGGCGAGCACGGTCTTCAAGGCGAGCATCACGCGGGCGGCTTCACCGCTGGACGCGATCTGATCGAGCGGCAGGAGGTCCTGGCCGGCATTCGGGCAGAATAAGAACCGGACGGCGTCAGCGCCGTATGGGCCGAGTTCCGCGACGGCGACCTCGATCCGCAGGTCGGCCTTCTTGAAACCGAGCGAACCCAGCATCTTGCGGGCGGCGGTGGCGAGTTTCTCAGCTGCCTTCGTACGGGCGGCGCGCAGGGCTTCGGCCTGCTTACGGAGATCCTTCTCCACCTTGGCGGCCTCGGCCTTCAGTTTTGCCACGCGGGCTTCGACATCGCCCTGAGAGGCCAGCCGACGGCGGAGTGCCTCGCGCTTCTCGCGGACCGCTTCGGCGCCGGGTCCGTACTTGCGACGGAATTCCAGCCAGAGGTTCATCTTCCCTTCGAGCTCGGCGGCGGACTCGTCATCGGAGGAGAGTCCGCGACCGAGACGCGCAAAATCGGCGCGAATGTCTTCCGCTTCGGCCGCGAGGGAATTCAGACGATCACGGAGCGAGCCCGCGTCGGCGTCGATGCGGGCGATGTCGTCCGCGGCCTTGAGCAACTTAGGCATCACCTCACCGAGTCCGTCGGAGCTCAGGCCGGACTCGAGCTGGCCAAGCAAGGCCGCGAGTTCCTGGGCACGGGAAGAGCGGGCGTGATCCCGCTCGAGCTTCGTGATAGCCTCTTCGGAGAGATCGAGCGAATCGAGCTTCTCGAGCTGGGAGCGGAGGAAAGCTGCTTCGTCTTCGGAGAGGCGTTCGGCCGTGGCGGCTTCGCCCGCTTCGCGGAGCAGATCGTTACGCAAGCGCCAGCCGGTGCGATAGGTCGTGAGCGCAGAAGCCAAGCCGGCGTGCAGGTCGAGCATCTCCAGCTGCGTCTCGGCGCGCATCAGCTTCTGCGGTTCGCCTGGGCCGTGGAAATCGATCCACAGCTCGCCGAGCTGCTGGAGCTGAGTGAGCGTGGCCGAGCCTCCGTTGATGGAGATACGTCCAGCCTTGGTCGCATGCACCGAACGCTTCAGGATGAGCAGACCGTCATCGCAAATGGGCAAGTCGAGGGACTTCAGCACTTCGTCGAAGCGCTTGTCGCCGTCGGTCTCAAGTTCGGCTTCGACCGAGCATTCGTCGGCGCCCTTGCGGACAATCGTCTTCGCGGCGCGATTGCCCGCGAGGAGCGAAAGCGCGCCGAGCAAGACGGACTTGCCCGCGCCCGTCTCACCCGTGACCACCGTAAAGCCCGAACCCAGTTCGAGCTCGGTGCGATCCATCAGGGCGAGGTCGCGGATTTGAAGGCGGCGGATCATGCGGAGGGACGACTGCCGAACAAAGCGGAGCCGACACGGACGCAAGTAGAACCTGCGGCGACGGCGGATTCAAGGTCTCCGCTCATCCCCATGGATAATTCCGGCAGGGCCACGCCAAAGCGGGCGGCCAAGGCGTCGCGGCAGAGACGCAGCTCGGCGAAGGTCCGGTCGGCGACCGCGGGGTCGTCGGACAGGGGCGCGATGGCCATCAGACCCTTCACGCTCAGGGCGGGCTGGGCCAAGGCGGCCTCGAGGAGGCGGGGCGCATCGGCAAGGTCGCAGCCGAACTTCGCCGGGTCGTCGCCGGAATTGACTTGGATCAGCACTTCGCGGCGCAGCCCCATCTCGCCGGCCAGACGACCGAGGCGGGTGGCCAGTTCGGCGGAGTCCACGCTCTGAATGACGTCGAAAGCCTGAAGGGCCTGCTTGGCCTTGTTGGACTGGAGATGGCCGATCAGCTCCCAGCGGAGGTCGGTCGGGGCCAAGAGGCGCTTCTGGGCGGCTTCCTGGACACGGTTTTCGCCGACTGCCCGCAATCCAAAGCCATAAGCCAGCAAAGCGGCGTCGACCGGATGGGTCTTGGTCACCGGGAGCAGCCGGACAGAGGCCGAATCACGGCCCACCCGGGTACAGGCGGCCTGAATGCGGGCCAGCACCCCCTCGCAATGGGCCTTAAACTGGTCGGAGGAGACCATTTGCACCAGAGGGAGGGAGAACGGGCGGGGAGTCAACCAGTCGGGCTCCCTAGGCCGCCTGGAGGGCGCTGGCTTAGGATTAGCACATCTACACTTGAAGCCCTAACCCATTAGATTCATTAATCATGGGGTCTTTCATTCCCATGCATATCGAGAACCTGAAGATCTTCCGCGACCTGGTGGACAACGAAAGCTTCTCCAAGGCGGCCAAGCTCAACGCCATCACCCAGTCGGCCGTCAGCCAGCAGCTGCGCTCGATGGAAAAGCATTTTAACGTCCTGATTGTCGACCGTAGCCAGAAGCAGTTCCGGCTCACGCGCGAGGGCCGCAGCCTCTACGAGGCCGCCAAGGATATCCTCAACCGCTACGAGCAGGTCGGCAGCGAGATGCAGGAGATGCGCAAGGTCGTCAGCGGTACCGTCCACATCTCGACCATCGTCTCGATCGGCCTCCACGAGCTCCCGCCGCACGTGAAGTCGTTCATGCAGGAATTCCCGCACGTCAACGTGCGCGTGGAATACCGTCGCTCGAACCTCGTCTACGAAGACGTCATCTCGAACGCCGTGGACTTCGGTCTCGTCGCCTTCCCGCAGAAGACCCGCCAGGTCGAGATCATCCCTCTGATGGAGGACCAGCTCGTCGCCATCTGCTCGCCCAAGCACAAGCTCGCGGCGAAGAAGGAGATCGACCTCGCCGACCTGCAAGGCGGCAAGTTCATCGGCTTCGACCAAGATATCCCGACGCGCAAGGCGCTCGACCAGTTCTTCCGCGAGCAGCGCATCGAGCTCGAGCCTTCGATGGAGTTCGACAACATCGAGACGCTGAAGCGCGCGGTGGAAGTTGACGCCGGCGTGGCGCTCGTCCCTGAAGGCACCATCCGGCAGGAAGTCGAGCAAGGCACGCTCGTGATGCTCCGCCTGCGCGACCGCCGGGTGGCGCGCCCGTTGGCTATCCTGCACCGCAAGGGCCGCGTCCTGACGCCGGCCATGAAGCGCTTCATGACGCACCTCATGAACAGCGCCGGCGCCAAGGTTTCGGCCTGATTAGACGCGACGACGGGACGCCAAGGCCGCGACCGCGAAGCCCGGGAGCGCCTGCGCGCAGAGCAGTCCCAGCCCGATCCAGAGCAAAGCTTGGTCGGCCGGAGCGCGGAGCGCCGTAGCGGCGAGGCCCCACCACAGGAAGGCACCGAAGAGCGGCGGCCAGGCGCGACGCAAGGCCGCACGGGCGAGCGACCAGGAGCCCAGCAGCACCGCCGCCAAGGCCGCGGCCAGCGGAGCGGACAGTAAGCCGAGGGCGAAGTAAGCATAGGCGACGAAGCCCAATGCCACGACGAGCCCGGCAAGCACCGCGGCGTTCACGCGGAAATGCGTCGGCAGCAGGTATAGCCTGACCCGATGGGCGTGGAGGTAATACGCGGAGGCGACGATCGCCATGATTAGGGTGAGCGTCCAGATGTAGCGCGGGCCGCTGATCGGAATCGCAAAGCGGAGGATCGCCCACTGGGCCAGGAAGCACTTAGCCAGAATCAGAGACCAGATCGCACCTAGACGGTCGGTCACCAACGATTCGCGGTAGGCGCGTTCGACGGAGAGCGAGAGCTCGGTATCTTGGGCTGGGGGAAGCGAAGTGACGGGCATGGACTACCTCGCCCACAACTTGAGACTCCGGATCGCGACCGCAACCGAAGGAGGCACTTCTTTTTCCCAGCCCCCCTCGTTCTTACGGATACGTTCGGCCAAAGTGCGCGGCTGGCAGGCCATCGCCTGGGGGGCCGCGCCCGTGATCGGCACCAGGAAGCCGTTATTGAGCAGGTGCTGGAACAAGCCGGCGACTGAGGGGCGCATCTGGATGGCGGAAGCGGTGACCACCGAGTCTTCGGCGACGCTGTAGCTCTCCGGGAAGCAAACCTTGCAGGCGACCGGATCGAGGATGAGGCGGCGCAGTTGGTCGCCGCGCATAGGGTAGACCATGACGCGGACGCCGTCCTTAAAGAGACGGCCGCAGGACTCAAGCACACCCCCTTCGAGGTGCGTGTAGTGCTCAGGATTGAAAAGGTCGACAAGGTTGTTCATGCCGGCGACGAGCGTGATACTACCCGTGGTGTGCAGACGGAAATAGGCCGGCAGGCGATACCAGCCGCGATGGCGTGTGACGAGAAGCGGATGCTGCATCGCGCCCACGAGACGGATGCGGTCGATGAGTTCGGATTCCGGATGCGGGTCGGAACCGATACACATCTCGAAGAGGGGGATGACGTCCTTGCCGCCGTCGGGCAGGGCGCGCAGCGCGCAGGCCAACATGTCCTCGTTGACGATCGAGACCGGACGGAAAGTGCCACGGGCGACCAAGACCGAGCGCTTGTAGAAGTATTCACTCGGGACCTGCGGGTCGCCTTCTGGACCAAAGAGCACGGCGTCGGTGAGGCCGAGACGGACGAGACGCAGGGCCGCGGCACGGTTATCGAAGGCACCGAAGGCCGGCCCACTGAAATGGGCGAACTCGACCTCAACGCGGCCGGCACCGACTTCATCGATCAGCGCGGTAAGGAAGTTATCGACGCTATCGCGCGTGTTGAGGGCCGCGTGGATGAGGTTAACACCGACTGCGCCGAGCGCGTCCTGCTGGCGGTCCGCGTCCTTATCCCAAAGACGAAGATGGAGAATGACCTCGCTCGGCTCGGATTGAGGCTGATCCTGGAAGCGGATACCGATCCACGAGTGGCCCTGCCCCTTGCCATCATGAGGGGTGGTCGCGACCGTATCGGCGAACGCGAAGAAGCGGGTCACCGGACCACGTTCCGCCTTGAGGCGATCGACCAGTAGGCCGTACTCGTGGTCGAGCATCTGCTCAAGCCGCTGACGGGAGACGTAGCGCTGCGGGTGGCCATAAATGGCGTCGCTCACGCGCATATCATAGGCCGAGATGCTCTTCGCCACCGTGCCCGAGGCGCCGCCGGCCTTGAAGAAGTGCCGGACCACTTCCTGGCCGGCCCCAATCTCAGCGAACGCCCCGTAGGCGGACCGATCAAGGTTGATGGCCAAGGCCTTGCGGGAAGTGGCGGCACCAGCCGAGGACGTGGGCTCTGACATACCCCGAAACTAGCCCCCGAAGCCGACGGCATCGAGCGGAAAGAGGGAATCAAAAATGAGCTTTTGATTGGCGAAAAGGAGACACGAAAGCATCATTTCAACGACACCCGCTCCTTTCCCCCTCCCATGAAAGATTTCTTCAAGTCCGTCTTCGCCTCCGCGCTCGGAACGTTTCTCGCCATCGCCATCGGAAGCTTCGCGATGGTCGTGCTCATCGTCTCGCTCGCGAGCTCGGGCGGCAGCAACCATGACTCCTCCGCGGTCTCCGTGAAACCTAAGACGATGCTCGTCATCGGAGGAGACCTTGCGATCAACGATACGCCCGCACACGGAGCGCCCGGCCTTGACCTCCTGCTGCTCGGCGGCAGCGGCCCCGAACTCGACCTTCTCCGCGCGCTGGAAGCGATTGACCTCGCCGCCAAGGACCGCAACATCGTCGGCATCCTACTGAACGGCCCGCTCGCCGCCGGCCTCACCCAGAAGGCCGAGATCCGTAAGGCCATCGCCGCCTTCAAGACCAGCGGCAAGCCCGTCATCGCCTGGATTGAGAATGGCACCCAGGGCGAATACTACCTCTCGAGCGTGGCGGACAAGGTCTACGTACATGCCGCCGGCGAAGTGGAACTGAAGGGCCTCGCCTCATACAACATGTATTTCGGCGACTCACTGAAGCTACTGGGCATCGGCGTGCAGGTGACGAAGGTCGGCAAATACAAGTCCGCCGTGGAGCCTTACCTCGGCGGCGTCATGAGTGAACCTGCGCGCGAGCAGTCCGAAGCCCTCATGGGCGGAATCTGGAAACGCGTCCTCGGCGACGTCGCCAAATCGCGTGGCCTTTCCGCCAGCGCGCTCTCCAAGACGGTCAATGGAGCCGGCATCTTTAACTCGCAGCGAGCCGTCGAACTCAAGCTGGCGGACAAGGCCATGCACCGCGACGAGCTCGTGAAGCTAGTCTGGGCCGCCGGGGCCGGCGTTGACGAGTCGGGAACTTCTTTCCTTCAGGTAAACCTCCATCGCTACGCCAGCAAGGTGACCTTGCCGCACAGCGGACCCAAAATCGCGATCGTCTACGCTGAAGGCGAGATCGTCGACGGATGGGGCGCGCCAGGCGACATCGGCGGAGATTGTCTGGCCCGCGACCTGCGCCTACTGCGCGGCGACAAGCGCATCAAGGCAATCGTGCTCCGCGTGAACAGCCCAGGCGGCTCGGCCTTCGCTAGCGACGTCGTCGCACGCGAGGTCGGATTGCTCAAGAGCCAGGGAATTCCCGTGGTCGTCTCGATGGGCGACGTCGCGGCCAGCGGCGGCTACTACATCGCCGCCAAGGCTAATCTCATCATGGCGGACCCCTCGACGATCACCGGCTCGATCGGCGTCTTCGGCCTGCATTTCAATTATGACGAGCTGGCGAAGAAGGTACAGCTCGGCACCGACGGGGTGAAGACCGCCCGTTACGCCGACCTGCTCGCCGAGCATCGCGCCGCGACGCCCGAGGAACTGGCGATCGTGCAGACCTCGGTGGACGGCGTCTACGAAGACTTCCTCCGCATCGTCGCCGACGGGCGCGGACTGAAGCGAGACGGTGTGCACGAGATCGCCCAAGGACGCGTCTGGCTCGGCGAAGACGCCCGCGGCCTGCGCCTCGTGGACAAGCTCGGCGGCCTGCGCGACGCCATCAAGGAGGCCAAGCTGCTCGCCAAGACCGACGAGGCCGAACTGATCCAGGTCCCAGCCCTGAATTCCGGCCGTGAGAACCTGCTCCAGAAACTCCTTTCGGATGGCGACAACGACTCTCCCCTCTTCGCCAAGGCTTCGGCAGATCCCGCCAAGGATTTCCTCAAGGCCAACGCCAAGTGGCTACGATCAATCCGCGCCCTGAACGACCCCAAGGGGGTCTATCTCACCTGCCCGCTCGTCCCTGATCGCCGCTGAGCAACCTTACGGCTGCTTGGGCATCTGGGCCTTGGCCTCCGGAAGCCAGCCCTGGAGCTGCTTCACGCGGGTGGTATCGGACGGGTGCGTCGAAAGGAATTCCGGCGTCTTGCTTCCGGCCTTGGCGAAGCGGCTCCAGAAAGCCGGAGCGGCCTCGGGATTGTAGCCTGAGCGAGCCAAGAACAGCAGGCCGAGGTGGTCGGCTTCGGATTCATGGCTGCGGCTGAACGGAAGCAGGATGCCGTACTGGGCGCCGATACCCACGGCCGCCATCCAGGAGGAACGGGTCTTGGAGGAAGAATTCTTGGTGGCCTCGTCGGCGACGGCGGCCGCGATCGCGACGCCCATCACCTGGGAGACGCGCTCGGAGCCATGACGGCAGATGACGTGCGCGACCTCATGGCCGAGGATCACCGCGATGTCGTCGTCGGTCGGCGCATACTGGAACATACCCGAGTTGAAGCCGATCTTCCCGCCGGGCATCGCAAACGCGTTGGGCGTCTTGTCGTCGATGATGGCGAACTCCCACTTCGAGGAAGGCGGCAGGACGCCGGCCTTGTCATCACGACGGGCAGCGGCGACGATCTTAAGTCCGATCTCCTTGATCTTGGCCAAGCGCTTGTCGCTGGGCAGCTTCTTCATCTTCGAGAATTCTGAAGCGGACATCGAGGCGACTTCCGATTCGTCGACGAGGATGAACTGGGAACGGCCCGTGATCGGCACGTTCTGACAGCCGACGACGGCGAGAGCGGAGAGGAGCAGGAGGAACAGGCGCATGGAGGTAAATCAGGATTGCTTCGACTCCGGGCCAGCCTGGCCGCGCGGTTCGTCGACGTAATACTTCCGATAGGAGGAGTCGTAAGTGTCCGTGTAGGCGGAGGCCATCCGGAGGGACATCGCATTGAGCACGACTCCGAGCATCGGGGCTTGGGCTTCACGCAGACGGGCCAGGCACGAGGTCGCGTTGCGCAGGTTGACCGTATTGTACCGGACGACGTAGAGGACACCGTCGACCTTGGGAAGGAGGTGAAGGGCGTCGGAAACGGCGCCGATGGGAGGTGAGTCGATGAAGATGCGGTCATAACG
The DNA here is from genome assembly GCA_026397955.1 of Verrucomicrobiota bacterium. Classification (GTDB taxonomy): domain Bacteria; phylum Verrucomicrobiota; class Verrucomicrobiia; order Opitutales; family UBA953; genus UBA953. The sequence continues at coordinate 47,835 of JAPLTV010000020.1, read as the reverse complement.
CCCGCGGAGTTCGTCGATCATCGCGAGGAACTTAGGGTTGTTGATGACTTGGGTCGGGTTCTTGCAGCTCAGTCCGACCGGCAGGACGTCCAAGCCGGGAGCGACATCGCGGACGATCGCTTCGTCGAGGGACGTCTCGGCGTTGAACCACTTGCTCAGGCCGCCGTCACCCGTGAAACCGAGGGAAGGTCCGACATTCGGAAGGCGAAGGTCGGCGTCGATGACGAGCACGCGCTCCGAGTGTTGGGCGAAGATCAGCGCCAGGTTCGTCACGACGAAGGTCTTACCTTCGCTGGGTCGAGTGGAGGTCACCAGGAAGACACGCGCCTTTGAGACGGCCGGGTTGACCTTGAGGGCGGAGTAGATGGAACGGACCGCTTCCGTGGCGATGCGGTCCTTGTCTTGGCGCGCGAGCAAGGCGCGATCCGGACCGGCGGTGTTCGCGACGCGCGGAATGGTGCCAATCAGGGGCAGCCCCAAGGAGCCTTCGACATCCTTGGCGGACTTGATGCGGTCGTCCAAGGTGCCGATCGCGATGATCAGCACGATGCCGAAGAGCAGGCCTGAGCCCATCCCGACCAGCGAGTTGAAATAGTAGTTCTTGTTGATCGGCTTGTCCGAGACGGAGGGGGCGTCGAGGATGCTGATCGAGGTGCTCGTGCCAGAGGTGGAGGAGCGAAGCTTGGCCTCCTCGTAGCTGAGCTTCATTCGGCTAAGGAATTCCTCGCTGGCCTTGATATCCTTGTCGACGCGCTCGAGTTCGACGTTCGCGGCCTGCAGCTTGGAAAACTCCTCCTCCTTCGCGAGGAGGTTGCGCAGAATCGCCTCAAGGCGGGCCTTGGCGTTTTCGAGCGCACTGCGCCGGGTCTTGATCGCCTGACCCACGGCCTCCTTGAGCTGGTGGTCGAGCTGTTTGAGGGCCTCCCTTTCGGCGACGAGCTTCGGGTGCTGGTCCGTGTAAGTCTCGGTCATCTGGCTAACGCGGATCTTCGAGGCGCTGATGGCGGTCTGGGCGGCGGCGACATCGCTGTCGGCGCGAATCTGCGGAATGTCGCCGAGCGGACGGTTCTCCTTCTCGTAGCTGGCGATGACCGAGACCAGAATCTCGTTCTCGTCGATCTGCTTACGCGTCTCTTCGCGATCCTTCACGAGCACGGAGCGTTCCGTGGTGAGGGTGTTGGTGTCCTTCGCGATGGAGAGGAGCTTCTGGTTCTTGATGAGGTCGTTTTTCTGCTCGTAGAGGCGGCGGACCTTGTCCTCGAGCGTCTCGATCTCGATGCGGGCCTTCTCGACGAGCGGATTGGTCACCATCAGGCGATCGTCTTCGCTGTATTTCTTGATTGAATCGCAGAAGAGACGGGCGACCTGCCGGGCGAGGTCCCGATTCGGATGGGTGAAATCGACATTGATCACCAAGGTCTGGCGCTGCGGATTGATGCCGCGCTGCTTGGCGAAGACTTCCTGCGGGGTCAGCGGACCCGAGAAGATGTTGCCCGCCTGATAAGGCTCCAGGACGGACTTAAGCTCGGTGGCGGTGAGGCGTTTCGAGACACCTTCGATGATGTTGGCGCTCCGCATGGCCTCGACGGCCGTGAAGAAGTCGTCGTTCGAGACGATCTTGAAATTGTCGTCGGCCGCGGAGGATCCGCCGTTGATGGTCGGGGCGAGGCGGAAGACGCGCAGTCGGCCGGTCGCGCGGTATTCCGGGACGGTGTTGTAGGTATTTAGGAGGGCGAGGGTGACGAAGACGAGGGTCGACAGCAGGATCCACCAGTAACGCTCACGGAGCATCAGCAGGTAGTTCTGGATGGGATTACCCTCCCCTGCCCCGCCTCGGTTGTAGGAGCCGTAATTGCCGTAACCGTTGCCGCCGTTGCCACCGCCATAGTTGCCATAGCTGCCGTAGGAACCGTAACCGCGGTTGCCGCCGCGCGCAGGTTCGGGCGGACGATTGTCAGACGAGGGTTCCGGAGTGGCCATGGAAAGGGATCAGATACGGCTGTCGCGGACGTAGATCTGGTCTTCGTCCTCCAGGATGAAGTCCGGCTCGTCGCCATCGTCGATCCGACGGACGTCCTTAGAGATCACGAACGGAGATCCGTCACGACTGCGCTTGATCGTCACGTCGGAACGGTTGCCGCGGGGTAGCACGCCGCCAGCCATGGAAAGAGCCCGGCCGAGGGTGAGCGTCTCTTCGGGCGGGATGGATACCGGGCCGGGCTTACCGACGTAACCGGAGACGTACACGCGACGCTCGGCGTAGGTGACGATCGAGATCGTGACCTGCGGCTTCTTGAAAAAGACCCGGAACTGGTTCGAGAGCTCCACTTGGGCTTGGGTGAGCGTCAGTCCGGCGACCGGCACCAGCTTCTTGAGGAAGGGAATGTCGACCGTGCCGTCGGAATTGATGCGACGTTCGATCTGCGTGTCGGGTTCGTTGATGACCAGGACGCGGATGAAGTCGCGGGCGCGGAGGCGGTAGCTGTTCTGGCTGCCTACGGGGTCGGGCAAAGTCGTCGGCGTGGCCACGGCGTAATCTGTAGCGGGGGCCGGGGTGGCGGCGGCGACGGGCGTGCTGCCAGCGGCCTCAGCCGCAACCGGGGCGCTTGCGACGGGAGCAGGCACCGCAGAAGGATCGGAAGCCCCACGCCCGATGGTAAGGACATTCTCCGGCTCGAAAGAGGCGGAGGTGACCGGCGCAGACCCTGAAGAGGCGCACGCAGTCAGCAGGATAACGGCGCAGAAAGCTCCTAGGAGGCTTTTCAAGACGGAAGACATGGAAGTAAAATAGGGCGACCGGGCCTGCCGGTCAACCGGTCCTGCTCAACCGCACGCCGAGACAAGAGCCTCAGTAGCGGAAAGCCGCCGAAAGCGTGAGGGTGTTCGAGGTGTAGGTCGAAGCAGCGGAGCTGGCCGTGGAGTCGTTCAGGCTGTAGCTGGCCTGGAAGGTCAGGTGCTTCGAGTACTTGTAATCCGCGCCCAGGGTATAGGCGTACGTATCGACCTGACTGGTGCTGGCGTGCACGTCGCTCTTGGTGGCCGAGAGGTTGAAGTTAAGATCCTCCGAGGCGTTGTAGGCGACGCCGTAGGTGTAGTTCTTCGTCGCCATCTGGCTGTTGGTCGAGGAAGCCGCGACATCGCGGGAAAGCGTCAGCGAGTGGCTGAGGCGCTCAGTGAGCGTGTGGCTTAGGTTGACCGAGTAGGAAAGGTCCGAGTCATTGGCGGCGCTATCGAAGTGATACTGAGAATAGCCCACGCGGACGTTGCCGTTGAGCTTGCCCGACTCGGAGAGCTGACCCTTGGCGGTGAGTCCGGCGAAGTTCTTCACGAGTTGCTTATACGTGAGCGCCGGGCGAGGTGAGCCGGCCTGGCTGTAATAAGGGGCGGCGGAGTAATCGGTCACATCATGCTGCAGGACCAGGCCGAAGCTGAGCTTCTCAAAGGCCTGGTAATCAAAGCTGAGGGGCATGGACTTCGTGTTCAGCTCGGTCAGCGTATTGGTGTTATAGACGTAGCTGCCCGAGGTCCCGGTCTTCACCGGATCGAGGTAATGGTTGTAGGAATTCGCGTAACCGAGGCCGACGCTGAGCTTCTCGGTCAGCTTATAGTCGGCACGGAAGGAGTGGGCGTAGCTTGCCTGGCGAACGAGGGTCGCGCCCAGGAGGCCGCCGAGTCCCTGCATCTGCAGGTCGTCATTACGGGCGGTCACGCGATAGGACGAGTCGACGGACAACGAGAGCGGGCCGCCGTCGGCGAAGCGAATGCCGGCGGAAAGAGCGTCGCGGGAGTCCTCGAGGTCGGACAAGGCCTTGTCCGTGAAGTTCACGAAGGTACGCTTGGCCGAGATCGTCGCGGAAAGCGCCGAGTCCTTGCCGTATTCGAGCAGGAAGCCCGGGGTGACCATCCAGCTCGTGGCGGACGTCTTGGTGGCGCTCGAGTAAAGGTTATCGGTGACTTCGAGGCTGGCAGCGGAGTCGAAGTAGATATCGCAGTCGTTGCCGACTTGGATGAGCGGCGAAGAAGGAATCCAGTTAGCGCCCTGGACCAGGGCGGAAGCGGTAAGAGCCGAGGCAGCGATGAGGAAGCGGGACATAGGGGTGGCTTGGGGTTAGTTCAGAGAGTGGCAAATCAGGAGGGGGTATCAACCCCCAAACAGCCCGGAAGCCCCCCAAAACAAAGCCCCCACCCTTACGGGCGGGGGCTGATTCCCATCCTCGACGGTCCGGTTAGGCCGGGGTCGGGGTCTGGAAGACGCGGATGCGACGGTAAGCAGGCAGACCGGTGCCGGCAGGGACGAGGTGACCCATGATCACGTTCTCCTTGAAGCCGGTCAGGTTGTCGCGCTTGGCCATCGTGGCGGCGTCGGTCAGGACTCGGGTCGTCTCCTGGAAGGAGGCGGCCGAGATGAAGGACTCGGTCTCGAGGGAGGCCTTGGTGATGCCAAGGAGGATCGGCTCGGACTCGGCGATCTGACCACCGCGCTCATTGATGGAGCGGTTATTCTCCGCGAGGAGAGTGCGGTCAACCTGTTCGCCCCAGAGGTAATCGGAGTCGCCCGGCTCGGTGATGCGGACCTTGCGGAGCATGCGCGAGACGATGATTTCGATGTGCTTGTCGTTAATGACGACGCCCTGAGTGCGGTACACCTTCTGAATTTCGGTGATGAGGTAATCCTGCACCTTGGACTGGCCCAGGATGTCGAGGATGTCGTGCGGGTCGACGGCGCCGTCGGTGAGGACCTGGCCCTGCTTCACCTTGTCGCCAGCGGCGACGATGATGTGCTTACCATGCGGGATGAGGTGCTCTTCTTCGCGACCGATGGAGTCGGCGATGACGAGACGCTTCTTGCCACGGATGGAAGGCTCGAAGCGGACCGTGCCGTCGATCTTGGCGATCTCGGCGGCGTCCTTCGGAGGGCGGGCCTCGAAGAGCTCGGAGATGCGCGGCAGACCAGCGGTGATGTCCTGCGTCTTGGCGGCCTGGCGGGGGATCTTGGCGACGATGGAGCCGCGGCTGACCTTGTCGCCTTCGTCCACTTCGACGCGAGCGCCGGCAGGGATTGAGAAGGAACCGACTTCCTTGCCGTTGGCTCCGATGATCTGAATCTGGGGATTCTGTTCGTCGGAGTGCTCGATCACGGACTTGTAGAACGTGTTGTTCGACGGGTCGCGCTCTTCGGTGAAGGTCACGCCAGAGATCATATCGACGAGACGGATCTTGCCGTCGCCGTTGGCGATGATCGGGGTGGAGTTAGGGTCCCAGGCGGCGATGAGGACGCCCTTATCGACCGGCTTGCCGTCCTCGACGCCGACAACAGAGCCGGCGACGATGCGGTATTCCTCGACCGGAGAACCGGCCTCGTTGAGGAGGCGGATCGAACCGTTGCCGTTGACGGCGATGAACTTGTCGCCGACGGAGACCGTGGTGAGGTCGACGTACTGGACGAGGCCCTTACCCTTGGACTTGATTTCCGGGGTCTTCAGCTGAGCGACGCCACCAATGTGGAACGTACGCATCGTAAGCTGGGTACCCGGCTCGCCGATGGACTGGGCGGCGATGATGCCGACCGCGGTGCCGCGTTCGACCATGCGGCCGGTCGAAGGATCGAGGCCGTAGGAGGTGGGCGGAATCGCGTTCACGTTCATGTGCGTGAGCGGAGAGAGGACCTTCACGCGGTCGAGACCGACGGTCTCGATACGCTTGGCGGCGACTTCGTCAATGAGCACGCCGGCCTTCACGATAACTTCGGAAGGATTGAGCGGGTTCGTGACGTCTTCGGACGGGCAGCGGCCCACGATGCGCTCGGAGAGAGACACCAAGAGTTCGTCACCGTCGTAGATCGGGGTCTTCCACACGCCGTTGGGGATGTGGACGTGGACGCGGTCAACGCCGGCGTCGCGGAGCTTGGCGATGAGCTCTTCGGTGAGAGGAGCTTCGGACTTGGCGAGGACCTTGACGGCGCCGGACGGATTCGGGACATCAGCAGCCAGGTGACGGCCGAGGGCGGCGTCGCCGAGCGTGATGACTTCGGAGCCAGGGGCGACGTCGCGGGAGTCGGTGACGATCACGTCCATGGCCACGTCGCAAAGCTTACGGGTCATGTAACCAGCGTCGGCCGTCTTCAGCGCGGTGTCGGACAGACCCTTACGGGCGCCGTGCGTCGAGATGAAGTACTCGAGGACCGAGAGGCCTTCGCGGAAGGACGAGAGAATCGGGCGTTCGATGATTTCGCCGGAAGGCTTGGCCATCAGGCCTCGGGCGCCGCAAAGCTGCTTCACCTGAGCCTTGTTACCACGGGCACCGGAGTCCATGAGGACGTAGACCGGGTTGATGAGCATGCGGTGGGAGTGGCGAGGATCGCCCTTCTTCACGCCGGCCACCTTCGCGGACTGCGAGAGCGTCGTGTACACCGACTGCGCGATGGCGTCGGTAGCGCCGGACCAGGTGTCGACGACCTTATTACGACGTTCGTCGTTGGTGATCGTACCGGATTCGTTCTGGCGCTGGAATTCGCGGACCTTGGCGGTGGCTTCGCGGACGAGGCCTTCCTTCTCCTTCGGGTAGATCATGTCATTCACGCCGATGGAGATGCCGGCCTTGGTCGCGATGCGGAAGCCCGTCTCCTTGAGCGCGTCGAGGACCGGGATTGAAGCCTCACGGCCACAATGCTTGTAGGTCTTCAGGATCAGGTCGCCGAGCTGGCCCTTCTTCACGGTCTCATTGAAGAAGCCGAGTTCAGCAGGCCAGATGGTGTTGAAGATGATGCGGCCGACCGTGGTGACGATCGTGCTGCCAGTGGCTTCGCCGTGGACCGTCTTGCGGTTGAAGTCGGGGTTGGCGAAACGGACCCAGTCATGCAGGTGGAGCGAGCCTTCGGCTTCGGCGAAAGTCGCCTCAGACACGGAGCCGAGCACCGGCAGGTGGGTGTTGGCCGCCGGCTTGTCGGCGGGTTCAAGCGTCAGGTAGTAGGCGCCGAGCACAATGTCCTGGGACGGCGTGAGGATCGGCTTACCGCTGGACGGCGAGAAGATGTTGTTCGTGGACATCATCAGGAGCTTGCACTCCATGATGGCCTCCAGGGACAGCGGGACGTGGACGGCCATCTGGTCACCGTCGAAGTCCGCGTTGTAAGCGGTACAGACGAGCGGGTGGAGGCGGATCGCATCACCCTCGATGAGGATGGGTTCGAAGGCCTGGATGGACAGACGGTGGAGCGTCGGCGCGCGATTGAGGAACACCGGGTGACCCTTGGTCACTTCTTCCAGGATATCCCAAACTTCGGGCTTCTTCTGCTCGATGTGCTTGCGGGCGCCGCGGACGGTGTGGGCGAAGCCCAGTTCCTTGAGGCGGCGGATGATGAAGGGCTCGAAGAGGACGAGGGCCATCTTCTTCGGGAGACCGCACTGGTTGAGCTTGAGCTCGGGACCGATGACGATGACGGAACGACCGGAGTAGTCGACGCGCTTGCCGAGAAGATTCTGGCGGAAACGGCCATGCTTGCCCTTCAGCATGTCCGAGATGGACTTCAGCTGACGGTCGCGATCCTTGACCGGCTTGCCGTGGCGGCCGTTGTCGAGGAGAGCGTCGACGGCTTCCTGGAGCATGCGCATCTCGTTATGGATGATGACGTCCGGCGTCTTCATCTGGATGAGCTGCTTCAGGCGGTTGTTGCGGTTGATGACGCGACGATAGAGATCGTTCAAGTCGGAGGTGGCGAAACGGCCGCCTTCGAGGGGAACGAGCGGACGGAGGTCCGGCGGGATGACCGGCAGCACCGTCAGGATCATGTGCTCAGGGCGCTTGCCGGAAGCCAGGAAGCCCTGGATGATCTTCATGCGGCGGGCGATCTTCTTCTTGATCTGCTTGGAGCGCGTGGAGCGGAGCTGGTCGCGGAGGTTCTCGACCGTGGAGGCGAGATCCATCTTCTTGAGGAGCTGCTGGAGGGCTTCGGCGCCCATGCGGGCCTTGAAGGCGTCAGGGCCGTGCTGTTCGACGGCGCGGCGGTAGGATTCCTCGTCGAGGAGTTCCTTCTCTTCCATGCCGGTGGCGCCCGGGTCGACGACCAGGTACTTCTGGTAGTAGATGACCTGCTCGAGCTGGCGGGTGGTCATGTCGAGCATCAGCGACAGACGGCTGGGCATGCTCTTGAGGAACCAGATATGGGAAACCGGGATGGCGAGGCGGATATAGCCCATGCGCTCGCGGCGGACGCGGGAGACGGTGACTTCGACGCCGCACTTGTCGCAGACGACGTCCTTGTACTTCACCTTCTTGTACTTACCGCAGTAGCATTCGTAGTCGCGGACCGGTCCGAAGATGCGCTGGCAGAAGAGGCCGTTCGGCTCAGGCTTGAACGAGCGGTAGTTGATGGTCTCAGGGCTCTTTACTTCCTTGAGGCCCTTGACCTTGCGGTTGCCGTGTTCGTCGAGTTCGTCGAGGAACTGCTCGCCCGTCCACTGGACGATCTCCTCGGGAGAGGCGATCGAGATGGAGACGAAATCGAAGGACTGTTCCTTCGTCTCGTTGGCGGTGAACTCGGGGGTGTGCTCCGGGTGAATCATGTCTGTTAAGGTCTGGGGGTGGTTACGTCGGACGCTCAGTTACGATCCGGGGTGGGGGCGGTGGTGGAGCCGAGGCGGACATCCAGGCACAAGGCCTGCATCTCCTTCATCAGCACGTTGAAGGACTGGGGCGTGCCGCTGACGAGGGTGTTGTCACCCTTGACGAGCTGCTCGTAGATCTTGGTACGTCCGGCGACGTCGTCGGACTTGACCGTGAGGAGTTCCTGCAGCGTATAGGCAGCGCCGTAGGCTTCGAGGGCCCAGACTTCCATTTCGCCGAAGCGCTGGCCGCCGTACTGGGCCTTACCGCCCAGAGGCTGCTGCGTGATGAGGCTGTAAGGACCGGTGGCACGGGCGTGGATCTTGTCCGCGACGAGGTGGTTCAGCTTCATCATGTAGATATAGCCGACGACGACGTCTTGGTCGAACGCTTCGCCGGTGTGACCGTTGATGAGCATCGCCTTGCCCGTTTCGGGGAGTTCGGCCTGCTTGAGGTATTCGCGAATCTGCTTCTCGGGGATGCCGTCGAAGATAGGCGTAGCCATCTTCAGGCCGAGCTTGGAGCAAGCCCAACCGAGGTGCGTCTCGAGAACCTGGCCGACGTTCATTCGGGAAGGAACGCCGAGAGGATTGAGGCAGATGTCGACGGGGGTGCCGTCGGCGAGGTAAGGCATGTCTTCGATCGGCACGATGCGGGCGACGACGCCCTTGTTGCCGTGTCGACCGGCCATCTTGTCGCCGACCTGGATCTTTCGCTTGGTGGCGATGTACACCTTGACGTTCTTGATGGCGCCGCCTTCGTCGATGCCCTGCTCGATGGCTTCGACCTTGCGGGCGCGCTCCTGCTCAAGCTCGTCGAAGCGACGGTGGTAGCCGTCGACGATCTGGCGGATTTTCTGCTTCACCGGCGAATCGTTCATCTCGATGGAGCGAGAGACGGAGGCCAGGCGGCGGAGGAGAGTCTTGGTGATCTTGCGGTTGGCCGGGATGATGGCTTCGCCGGTCTCGGAGTTCTTGACGTCCAGCGGGATCTTTTCACCGAGGAGGATGTTCGAGAGGGACTCGGTCATCTCTTCGCGGAGGCGGGAGTCGGCCGTGCGGTACTCTTCGTTGACCTTCTTGAGGGCGCGGCGCTGGTCGTTAGGCGAGAGGCGTCCGTCGTCCTTGTCGGTACGAGAGGAGACCTTGACGTCCATGATGATGCCAGAGATGCCGGAGGGTACGCGGAGGGAAGTGTCCTTCACGTCGCGGGCCTTTTCACCGAAGATGGCACGGAGCAACTTCTCTTCAGGGGCGAGGTCACCTTCGGACTTCGGGGTGATCTTACCGACGAGGATGTCGTCCGGCTTCACCTCGGCACCGATGCGGATGACGCCGTCACGGTTGAGGTTGCGCAGGGCTTCCTCACCGAGGTTCGGGATGTCGCGGGTGATCTGTTCCGGCCCGAGCTTGGTGTCGCGGGCGGTGACTTCGAATTCCTCGATGTGGACAGACGTGAAGACGTCGTCCGTGAGCATACGTTCGGAGAGCAGGATCGCGTCTTCGAAGTTGTAACCGTTCCACGGCATGAAGCCGACGAGGACATTGCGTCCGAGAGCGAGCTCACCCTTGTCGGTGGCGGCGCCGTCAGCGATGATTTCACCCAGCTTGACCTTGTCGCCGCGGCGGACCAGCGGACGCTGGTTGAAGCACGTGGAAGAATTGGTCTTAAGGAACTTGCGGAGGTCGTAGACGTAGACGCCCTTGGCCGGCTCGCTCTTGAACTTCTTGTTCTCGAGCTGGGCGGGGGCGACTTCGCCGTCCTTCGTAACGATGATGCGACGCGAGTCAGCGGCGGCGACGATGCCAGGGCCTTCGGAGACGATGACCGTCTTCGAGTCGATGGCGACGCGACGTTCGAGGCCGGTGCCCACGAACGGAGCTTCGGTCACGACGAGGGGCACGCCTTGGCGCTGCATGTTGGAACCCATGAGCGCGCGGTTCGCGTCGTCATGTTCCAGGAACGGGATGAGGGCGGCGGCGACGGAGACGACCTGCTGAGGCGAGACGTCCATGTAGTCGACGTCTTCCGGATCCACTTCGAGGATGTCGTCGCGAAAACGGACGGTGACCTTACCCTTGAGGCGCGAGGCGTCGTCGAGTTCGGAATTGGCCTGGGCGACCTTGAATTTTTCTTCCTGGTCCGCGGTCATGAATTCGACCTGGCTGGAAACCTTGCCACGCACGACCTTACGGTACGGAGCTTCGATGAAGCCGAACTCGTTGATGCGCGCGTAGGTGGAGAGGGAATTGATGAGGCCGATGTTCGGACCTTCCGGGGTCTCGATCGGGCAGATGCGGCCGTAGTGGGACGGATGGACGTCGCGGACTTCGAAGCCGGCGCGATCGCGGTTGAGGCCTCCGGGCCCGAGGGCGGAGAGACGACGCTTGTGCGTCAGCTCGGCGAGCGGGTTGATCTGGTCCATCAGCTGGGACAGCTGGCTACGGGCGAAGAACTCGCGGATCGCATTGCCGAAGGGCTTCGGGTTGACGAGCTTCTGAGGGGTGATCGAGTCGACGCTCTGGTCGTACTCGTTGATGCGGGCCTTGACCGTCTTGACGACGTTCTTGAGGCCGGCGCGGCACTGGTTGGCGAGGAGCTCGCCGACATTGCGCACGCGGCGGGAACCGAGGTGATCGATGTCGTCGATCGCACCGTCGCCGGCGCTCAGTTTGCAAAGGAGCTTGGTGGCTTCGACGATGTCCTCAGGGGTGATCGTGCGGGTATCGAGCGAGACGTTCAGGCTGAGCTTCTGGTTGAGCTTGTAGCGACCGACGCGACCGAGGTCGTAACGGAGCGGATCCTGGAAGAGGCGCTGCATGTGGGCACGAGCGCCCTTGACGTTGACCGGCTCGCCGGGGCGGAGCTTGCGGAAGATTTCCTTGAGGGCTTCTTCCTCGTTACGGACGGCGCCGATGTCCTTACGGAGCGAGAGAATGATGGAGCCGTTGTCGAAGGCGGTGTCGAAGACGCCGAACTTCTGCTTCGGGAGCTGCTTATGGATCTCCTTGAGCGTCTCGCGGGAGAGCTTGTCGTACTGCTTGGCGACGACCTTGCCGGTCTCGACATCGACGATCGGGTCGGCGTAGACGAGCTGGGAAAGTTCTTCCGGATCGAGCTCGAGGGCGGCCTTGGCGGTCAGCTCGCGATGCTGGTAGAAGAGGGCCAGGATATCCTTGTCGTCCTTGTAACCGAAGGCGCGCAGAAGGGTCGTAACGAGGAACTTGCGGCGACGGCGACGGCGGTCAAGATAGACCCAGAGGAGGTCGTTCTGGTCGAACTGGACTTCAATCCAGGTACCGCGGTCAGGGATGATACGGAAAGCGTGGAGCATCTTGCCGCTCGTGTGGGCGGACTCTTCGAAGCAGATGCCCGGGGAACGGTGAAGCTGGGAGACGACGACGCGCTCGGCGCCGTTGACGATGAAGGAGCCGCGGTCGGTGATCATCGGGATCTCGCCCATCAGGATTTCTTCGTCCTTGAAGGCGCCCTTCTCACGGAGGCGGAGCTTGAGCATCACCGAGATCGCGTAGGTCGTGCCCTCGCGGATGCACTCGAGTTCGGTCTGCTTTGGCAGGACCAAGCCGTACTCGAGGTACTCGAGACGGAAGTTGCCGTTGTTGCTCTCCACCGGGAAAGCCTCGCGGAAGACCGCATCAAGGCCGACGTTCTTGCGGGCGGACGCGGTCTGGTCCAACTGCAGGAAATCGTTGAACGAGAAGATCTGGTTCTCGATCAGGTTGGGCGGAGGGATGACTTCGCGTAGTTTACCGAAGTTTTTGCGCTCTTGAGGCATGGCTGGTGAAGGTGGGCTCGGAGTGTCGGGTTGTTTCGGTGGTGCTGACTGGTTTGCCTGGTTGGGTCGGACTAGGCGGCCGTTGGGAAGAAAAAGCGGGGAGGGGTCGCCGGACCCGGGAGGGTGCTACCCTCCCCGCTTTGCAGAGATGCGTCGGAAGACGGATTACTTGACCTCGACCTCGGCGCCGGCGGCCTTGAGCTTGGTCTCGATGTCCTTGGCTTCGTCCTTGGACACGCCTTCCTTGACGGGCTTGGGGGCGGTGTCGACGAGGTCCTTGGCTTCCTTGAGGCCCAGGCCAGTGATGGCGCGGACTTCCTTAATGACATTGATCGGGGTAGCGCCCTTGGCCTTGAGGATGACGTCAAACGTCGTCTTCTCTTCGGCGGGAGCGGCGGCGGCGGCGCCACCAGCGGCGGCGACGGCGACAGGAGCGGCGGCGGAAACGCCCCACTTGGTCTCGAGGTCCTTCACGAGGTTAGCGACGTCCAGAACGGACTGGGCGCTGAGCCACTCGATGACTTGGTCTTTGGTGATGTTGCTCATGGTATCTTGGTTCCTTGAATGGTTAGCGTCCGATGAAGGACATTTGAGGGCGCGAGGCCCCTAACCGGGGTTCTTTGGATGTGTGTTGTTTTTTGGTTTGGATTCCCCCCGCTCGGACGCCGCCACATGGCGACGCCTCCGCGAGGAAAGGGGTTAGGCAGCCGGCTCGTCCTTCTGGCGCTTGGCGTCCAGGAGGCGGACGAACTGCGAGGCAGGAGTAGAGAGCAGCGAGAGGAGCTGGGCGCGGATACCGTCGAGGGACGGCAGCTTCGACAGGTATTCCACTTCGGCCTTGGTGAGGATCTTGGCGTCGAGGACGCCGCCCTTCACTTCGAGCTTGGAGAAGTCCTTGAAGAAGGTGACGAGGATCTTGGCGACGCCGGTCGGATTGTTGCCGCCGGTGACGAGGGCGGTGTGGCCGCTCAGGTGAGCCGAGATGTCGGGGAGTTTCGCCTGCTTGGCGGCGATGTTAAGGATGCTGTTCTTGACGACGTGGTACTCGGCACCGTGGGCACGGAGCTGATTACGGACGGAAGTGGCATTCTCGACGGTGACGCCGGTGAAGTTAGCGAGCAGCAGGTAGTTGGAGCTGGCCAGCTGGGCGGCGACTTCGTCGACGAGGAATTGTTTTTCAGCGCGCATGTTCGTAGGTTCTCGTTTGCGTGGTTAGGTTAGGCGGTCGCAACGGCGGCCGAGTAGGGCTTGAGGTCGACGGCGACGCCGGGGCTCATGCTGGCGCTGAGGGTGATCGACTTGATGAAGCGGCCACCAGCAAAGCCGGCGGGTTGGGCCTTCACGAGAGCGGACAGGGCGGCCTGAGCGTTCTCGACCAGCTGGATAGCGGTGAAAGACTTCTTACCGATGACGATCACGATGTTGCCGGTCTTATCCATCTTGAATTCGACGCGACCAGCCTTCACTTCCTTGATGGTCTTCGGGATGTCGTCCGAGACCGTACCCGACTTCGGGTTGGGCATCAGGCCCTTCGGACCGAGGACGCGGGCGACCTGACGGACGTCCTTCATCGCGGAGACGGTGGAGATGGCGACGTCGAAGTCGAGGAAGCCACCGTTGACCTTCGCGATCAGGTCGGCGAGGCCGGCATAATCAGCGCCGGCGGCGAGGGCTTCGGCCGGATTCTCAGTAAAGGCGAGGACCTTGATCTTCTTGCCGGAACCGTTCGGGAGGGAGACGGTGCCGCGGACCATCTGGTCCGACTGCTTGGGATCGACGCCGAGGAAGGCGGAGATTTCTACGGTTTCGTCAAACTTGGTGCCGGGCATCTTCTTGATGATTTCGGCGGCCTGGCTGACGTCATATTTGGCCTTCAGGTCGGCGACCTGGAGGGCGGCGCGGTAGCGCTTGCTGGTTTTTTTGCTCATAGCGACTTTTGGTCTCCTGCAGGATGCAGTGGTTGGGTTTGGGTTAGGGTTGGGTGAAATTAACCGATGACTTCGATGCCCATCGAGCGCGCGGTGCCGGCAATCATGCGGGCGGCGTTGTCGGGGTTGACGGCGTTAAGGTCCTTCTTCTTCAGCTCGACGATTTCGAGGAGCTGCTTCTTGGTGACCTTGCCGACCTTATCGCGATTCGGGACCTTGGAGCCGGACTCGATCTTCGCAGCCTTCTTGAGAAGGACGGAAGCGGGCGGGGACTTCAGGATGAACGTGAAGGACTTGTCCTGGTAGACGGAGATGATGACCGGGAGGATCATGCCAGCCTGGTCCTTGGTCTTGGCGTTGAACTCCTTACAGAACGCCATGATGTTGACGCCCTTCGCGCCGAGCGCGGGGCCGACAGGAGGAGCAGGGTTAGCGGCGCCCGCGGGGAGCTGGAGCCTGATTTCGCCGACGACTTTCTTAGCCATGGTGGGTGATGAGATGGTTGGGTTGGAAAAAGGGATCAGTCGCGGTCATCGCGTTCGACCTGCCAGAACTCGAGCTCGACCGGAGTGGAGCGGCCGAAGATGTCGACGGAGACCTCGAGCTTGCCGCGATCGGCGTCGATCTTGTCGATATTGCCGGCGAGGTTGGCGAAGGGTCCGTCGGTGATCTTGACGCGTTCGCCGATGTTGAAAGTGATTTTCGGGACGACCTTGTCCGCGGCATCGGCGACCTGCTGGAGGATCGTGTTGATCTCCTCGGTCTTGAGCGCGACGGGGTTCTGTCCGCCGATGAGGCCGATGACACCGTCAGTCTTGCGGAGGAAACTCCAGGGAGCTTCGAGCAGCGAGCCTTCGTCGTCGAAGAGGCGGGCGCGGACGAAGAGGTACGAGGGGTAGAGCTTCATCTCGCTCTCGCGCTTCTTGCCGTTGCGGAAGTCCTTGACGGTCTTGACCGGCATCAGGATCTCGGCGACGAAGTCGCCCATCTCCTCGTCCTTGATGGCCTTGTCGAGCAGGCGCTTCACCTTGCTCTCGTTGTTCGAGAGGGTCTGGAGGGTGTACCAGCGGAAATCAGAGGGAGAGGACATGGTGGGATCAGCGAACGAGCTTGGTCGCGAACTGGACGAGATTGGAAAGGGAGAAGTCGCAGAGGAAGACGACGGCGCCCAGGAGGGCGACGGCGGCGATGACGACCAGCGTGGAGTCGGCGAGCTCCTTGGCGGTAGGCCACGAAGCCTTAACGAAGACCTCGGTGATGGTCTCGTTCCAGAAAGCGCGGAGGCGTCCGAGGAAGCTGATCATGGTGCTGGTGGTGATGTGGTGAGAGTGGCAGGACGGGAGGGAGTCGAACCCACAACCAACGGTTTTGGAGACCGCTACTCTGCCAATTGAGCTACCGTCCTGTACTGGTGGTTAAAGAGACAAATGCCGGGGCCCTTTTTAGGGGGCCTCGGCACCTTGGTAGGTCGTTTGGCGTCAGGAAATCACTTGGTGATTTCGAGGATCTGGCCGGCGCCGATGGTCTTGCCACCTTCGCGGAGAGCGAAGCGCTGGCCCTTTTCCATCGCGACGGGCTTCTGCAGCTCGATCGTGATCGTGACGTTATCGCCAGGCATCACCATTTCCACGCCTTCCGGGAGGATCACGGTGCCGGTGGCATCGCAAGTTCCGAAGAAGAACTGGGGGCGGTAGTTGTTGGCGAACGAAGTGTGGCGGCCACCTTCATCCTGCTTGAGGACGTAGATCTGGGCCTTGGCCACAGTGTGGGGCTTGATGGAACCCGGCTTGGCGAGGACCTGGCCACGCTCAATCTGGCTCTTTTCGATGCCGCGGACGAGGAGACCGACGTTGTCGCCAGCCTGGCCCTGATCGAGCTCCTTACGGAACATTTCGACGCCGGTGACGGTGGTCTTAAGGGTGTCGCGGAGACCGACGATTTCGATTTCTTCGCCGACCTTGATGACGCCGCGCTCGATACGACCAGTGGCGACGGTGCCGCGACCGGTGATGGAGAACACGTCTTCGACGGACATCATGAAGGGCTTGTCGGTTTCGCGCTTAGGCTCGGCGATTTCGGTGTCGAGGGCAGCGAGGAGGTCCTGGATGGACTGTTCGCCTTCCGGGGTACCTTCGAGAGCGGCGGTGGCGGAGCCACGGACGATCTTGGCGGTGTCGCCTTCGTAGTTGTACTTATTGAGGAGGTCGCGGACTTCCATCTCGACGAGGTCGATCAGGTCAGGCTCGGAAAGGTCGACCTTATTGAGCCAGACGACGATTTTCGGCACGCCGACCTGGCGGGCGAGGAGGATGTGCTCCTTGGTCTGGGGCATGACGCCGTCAGCAGCGGAGACGACCAGGATCGCACCGTCCATCTGGGCGGCGCCGGTGATCATGTTCTTGACGAAGTCGGCGTGGCCCGGGCAGTCGACGTGGGCGTAGTGACGGTTGACGGACTCGTACTCGACGTGCGAGGCGGCGATGGTCACGGTCTTGGTGGCGTCACGGACGGTACCACCCTTGGTGATTTCCGCGTAGGACTTGTTCTCGGCGAGGCCGCGACGGGCCTGCACGGCCACAATGGCGGCGGTGGTGGTCGATTTGCCATGGTCAATGTGGCCGATGGTGCCGACATTGACGTGAGGCTTGGTGCGATTGAACTTCTCTTTGGCCATGGTTTTTGGTGGTGAGGAGGTGGTTAGGTTTGGTGTGTGGAAAGTGATGGAGCCCCCGACTGGATTTGAACCAGCGACCTCGTCCTTACCAAGGACGCGCTCTGCCAACTGAGCTACAGGGGCGAACCGTCGACGTACTGAAGACGCGAAGGGAAGGGTTTGAATGACCATCGAAAACCCCACCGTCAAGCGGATTTTCTCAAGGGTTTTACACCCCTTCTTGGCTCTACTACGGGCCTACGATCAGGCGGTACGCCCCGGGGGGGAGTTGCCCTGCCCAATCGGTACCAGATGCCCAGCGCCGGATAGCCTCATCGAGGGGCGGCGAGCCCGAATGTCTCACTTCACCCCCCATTGGGGCTTTCCCCAGGGAGTCTACGCTCAAAATCACTTCAAAAACTGACTTAAATGGGTTGTTTTTTAATATAAAGTCATCCTTGATTCCGTTTTTGTCGATAAAATGGGTGATTTTCCCATTAATAATAGGCTTATTGCTCCCACTTACAGGATAAACTTCAAAATAAGCGGCGCGGGCAGGCAGCCCTTCACCCTTAAAGGTTCGGGTTCCGAATGTCGTAAAAGGGGCGGCCTCCGACAAAGGCACTGCCTTGGCCGGCACAGGAGCTTCCCGGCGAGGCACCTGGAGGGTGGATTCCTTCCCAAGAGGCCGGGAGGGGTCGAACTGCAGTACGGGCGAGGATTTGGCAAAGGGTGCGTCCTCGGGCTGGCCGACCTCGGCACGCCCTGCCCCGCCCAAGCTCGACTTGGCGGGAAAGTAGACGGCGGAGGTATCCAGCAAGACGACGCTCTCGGTCCGGGCGTCACCTGGCGCCACTAGGCGGACCCCATTGGTCAAGGGCTGAGCCGGATCCTTGCCGCCAGCGCCCGGCTTGAAGACGAGCAAGGTAAGTAGGAAAAGACCGAACCCGGAAAGTAACGCGGTGCGGGTCAGCGGCGGAACACGGCCGCCGGTCAGGTTACGGAATGTGGAAAGAGCCCGCATGCTCAGCGGTCGAGCGCACGCTCGGCGACCGTCACGCGGGCCAGCGAGCCGCGGCCTTCGCGGATGAAGTTAACCATCAGGACCTCGCCAGGCTTGTGACGCGAGATGGCTAGACGGAGCTCATTCCAGTTCTCGAACGGCTTGCCGTCCAAGGCCACGATGATGTCTCCGACCTTGAGGCCAGCCTTCGCCGCCGGAAGACCGTCGCTGATGAGCGAGACGCGCACGGCGCCGTTCTTCCCGAGGTTGAGTTTGGTGGCTTCGGCCAGGGAGAGGTCTTCGCCTTGGACGCCGATGAGTCCGCGGACGACCTTGCCGCCATTCGCGAGATCCGTCGCGACGGAAATGATGAGATTGGACGGGATCGAATAGCCGAGGCCGATACTGCCGCCGGTGCCGGACTTGATTGCGGTATTCATGCCCAGCAGTCGTCCTTCGAAATCGATGAGAGGCCCGCCGCTATTGCCTGGATTGATCGCTGCGTCCGTCTGGATGAAATCCTCGAAAGCCATGCCCATCCCCTGCTTCCCGGAGCGTCCGAGCGCGGACACAATCCCAGAGGTGACGGTGATGCCGGCGTCGAGGGGGTTGCCAATGGCGAAGACAACATCACCCACGCGGGCTTTGTCGCTGTCGGCGAACTTGGCTACCGGGAGGTTGCGTCCCTCGATTTTCAGCACGGCGATATCGCTGCCGGCGTCGACGCCGAGCACCTTGGCGCGGAATTCACGGCGGTCCTGCAATTGCACGATGACGGTATCAGAAACGGAGACGCGGTCGGACTTCAGCACGACGTGCCGGTTGGTAATGACGTAGCCCTCAGGATGGATGATTGTTCCGGAGCCCAGGCCGGTCGGCATGAGCGTCTCGCCGGTCTTCTCATCCTTCAGGACCTTATCCTTGTCGATGCGACCACGGTAGCGGTCCAGGACGGCCTGAGGAATGACCTCGGCGGTACGGATGCTGACGACCGCAGGCATGATGCGGGCCAGCATATCCGCGTAGCTCGCGCCAGGCGCGGTGCGGTTAATCGGGCGGATATCGGTATCGAAGGAGACGCCGGCAAGGGCCATAGCCGGCAAGAGAACAAGCGCGGTGAGATGACGAAGCATGACTCCCTCATCCTACCCTTCAGACCGCCCAATGCAAGCGACCTCAGCGGGCCATCGTGAACCCGCCACCCGGCTGGTTCGGCTCGGCTTCATCGCGATCCTTATTGAAGCGCATCGAGAAGAGGCGCGTGACGCCCTTCTCCTGCATGGTCGCCCCGAAAATGGCGTCGGCCGCGGAGACGGTACGCTTATTATGGGTGATCACCAGGAACTGGGAGAAACGGGTGAACTCTCGGATGATGTCCGTGAACCGGTTCACGTTGGCGTCGTCGAGCGGGGCGTCGAGCTCGTCGAGCACGCACAGCGGCGAGGGCTTCACCATGTAGATGGCGAAGAGCAGCGCGACGGCGGTCATGGTACGCTGACCACCGGAAAGGAGCGAGATGCCGCGCAGCTTAGTGCCCGGGGGCTGAGCGATGATCTCGATGCCGCTCTCGAGCGGGTCCTCGGCCTGGACCATCGTGAGGTCGGCCGTGCCTCCGACGAAGAGGCGTTCGAAGGTGAACTTGAAGTTCTTGCGCACCTGTTCGAAGGTGTCGGTGAAGAGCTTGAGCGAGGTCTGATTGAGTTCCTCAATCGCCTTGGTGAGTTCTTCCTTAGCCTTCCAGAGGTCATCGCTCTGCTTGGTGAGGAAGTCATGGCGGTCGCGCAGGGAGGAGTATTCCTCGACGGCGACCAGATTCACGGAGCCCATGCCGGCCATGCGGTCACGCAGTTCGGCGATCTCGCGGACGAGGGGCGGCCAATCAGCGGACTCCATCGAAGCGAGATCTTCGGCGGTCGGTTCGCCGCGACGGGCGACGGCCTTCGGGGCTGGACGGGAGCCTTCCTCATCAGTCTCCTCGAGGTCGTCGAAGCTGGAGATGCCTTCGGGTTCGCCGTCGGAAAGCCAGAGCTGCAGACGCCAGTCGACCTCGGCGACGTCGAGCTGATGGTCGGACTGGACCTTCTCGACGATGAAACCGCACTGCGAAGACTGCTCGGCGAGCGAGACTTCGAGTCCCTTGAGGCGGGTGTCGGCGACACGCAGGCGGTCGCGGTCGACGGAAAGCACGCGGTCTTCGGTTTCGACGGCCGCGTCGGTCTCGTTGAGGGAGCCGCGCAGTTCGTTGAGTCCGGTATTGGAGGTCTCGATCTCGCCAGCGAGGCGAGTGGAAGTCTCCCGGGCGGCGGTGGCCTGAGCCTTGAGTTCACCGATGAGCTTCTCGTTCTGCTGGGCTTCGATGCGCCGTGAATTCAGACGGGCGACGGCTTCGGCGCGGCGTGATTCGAGATCGGCCAGCTCGCGGCCGACCAGTTCGAGGCGCTGACGCTGTTCGGCGTGCGCGAGCCGGGCTTCGCCTAAGGCGTTACGGCGGAGGTCGGATTCGGTGCGCGATGACTCGAGTTGGGCTTCGCCAGAAGTGATCGTCGCACGGAGTTCGGCCACCTGGGCGTCCTTGGCAGTGAGGGTGACCTGGGCACGGTCGCGACGCTGCAGTGCTTCGGACTTCGAATTGTCGATCTCGGCGAGCTGGCGCTCTTCTCGGCCGATGCGATCATCGGCGGTGGTAAGGGTCTGGCGGGCGGAGCGTTCGTCAGCCTGGGCGACGGAAAGTTCCTGCGCGGCGAATTGCGTGGCGTCGCGGGCGGCCGAGACGTCGAGCTCGTTGGCGTCCATCGCGGACTGGATGCCGAGGGCCTTCTCGTTAAGCGTCGTCAGCTGATCGTTCTCGGACTCAAGGCTGGCGCGGACGGAGCGGATCTCGCTTTCGCGGGAGAAGACGCCCGAGCCCGCATTGGAGGCGGCCTTGCGGGGCTTGCCGGCATAGACAAGGCCACGACGGTCGACGAGGTCGCCGTCCGTGGTCGCGACGAGGAAGAATTCGAAACCCGGGTTAGCGCGCCACCAGCTGATGAAATCACCGAGAGACGGGCAGACGTAGCAACCGTCGAAAAGATTGGCGACGAGGCGGGCATGGTCCGGAGACTTCGCCTGCACGGCGGAGGTGGCGGGACGGAGCCACCCGGGAGCGGCGGAACCGGAGCGGGAAGCGGGTGGAGCCTCGACCTGGAAGACCGCACGGCCCAGCTGGCGTTCGCCCATCTTGGCGACGATGCCGGGCAGGAATTCGGCGGAGTCGAGGGCGACGGCTTCGGAGGCGGCACCGAGGATGTTCTCAAGCGCGGCGGCGGCGGAGATGTCGACGACCGTGACGAGATCGGCGAGGGCCGAAGCTTTGCCGGTGCGGAGCTCTTCGGAGAATTCACCTCGGAGGACCGCCTTGGCGGCCTCGGAGAAGCCTTCGAGGCGCGATTGCATCTGCTCGAGCAAGCCGAGCTGGGCGGAAAGCTTGGCGACCTTGCGATCCTGTTCGGAGATCGTCTGCTGGAGCGCGCGGAAATCGTTCAGGAGGTCGCGTCCTTTCTCGGTCGCTTCCTGTTCGGCGGTGCGGGCGGTCTGGAGTTCGCCGTGGCGCGTCGTGACGACGGCGCCACACTCGGTGACGCGACGCTCAAGCGCTTCGCGTTCCTGCTTCGCCTGACTGAGGGAAGCGGAGAGATCGACGTGGCGAGACTGATAGCCACGGAGATCGACTTCGAGATTGGTGACGTCGCCGCGGGCACGGGTCATCTCGCCTTCGGCGATCAGGATGTCCTGGCGGGCGCGGCGGAGGAGGTTCTCGGCCTCGACGACCTGACGGGCGACTTCTTCGACCTGCGCGGTTTTCTCGCGGTAGGCGGCGTCGGTGGCAGAGACGGAACCGGCGGCGGTCGACTTGGCGTCGGAGCTGCCGCGCAGACGCATCTCGAATTCGGCGAGCGAGAGCTCAGTTTCCTGGGCTTCGCGGCGGACTTCGCCGAGACGGGAAGAAAGGTCGTCCGAGCGAAGGTCGGAAGTACGGGCCTCGTTCTCGGCGTTCTCGCGAGAGGTGCGAAGCTCGAACAGGGCCTGCTGGGCGAGCTGGACCTGTTCGGCCAGTTCGGTGCGGCGGGCGCGCATCTGGAGCAGCGCGGCCTCGCGATCGCGGAGGCCGTCGGTCAGCGCGGTGACTTCGCCGCGACAGGCGGTAGCGTCGACCTCGAGCGCGGTGACCTGAGCGCGACGATCACCGAACTGCTTGGCATGCCAGGCGAGGTCGAGGTGCGTGAAGCGGTGACGCAGGCGACGGAAGCGGAGAGCCTTGGCGGCCTGACGGCGGAGCGTGGCGATCTGGCGGCCAACTTCACTGACGACGTCGGTGATGCGCGCGAGGTTGGTGTCGACGCCGCCGAGCTTGTTGAGGGCTTCGCGACGCTGGGCCTTGTAGCGGGTGATGCCGGCGGCTTCTTCGAAGAGGTAGCGGCGTTCAGCGGGATTGGCGGAAAGAATCTGGTCGATCTGGCCCTGCACCATGAACGAGTAGGACATGCGACCGATGCCGGTATCCATGAACAAGCGCTGGATGTCCTTCAGTCGGGACGGCTTGCCGTTGATGAAATAGTCGCTGGCGCCTTCGCGGTGGAGGCGGCGCATGACCGAGACTTCGGCGAAGGCCGTGCCCAGTTCCTTTTCGCAATCAGCGAAGATCAGCTCGACCTCGCACTGGGGGAGGGGCTTGCGGCGGTCGGTGCCAGCGAAGATGACGTCCTGCATTGCCGGAGCGCGCAGGGACTTGGCGGACTGTTCGCCCAGGACCCAGCGGATGGCATCGACGATATTGGACTTGCCGCAGCCATTGGGTCCGACCACGGCCGTGACCCCGGGACGGAGCTCAATGCGGGTCCGGTCGGCGAAGCTTTTGAATCCGTTGGCGACGATTTCCTTGAGGTACATCGAGGGGTGAACCGCACGATTGCCCTGCCCTACCCCCGCCGCAAGCGTCTAGTGCCCTCCGGAAGGCCCACTTATTCACGGCTTTAAATACCCTTCGATTCGGGGTTGACGAAAGGCCTCCCCCCTTGTTCTTTCGACCCTCCAAACGCTCACATGTCCGTAGAAATCAAGATTCGCAAAGGCGAGACCGTCGACAAGGCTCTCCGCCGCCTCAAGAAGAAGATCGACCGCGAGGGCATCATCAAGGACGCCCGCGCCAAGCGAGGCTTCGAGAAGCCGGCCGAACGCCGTCGTCGTAAGAAGAAGGTCAAGAACTTCGGCGCCTACCTGCGCAAGAAGTGGGACAACGCCTAAGCGTCCGTCCTGACCCAAGCACCCGAAGGCCCGTCATCACGACGGGCCTTCTGCTTTGGCGGGGTCCCCGACCCGTCCGGGGCACAAAAAGGGCCGAACCCGGAGGTTCGGCCCTTGGTCTCGGCAAAGCCGGGGAGGCTTAGCGGAGGAACAGGAGCTCCTGGTAGGACGGCAGCGGCCAGTATTCGTCGGCGACGATCTCTTCGAGGGAGTCGGCGGCGGCACGTACCTTGAGCATGGCCGGGAGGACCTTGTCGCAGGAGTGCTTGGCCTGGGCGTGAGTGTCGGACTTGCTGACATCGCGGGCGGCATCCAGCGCGTCGATGGCGACGGCAAGTTCGTCGGCCAGGCTGACGACTGCCTTGCGGAGCTTGCCACCGGACTTGGTCTTCTCGACCGGGGTCAGGTCAGCGGCGAACTTAAGGGCCGCCGGCAGGAGCAGGGTCTTGGCGATCTCGGAGACAAGCTTCGACTCGGTGTTGATCGCGAGCACGTAAGAGTGCGTATAGATCTCTTCGCGGGACTCGAGTTCGGCCTTGGAGAGGACGCCCTGGCGTTCAAAGACCTCAATCGAAGACTTGGAGACGATCTCGGGGAGAGCGTCGGGGGTCGTACGGAGGTTCTTGAGGCCACGCTTGGCGGCTTCCTTGTGCCATTCTTCGGAGTAGCCGTTGCCGTTGAAGATGATTCGGCCGTGCTTGGTGAGGATATCCTTGAGGACACTCTGGAGCGCGGAGTTGAAGTCGGAGTTCTTCTTGAGCGCGGCGGCGAGTTCGTCAGCGAGCTTGTCGAGCGAGTCCGCCATGATCGTGTTGAGCACGGTCAGGGGGCCGGCGACCGAGAAGGCGGAGCCCACGGCGCGGAACTCGAACTTGTTGCCGGTGAAGGCGAACGGGCTCGTGCGGTTACGGTCACCAGCGTCCTTCGGGAGGACGGGCAGCGTGTCGACGCCGAGGGTCATGTGACCACCCTTGCGGGAGGACGAAGCGGAGCCGCTCTTCTTCACCTGCTCAATGACTTCGTTGAGCATGTCGCCCAGGTAGATCGAGATGATGGCAGGAGGAGCTTCGTTGGCGCCGAGGCGATGGTCATTACCGGCCGAAGCGACGGAAGCGCGGAGCAGACCCTGGTGAAGGTCGACAGCACGGACCACGGCGGCGCAGAAGGTGAGGAACTGGGCGTTCTCGTGCGGGTTGTGGCCAGGCTCGAGGAGGTTGCCGACGCCCGCACCACCGATGGACCAGTTGACGTGCTTGCCGGAGCCGTTGACGCCCGCGAAAGGCTTCTCGGCGAGGAGGCAGACGAAACCGTGCTTGGTGGCGACGCGGCGGAGCAGCGTCATCGTGAGCATCTGGTGATCGTGCGCGACGTTGGCGGATTCGTAGATTGGAGCCACTTCGTACTGGGCCGGAGCGACTTCGTTGTGGCGGGTCTTGATCGGGATACCGAGTTTGAAGCACTCGCGCTCGGTTTCCATCATGCAGGCGAGCACGCGATCAGGGATGGTGCCGAAGTACTGGTCTTCGAACTCCTGACCCTTGGCCGGCTTGGCGCCAAAGAGGGAGCGACCGCAGGTGTAGAGGTCGGGGCGGAGATGGAAGAGGCGAGAGTCGATCAGGAAGTACTCCTGCTCCGGGCCGCACGAAGCGGAGATGTAGCCGTGCTTCTTGCCGAAGAGCGCGAGGACGCGGGAGGCAGACTTGTTGACGGCTGCCATCGAGCGGAGGAGCGGGGTCTTCTTGTCGAGGGCTTCACCCTTCCAGGAGACGAAGGCGGTCGGGATGCAGAGCGTCGAACCGTTTTCGGTGTCGAAGATGTAAGCCGGGGAGGTGACGTCCCAGGCGGTGTAACCGCGGGCTTCGAAGGTGGAGCGAAGGCCACCGTTCGGGAAGGAGGAGGCATCGGGTTCGGCCTGGATCAGCGCCTTGCCGGAGAATTGGGCGAGGGTGCCGTTGCCGTTAGGCTCGAAGAAGGTGTCGTGCTTTTCAGCGGTGAAGCCGGTGAGCGGATAGAAAACGTGCGCGTAGTGCGTAGCACCGCACTCGAGCGCCCAATCCTTGATGGCGGCGGCGACGACGTCGGCCGCGGCGGCATCGAGCTTGATGCCCGCTTCGATGCTGGCCTTGAGGGACTTGAAAACTTCCTTGGGGAGACGCTTCTCCATCTTATCGAGGGAGAAGACATTCTGTCCGTAGATCAGATCGATCTTCTCATTGCGGAAGTCGAAGCTGCCCTGGAGGCGGGGCTGAGAAGCAATCGCCTCGATGGCGTTGCGGCGGGCTGGGTTGGTGCTCATTGATTGGGGGATTGGAAAAGGTGTTTAATTACGAACAATTTCAAAGCACCCACTGTGCCACGGTTCAATAGGTAACCATTCACAGGGGGTTTTGTATCTTTTTAGACAATTGTGCCTATTTTTAGGCAGTCAACTCCTGCTCACTTCCAGACATAGGTCGTTCTCAGGAAATAGGAGGTGTCCGTCTTCACTTGGGTTGGCAGGGGTTTGGACCTGAAATCATTGGCCACGCCCACCCTCAAGGAAAGCGGCCCGGCGTTACGCAGCACATTGAGACTGGTCTCGTGACGGACGTAGAAGTCACCGGCCGTCAGGAACGAGGGCACAAAATTAAGTGAGGTATCCCAGGCCGCCCACCCGAGCTCTCGCGAGAAGATCAGGCCGATGTCCGCCGAGGGGGCGGACAAGGTCGGCTGGCTTGGCGAAGAGTACCGTTCGAAGCGGTGCGCCAGACCGAGGCGGGCGTCGAGCTTGCCCTTGGCGTCGGAGTGCAAGCGGAAGCCCCAGCCGGCCGCGTTCACGGAGAAGAAATCAATCAGGCGGGCATTATCATAACCGCTGTCGCTGCGCACGTACCAGAAAACGACGTCCGTCGGATTAGTCTCATAGGAAGCCGTGGCGTGTAAGTCATCCGTCGAAGTGAGATTACCTGTATCCGCCCGCACCAAGCGAACACCGGCAATCACAGTGTCGGCCTTGGTCACGCCCTTGGCCGAGAAACCGGCGCTGAAGCCGGACCCCATCACCACGCCGTTACGACCCGAGACATCGACGTCGGCCTGCGTGGTCCATTGGCGGTTACCCGCAGTCTCCGCGGGACGGAGGGATGGGTCGCGCCACAACTCCAAGGCGGCGTCCAGGGTGCTTGTCTCCGCCCCGCCCTTCGAAGCCACCCGGCCAGCGGCGGCGTTCGCCGGGCCGCGCGTCACCACGCCGCCGGAGCTCACCAGCACGGCGTCATCGGTGATGAATGATTCGACCTGCGCCAGCTGCAGGTGCTGCACGTTGGCCTCACCGAGTACCGGCACACGCATCTCGAGCACGCCGGAGGCGATACGCTCGATACGCCCTTTCAGGAAGGTACCGTCCTTCATCGTGACGGTATCCGCCAGGCATGACGCGGTCAGAAAAAGAAGCAGCAAGGCCCTCATGATGGAGTAGACAGTGGTAAGGACGCAGGGTTGCCAACCCTATCGTTCGCCCTCGATAATGAGCCCATGGTGCTCGACGCGGTCATACTCGGAGGCGGACCGGCCGGACTGGCCGTCGCCAATGCCATGGTCCGCGCCGGCGCGAAGGTGAAGGTAATCGAGCCCGCCGCCCGGGTCGGCGGCTCCATCCGGACCGTCCGCGAGGACGGATGGCTGGTGGAGACCGGCCCCAACACCCTTCAGCTCGAAGGCGAAGGTGACGAAGCCCTGCTCGCCGCCTATGGCTTGGCCGAAGCCACGCAAACCGCCGACATGCTGGCAGCCAAGCGCTACATCTATGCCCATGGAAGACTCAACGGCTTCGGCGGTAATCCGCTCGCGCTCCTGACGTCCGGCCTCCTGAGCTGGTCGGGAAAACTCCGATTACTCTCCGAACCCTTCCGGACGAAAGGGGGCCATGCCGGCGAGACCGTCGAAGCGTTCGCCTCCCGTCGCTTCGGCCCGGAAGCCGCCGCGATGCTCATGGATCCGGTTGTCTCCGGCGTGCATGCGGGCGACCCATCGAAGCTGGTGATGGCCGACTGTTTCCCCCGCATCCACGCGTTCGAACAGGAATATGGCTCGGTGCTTAATGGCCTACGGCGTGCGCCCAAGATGACGCGCAAAGTCGTCGGCTTCCCTCGCGGCATGCAGCAGCTGGCCGACGCGATGGCCTCACCGATCGGCGACGAGAACGTGCGCCTCCGCAGCGTCGCCACGCAGATCCGCCGCGACGCCAAAGGCTGGAACGTTGCCTGGCGGAATGCCGACGGCATCGAAGACGGAGCCTGCGCCAAGCACTTGGTCGTGACCGCTCCTCATTGGCATTGGGCCTCCCTTCCCTTCGACGAATCCGTCACGCGCCTGTTGCGAGACTGGGAGAACGCGTCCGTGCCGGCCGTGACCGTCGTCGCCCGCGGCTATGCCCGCGCCGATGTGCCGCATCCGCTGGACGGCTTCGGCTACCTGACGCCGGGCGCCGAGCAACGCGACGTCCTCGGCTGCCTCTTCCCCACGTCGGTCCTGCCGGCCCGCGCACCCGAAGGCCACGCCCTCCTCTGTTGCTTCATTGGCGGCGCGCGCCGACCCGACCTCGCGGCCCTGCCGGATGAAGCCCTCCGCAAACTCGTGGACGACGAACTCGCCACGACGCTCGGCATCAAAGCCGCGCCAAGCCAAGAATGGATTCAGCGATGGGAACGTGCGATTCCGCAATATGACGCGGGCCAGCGTCGGAGGGAAGACGCGCTGAAGCAGGCCGAAGTCGCGCATCCCGGACTCCATTTCCATGGGGCTTTCCGCGGCGGCATCGCACTGATGCACGTCATCCGGACCGGCGACGCCCTCGGGCGATCCTTGGCCCGCAGTTAAGCCTTCAGCCGTTCGGATTCCGGGTCAGGCAGGCCGCGGACAACCCAGATGGCGGGCAACATCAGCAAGGCGCCGCCGATGTAGACCCAGAAGTGAGAACCGAAGTGGAAATATAACAGCGCCGCGGTAACGGGGCCGATGACGCGCGCCAGTGAGCCCGCCGAGCGCAGGATGCCGAGGTTGCGCCCCTGCTCGGAGGCATCCGAGTAGAGCGAGACCAGCGCGGACACGCTCGGCAGAATCAGGCCCGTCGCGAAGGAGATGAGGCCGAGGCCTAGATAGAAGGTCGTCTCGGCGCCATCGCCGGCGGCGGCGAGCGTCGGCGGAATCAGGGCGACCACGACAAAGGCGACGGAGGCGATCAGCATACCCAGAATGACGACCTTGCGCTGTCCCATCCGCTTCACCAGTTGACGGGCGAGCCCCTGCGCGAAAATCATGCAGGCTCCGTTGAACAGGAAGAGCCAGGCATTGTCGCGCGGACTATAGGTGAAGAGCGCCAGCGTCAGGAATACGATCGTGTTCTCCATGCCAGTGAAGGCTACCTGGTAGACCAGATTGGC
The DNA here is from genome assembly GCA_026397955.1 of Verrucomicrobiota bacterium. Classification (GTDB taxonomy): domain Bacteria; phylum Verrucomicrobiota; class Verrucomicrobiia; order Opitutales; family UBA953; genus UBA953. The sequence goes on along the minus strand of JAPLTV010000020.1, from coordinate 19,151 downwards.
AAAGGAGGTACGACGAACGGCGGAAGAGCGGACCGTGGCGAGGTCGAAGATCGAGGGCCGCTTGGCATCGGATGAGGCCCGACGCTCTGGCGCCAAGGTTTCCGGGAAGAACTTCACCACCAGCAGAAAATTCAGCACGCAAAGCGACGCAGCGATGGTGGCCGGCACAGAGAAAGGATTGAGTCCGAAGGAACCGAGGGCCGGCCCGTGAGCGAACTGGACGGACGACGCCAATCCGCCAATGACTGGGCCAAAGACGAAACCGAGGCCGATGGCGATACCGACCACCGCCATCCCCTTCGTGCGCTCTTTCTCGTCGGTGATGTCGGCCGCGGCCGCGCTGGCGACGGCGATGTTACCCGCCATCATGCCCGAGACGAGACGGGTCACGACCACGACCCAGAACTGGGCGGCAAAAATCCAGAGAAGATACGAGAGGGCGTTGCCGGCCAGGGTGATGGTCAGGATACGACGACGACCCAAACGGTCGGACAAGGCGCCCCAGATCGGCGAGAAGACGAACTGCAGCAAGGAATATAGGGTGCTGAGCAAGCCGCCGAAGAGGACCGTCTTTTTAAAGACCGTGTCACCGCCCATCCACTCCGCCGCGGAATTAAGCGACCCAATCAAGGTGCCGATCGAGCCTTCGCTCTCGATATAATGTTTCAGCAGATGGGGAAACAGCGGGATGATGATGCTGAAGCCCACGATATCCATGAACACCGTCAGGAAGATGAGCCCGAGGGTGCGACGCTGGGTGGAGGCGACTGGGGCGGACATAGGCCCCACGATGGGGGCCTTGCCGACCTGCGCAAACAAAACAGCGGCTTGCGAAGCCGGTCCTACGGGGAGAAGATAAACCCATGCGCTTTTTCGCCATCATCGCCCTGACGTTCGGCTTCGCCAGCGCCCAGGCGGCTACCGACCCCAAGCTGTTGCTCATCGAGCAGAAGCTCGGCGGCTTCGGTGACAAGGATTACGCCGCGGCGGTCGAACGTACCCTCGGCGAATTCGAGAGCCGCACCGGCGTCGGCCTCCGTCCGAGCGACCTGCGCCGTTGCGGCCTCAAACTCTCTTCCGAGAGCGGAGTTGGCCTAGCCACCCCCAAGCCCTTGGTCCGCGCCATCACCGCGGCCCTCATGCGGCGCGGCTTCGCCCAGAACGCCATCACGATCTGCGACGCCAAGGCAGACAGCCTCCGTCAGGCCGGCTTCCTCCCAGCCCTGACCTCGCAGAGCCAGACCTTTGAAGGATTCCCCGTCACCGCCTGGGATACCTTCGCAACGGATTGGGCCAAGGAAGGCCAACTGCGCTACGAGAACCAAGTTCTGCCCAGGCCCGGCGCGCAGGACGTACCGTGGGGCGACGCGCGCGTGAGCGTGCTGCCGAAGACGCTCATCGATGAGGTCGATTTCTGGATCAACCTACCCGTGCTCAGCGACAGCAAATCACTCGGCGTGCACGGAGCGATGGCCTCGGCCTCCCTCGGCAACATGGTCAACTCCGAGCGCTTCCTCGAAAATCCTTTCAATGCGTCCAAGGCGGCGGTCGAAGTCTGCGCCATCCCGAAGCTCGCCAAGCGCAACGTGCTCACAATCCTTTCGCTCGAACGCTACCAAGTGCTCGGTGGACCCAACTTTGATGCGAGTTGGAGCCGTTCCGAGAAGACGCTCCTGAGCAGTGCGAACCCGGTGATCATCGACTTCATCGGCCTTCAGAAGATCAACGCAGGCCGGACCGCCAGCGGTATCGAAGCCATCTATCCCGAGCCCCCGATCTTCAATGCCGCTAACGCGGGCGAGATCCGCCTCGGCACCTGCCGCCCGGCCGACATCACGCTGGTCCGCCTGCCGGCGCCTTGATTCGACGGGCATGAAAAAGGCGGCCGGGTTTCCCCGGGCCGCCCTCTCGCCGACCGGAGTCGAATCAGAGCTTCAAGCCGAGGGCTTCGGAGGCGGTCGCGCGCTCTTCGAGTAGCTCCTTCTCGGTGATGGCGATCTTCTCCTTGGAGAAGGCGTCGAGCGGGAGACCCTGGACGATTTCCCAGGAGCCGTCGGCCTTGGTACGGAGCGGGTAGCCGAACATGATGCCCGGGGTGATGCCGTAGTCGCCCTTGGAGAGGACGGCGACAGAGTGCCATTCGCCGGCTGGAGTCGGGACGTGGAGGCTGCGCAGGGTGTCGAGGGCGGCGTTCGCCGCGGAAGCGGCCGAAGAGGCGCCACGTGCCTTGATGACGGCGGCGCCGCGCTTCTGGACGTCGGGCACGAAGGTCTCCTTGAGCCAGGCGTGGTCGGTGATGACCTGCATGGCAGGCTGGCCGCCGATGGTGGCGTTGGTGAAGTCAGGATACTGCGTCGAAGAGTGATTGCCCCAGATGGCGACGTTCTTAACGACGGAGTTGTGGGCGCCGGCCTTGCCCGCGAGCTGCGACTTGGCGCGGTTCTCGTCGAGACGGGTCATCGCGAAGAAGTTCTCGACGGGCAGGTTGCCGGCGGAGCGCAGGGCGATGAGCGCGTTAGTATTGCAGGGATTGCCAACGACCAGGACCTTGACGGACTTCTTGGCATTGCGCGCGATGGCTTCGCCCTGGCCGATGAAGATCTTGCCGTTGATGCCGAGGAGATCCTTGCGCTCCATGCCATCCTTGCGGGGCACAGCGCCGATGAGAAGGCACCAGTCAGCGTCCTTGAAGCCTTCATTGAGATCGCCGGTGGCGACGACGTCGGTGAGCAGCGGGAAGGCGCAGTCCTGGAGTTCCATCACGACGCCGGCGAGGGCGTTGAGGCCGGGTCCGACTTCGATCAGATTCAGGGCGACCGGCTGGTCAGCTCCGAAGACGGCGCCGGAAGCCAGGCGGAAGATGGCGGCGTAACCGATGTTGCCGGCGGCGCCGGTGACCGCGACGCGAATGGGGGACTTGGAAGCCATAGAGGAACGCCTATCTAGTTAGGCTCTCCCCTCGGAGTGAAGCGGAAACTATAGCCCGAGCTCGCCTTGCATCAGGTCATCGGCAGCCGGAGCCGAGATGCTATCCCGGACCAACTGGGAGAGGGGGGCGGACGAACGCCCTTCCAACCCACAGAGAGCCCGCAAGACCAAGGCCGCAGCTAAGGCATCGTATAACGCACAGTGATACCGTCGGCGGTGGGGCGGACAATGCTCCGCGGCCAGCGCATCGAGGCGCGGGGTCAGGCGGAGGACCGTGACCAAGGACGAAAGACGGAAGTCCCCCAAGGTCGGGGCCCAGGCCCGGGCTAGCCGGCAGGTATCGATCCAAGGTCCCCATTCGGCCACGGAGGCTTCCTCGCCGACGAACGACGGCACGGCCGAAGGGCGCGACCAGGTGCCACGCAAGAGGCCTGACTCGACCGTGGCGTTATGCGCCGCAAGCAGGCCCGTGCGACGAAGGGAGACCCACTGATCCCACTCGGACTCGAAAGGCGGCAGCCCCTTCAGGTCCTTGGCGCCCAAGCCATGACACTGGGTGTCGATCGCGGGCACGGGAACACGCGACGCATGTAAGCGCGTCGAGGCGGAGACGATTTCGCCGCCCAGCATCGTGGCCACCCCAAACTCGACGACGCCGGTGCGCGCACTGCCCTCGAAATCGATGACGTGGATGGGGACCGATGACCAAAGCGCGGAAGAAGTGCTCATGGGGTCAGCGCCATTCGTGTCTAGGATAACGCCCACGGAGTTCCTTCTTCACGCCTTCGTAGGAACCCTTCCAGAAGGCGTCGAGGTCGGTGGTGCGCTGCTGCGTGCGGCGGGCGGGCGACTGGATGCAGATGACCATCGGCACCTTGCCGAGGCACACCCGCAGTTTGCTGCCCGGAAAATCATAAAGCTCCTGCACCGTGGCCTCGACCTCCGCCTGGCCGTCGGCGGTGTATTCGATGCGGGCGGGATGCTTCTTCCGAGGCAGGATGATTTTCTCCGGGCAATAGGAATCGAGCGCCATCGCCTGTTCGTGCGTCAGCCAGCCGCGGACGACGCCGAAGACCGGTCGATCGCGGATATCGCGATAGGCAACAGCCCCGGTGCAGACTTCTTCAATCACCATGCGACGAGCGGCGTCATCGAAGACGGGGATGCCGAGTTCAGGGCAGTGCTTCGAAAGGAAGTTCACGCGACGGATCCAGGCGTCGACGGGAGCGTCCCACTTCTCCAGCTCCAGCCGGCCGGCGGCGACTTCCTCGGCGAGAATGCGGCTGGCGGCGTCGGACGGGGCATCATCGCGCTCCTTGGCCTCGAGCACCAGATCGCGAAAACGTCGCTCGACGCGGGTGACGACCCGACGCTGCGTGGCGTCGTAACGGACATGGTTGACGGTCGAGAATTCGGAAGGGAGCAGTTCCTGTAACCAGGCCTCCTCGATGGCGGTCGCCAGAGAAAGATAGGTGGTCACGCCCCCGCGCGCCTGGATTTCATCGACTTCAGCGGCGACCAGTAGCTTGGCGTTACGGATGGACGACTCGCGGCGGAGCTCGCCCGTGCGACCGTGCACCAAGGCGCAGCGGAGCGTGCCAGCGTCGAGCCGGACGGCGAGGCGATCGGAGAAACCGAGCAGCAGGCAGCGGCGGATGGCGGCGGGATCGGCGATACGGTCGCTGACGGGGAGGCCCTGCCCTTCGGCGAGCCTTAGGAACTGACGGGCGGCCTGATCGGCCTGGCGGGCGGCTTGGCCGTGCACGCCGAAGCGATCGCAGGCATCGGCGTCGAACTTGAGGTCGATCGCCTGCTGCAGCAACGCGAGCCGCGGGAAGAAGTCCGATCCGTCTTCCTGCTCGACGGAGTCACGGGCGTTCTCGGTGCGATCGTCGACTTTGCGGAAAAGAATATCTCGCCCTTGGGCGAGGCCGGCGATGCGGCAAACTTCGAAGACGCAATCGAGTTCGCCGGCGGCGAGCAGCATGCGGGCGTAACGGGGATGGGCCGGGAAGACCGACATGCGTCGCCCGATCGGCGTGAGCTTGCCTTGGGCGTCGACGGCCCCGAGGTCCGCCAGCACGGTCAGCGCGCGCTGCAGGGCCTTGTCGTCGGGCTTCTCATACCAAGGGAAAGACGCGGCATCGCCCCAGCCGGAAGAGAGCAGCAGCAGGATCGTCTCGGAGAGGTCGACGCGCTTGATCTCCGGGACTTCGCGGAGCGGGCGGGCTTCGTGGTCGGTCTGCGACCAAAGGCGGATACAGCGACCAGGGCCGGTTCGGCCGGCGCGGCCAGCGCGCTGCTCGGCGGAGGCCTGCGAGACCGGCTCGACCAACAGGGTGTCGATACCGCGATGCGGATCGAAGCGGGCGATACGGGCCAGGCCAGCGTCGACCACCGCGCGGACACCAGGAATAGTGAGCGAGGTCTCGGCGACATTGGTCGCCACGATGACCTTGCGGCCGGGGCTCGGCTTGACGGCGCGATCCTGCTCTTCGGGAGGCAGTTCGCCGTAGAGCGGGAGGATATCGACGCCGCCAGACTCGGGGAGATTCCGCACCGCGCCGATGGTGCGCATGATTTCATACGATCCGGGCATGAAGACGAGGATATCGCCTTCGTTCTCTTCCTGCAGGACGCGACGCACCTGATCCGCCGCGGCGTCCCAGATGGGCCGGGTCGAATTGCGCGGCATATGGGTATACTCGATCTGGACGGGATAAGCGCGTCCGTCGGCCGCCAAGGTCTCGGCCGAGCCGAGCCACTTCGCCACGGCGTCGGTGTCGAGCGTCGCGGACATCGCCATGATCAGCAGATCCGGCCGATGCGTCTCCTGCAGACGACGGGCGAGGGCCAAGGCCACGTCGGAGTGCAAGTTGCGTTCGTGGAATTCGTCGAAGACCACTGCGCCCACGCCCTTGAGTTCCGGATCCGATGCCATCTGGCGGAGCAGCAGGGCCTCGGTCACGAACTTGATACGCGTCTGGGCGGATTCCACGCGTTCGAAGCGGATCTGGTAGCCCACTTCGCCCCCGAGCCGGACCTCACGCTCCTGCGCGATGCGGGCGGCCAGCAGGCGGGCGGCGATTCGGCGAGGCTGGAGGACGACGATCTGACCCTGCACGAGATTCAGGTCGAGGAGCATCTGCGGGATGCGCGTCGACTTACCCGAGCCCGTCGGAGCGCGTAGCACCAACCTGCGCACGCGACCGCAGGCGGCGACCAGACCGTCCTGAAGGGTATCGATGGGCAGGGGTTGCTTCATGTCACGTCGAGGGGGATGAGGCGGGCACTCGCCCTGCCTTCCCGCACCGTAATCCGGGCAACCGTCACGGGAAGGTTAAAGCGACGCGGGCCGGCGCTGCCGGGGTTGAGTCGCAGTACGGCGCCGTCTTGTTCGACCTTCGGGACGTGGGTATGCCCCGTAATCACGATGTCCGGCCGGAAGGCGGCCTCATCCACCGGCAGATGTCCGTGATGCAAGAGAATGCGCAGCCCTGCGACGACCTGCAGGCAGGTCAACGGAAGCATGTCGTCGTCATCGCAGTTACCCGCGACGACATGACACGGGGCTAATTCAGAGAGCTGCGGTACGATCAGCGGGCTGCAGACGTCACCCGCGTGAAAGATTACGTCACATCCTTCCAAGGCGATGAGCGCTTCGGCGCGAAGCCGGCCATGGGTGTCGGAGATGACGCCGATTTCGGTCGACGGCGCCACGGTCAGAGCGGGCGACGCAGCTTACCGGCCGGGATCGGACGCAGGGCCGTGAAGTCCGCCCCGATGGTGTCCTTCAGTTTGTCCTTAAGTCCAGGCGGCAGCGCGTTCACCGCCTCGACGAATTCCTTTTCGCCCGGGAAAGCGGTCTTGCCGACCTCGGCGACCGGTAGGCTGGCGAGGGCGGCGTCGGGGAAGACGAAGTCGGCACGTCGGTCTGAGCTGCTGGCTTCGGCCTCGGCGGCATCGACGTCCAAGGGGGGCAACGAGTCCTCCAGCATGCCGGAATCTTCGATCGGCACGTCCACGACGCGCGAAGGCGTCGGCGCGACGGCGGGAGCAGTGGCGACGGGCGCGACCGTAATAGGATCAGGCGTCGCCGGTGCGGCCGCCGTGGTCCTTATTTTTTTTTGGCCGGGCTCCCGAGGGAGACCAGCTGCGGCGGCGGCGATGTCTTTGATGAGGAGGTCTATCGACCGCGACCTACTTTGCTCGATTGCCTTGAGCAGCGTCACCTCGAAGTTAGCCCGAGGCGAGAGCCCTTGGCGGATGCCATTCTCCCCTTCTTGCAGGCATTCCAAGAGACGGACGAGCTGCTCCGTGGCAAGCGGGGCGCCGAGCTGGGCAGAGGTTCCGCCGGAGCGGACTGAATCAAGGGTGGCGGCCCGGACGCGAACTTGAAGGTCGGCAAGCACGCGGAGCAAGTCGCGGCCTTCGGCATGGAAGGCATCGCAGAGCGCGAGGACCTTCTTGCCGTCGCACGTGGCGATGCCTTGGCAGAGGTCGGTGACCTGCTGGACGGAGGCGAGTCCGTAGATGGAAAGCACATCAGCCTCGGTAATCTTCTTGCCGGAGAAGGAAATGACCTGATCGAGGATGGACTGGGAATCGCGCATACCGCCGGCGGCTAGGCGGGCGATGGCCGTGAGGGCGTGCTGATCAGCCGTGACCCCATCAGCCTTGACGATGCGGGCGAGCTGGGCGGCGATGACTTCCTCCGAGATCGGATGGAACTCCAGCCGTTGGCAGCGGGAGGTGATGGTCGGCAGGATCTTGTCCGCCTCGGTCGTCGCCAGGATGAACTTAACCCAGGGCGGCGGCTCTTCGAGCGTCTTGAGGAGCGCGTTGAAGGCGTCCTTCGAAAGCTGGTGGACTTCGTCGATGATGAAGACCTTGAATGGGCAATTGCTCGGGGCGTACTGGCATTCGTCGCGGATACGCTTGGCGTCCTCGATACCGCGATTGGAAGCGGCGTCGATCTCGACCACGTCGAGGCAATTGCCCTTCTCGATCGCCAGGCAGACCGGGTCTTCGAGGGAGAAGTCAGGCTTGGGGCCGCCGGCGCAGTTCAGGGCCTTGGCCAGGATGCGGGCGGTCGTCGTCTTGCCGGTGCCACGAGGGCCGATGAACAGATAGGCATGGGCCATTCGCTTCGTCTCGAGCGCATTGCGGAGGGTCTTGACGATGTGTTCCTGCCCGACGAGTTCGTCGAAGCAACGGGGACGCCAGCGGCGCGCGATGACCTGGAAGCCGGGTTCAGACACTGGCGACTAGGTAAGGACGGGCCGAAGGGGGTGTCAACGGGGCAAACCCCGGCTTATTCCCATTCGATAGTCGCCGGCGGCTTGGACGAGACGTCGTAGACCACGCGGTTGATGCCCTTCACTTCGTTGATGATGCGGGTCGAGGCACGCTGCAGCACGTCGTAAGGAAGGCGGGCCCAGTCGGCGGTCATCGCGTCGGAAGAAGTCACCGCGCGGAGGGCGCAGACGTTGTCGTAGGTTCGACCGTCGCCCATCACACCGACGCTGCGCACCGGCAGGAAGACCGCGAAGGCCTGCCAGACCTTGGCATACTGGCCGGAGGTGCGGAGCTCGTTGATGAAGATGTCGTCGGCCTTGCGGAGCACCTCGAGGCGCTCCTTGGTGATGTCGCCGCAGACGCGGACCGCGAGGCCGGGGCCCGGGAACGGGTGGCGCCAGACCATGTCATGCGGCAGGCCGAGGGCTTCGCCGAGGGCACGGACCTCGTCCTTGAAGAGCTCGCGCAGGGGCTCGAGCAGCTTCAGCTTCATGTGCTTCGGCAGGCCACCCACGTTGTGGTGGCTCTTGATCGTGGCGGCCGGGCCGCCGTTGGGCGAAAGGGATTCGATGACGTCGGGGTAGAGCGTGCCTTGGGCGAGGAAGTCGACCTTGCCCTTCTTCGTGCGCTGGACCTCGGCGATGGAGCGTTCGAAGACCTTGATGAATTCGTGGCCGATGATCTTGCGCTTACGTTCGGGGTCCGTGACGCCCTTGAGCTTGCGGAGGAAGGCCTGGGAGGCATCGACGACGCGGAGGTCGACCTTGAACTTGCCGCGGAACATCTTCTCGACCTGGGCGCGTTCGTTGAGGCGGAGCAGGCCGTTGTCGACGAAGACGCAGGTCAACTGCTTGCCGATGGCGCGCTGGATGAGGGCGGCCGCGACGGAGGAATCGACGCCGCCGGAGAGACCGAGGATGACCTGGGACTTGCCGACCTTCTCGCGAATCTCGCGGACGGCCGTCTCGACGTAGTCGTCCATCTTCCAGGTCGGCTTACAGCGGCAGATGCGGAAGAGGAAGTTGCGGAGGATGTCGATGCCGCGCTCGGAATGGGCGACCTCGGGGTGGAACTGGATACCGTAGAAGCGGCGCTTCGGATCCTCGATGACGGCGCACTCGGAATTCTCTGTCGAGGCGACGGCCTTGAAGCCGCGCGGGAGACGGGTGATCTTATCGCCGTGCGAATTCCAAATGCGCAGCGGGGACTTCAGGCCCTGCAGGAGCTGGGAGCCTTTGCCGAAGGAAAGGGTGCCGTGGCCGTACTCGCGATGAGAGCTGCTGGCGACGTTGCCGCCGAGCATCTGGCCCATGAGCTGGACGCCGTAGCAGATACCGAGCACGGGGAGACCCATCTCGAAGACTCCGGTGTGCGGGTGGGGCGAGCCCTTGGCCTTCACGCTGTCCGGACCGCCGGAGAGGATGATGCCCACGACGCCGTCGGCGCGAAGGGTCTCAGGCGTAACGCCAAAGGGATAGATGCGGGAGTGGACGTTGCACTCGCGGATGCGGCGCGCGATGACCTTGGTCAGCTGCGAACCGAAATCGAGAATGGCGATGGACTGGGTGGCCATGGTGGAAAAGTGTGGGGGATTCAGAACTTGAGGCGAACATTGTTCCATCCGCAACGGGGGCAGACGGCCTCCTCGCGGCGGCGAGGACGAACATAGGTCACATTGCAACGGACGCAGGAAAAGGCGGAATTGATGCGACGGTGATCCGAAAGGAGCACGTCTCGCCGGTCATACCAGGCCTGCAGGCCGAAGAGGACGACCGCGCCAAGGCTGGCCAGGAAGGCCAGGAAGACGGCGAGGTCGACGGACTGCAACATGGTGGGCGTTGGGTGGTTAAAAAGGCGAGACGCGCCAGCCGGGGGGCGGACGCGTCTCGGGTTCAGGCCTAGGCGATAAGCTTAAGCCTGAGCAGAAGCAGCCGCCGCTTCCTTCTTGGCCTTGGGCTTGCGAGCCACCTTGGCCTTCGGGGTCATGGCCGGGGACTTGTCGTCCTTGGCCACGAGTTCGATGAGGGCCGTCTCAGCCGCGTCACCCTTACGGGCGCTGAGCTTGTAGATGCGGGTGTAGCCGCCGGTGCGACCGAGGAACTGCTGCACGCGCTCCTTGAACAGGAGCTGGGCAGCGTCTTCGTTACGCAGCTTGGCTATAGCCAGGCGGTAGTAGTGAAGCTTCACCGACTTGTCGGCAGACAGCTCGGCCTTCTTGGCGTAGGTGATGACCTGCTCGGCGAAAGGACGGAGGGCCTTGGCGCGGGAGAGGGTCGTCGTGATGCGAGCGTTGGTGAACAGCGCGGAAGCGAGGTTACCGATGAGCGAGCGGCGGTGGGCCGTCTTGACGCCGAGGACGTGATTGTGTTTGCGGTGACGCATGAGTGTGGGTTCCGGTCTGGATTAGGCGTTCACGCCCTTGTCGAGGAGACCTTCGTTGATCTTCTGTCCGAGAGATAGGCCGAGCTGTTCGAGCTTGGCCTTGATCTCGTTGAGGGACTTCTTGCCGAAGTTGCGGTACTTGAGCATCTCCTGCTCGGTCTTCATCGCCAGTTCGCCGACAGTGTTGATGTTGGCGTTGTTGAGGCAGTTGGCGGCGCGGACGGAAAGCTCGATTTCGTTGACCGACATGTTGAGCAGCTTGCGGAGACGGTTGGTCTCTTCGCTGATCTCCTTGTGGCCGGTCTCGAACTCGACGGAGTCGGCGGAGACGGTGTCGAACACTTCGAGGTGGTGACGCAGAATCGCGGAGGCTTCCTTGAGGGCTTCGTCCGGAGTGATGCGGCCGTCGGTCGAGATTTCGAGGACGAGCTTATCGTAGTCGGTCTTGTCGCCGGAGCGGGTGGATTCGACGGAGTACTTCACCAGGGTGACCGGGGAGAAGAGGGAATCGACAGGGATGGAACCGATGGCCTGTTCGGCCTTCTTGTTCTCCTCGGCGGAAGCCCAGCTACGTCCGACGGTGACTTCGAGGTCGGAGTAGAAGCGACGCTTGCGGTCGAGGGTGCAGATAACTTGGTCGGGATTAACGAGGGTGACGGTGGCGCCCTTGGTCTCGAACTTGATATCCGAAGCCTTCACGGGGCCGGACTTATTGACGTCGATGGTGCCCTTGAAAGCTTCGCGCTTATTGGCTTCGGTGCGGATGCGCACCTTCTTGAGATTGAGGACGATCTCGGTGACGTCTTCGACGACGCCTTCGATCGGCTGAAACTCGTGCTGCACGCCTTCGATCGTCACCGCGGAGATCGCGGCGCCTTCGATGGAGCTCAGGAGGATGCGGCGGAGCGAGTTTCCGACGGTGTGGCCGAAGCCGGTCTCGAAGGGCTCTGCGAAATACTTCGCGTAGGTGGGGGTGGCGGAAGACTCCTCCTTCTTGAGGGTCTTGGGGCGTTGGAATTGTCCGAGTCGCTTGGTCATGTCTGTGGGTCCGTTGGGTGTTGGGTCTGTGCTGGGATCAGCGGCTGTAGAATTCGACGATGATCTGGACGTTCACGTCGGAAGGCAGTTCTTCCTTGGCCGGCTCCCGGACGATCTGTCCGTTGAGCTGCTCAGGGAGTACGACGAGCCAGGCCGGAGCGGAGCGACCCTGACCTTCTTCGACAGCGCGGGTGGCGAGCTGCTTGGAGGAGGTACGGTCGCGGACTTCGATCTTCTCGCCAGGCGAGGTGGCGTAGCTGGCTACGTCGACCTTGTGGCCGTTGATGCGGATGTGTCCATGGGCCACGAGCTGACGAGCAGCGGCGCGGGAATTGGCGAAACCAAGGCGGAACACCACGTTATCGAGACGGGTCTCGAGGATGCGGAGGAAATTATCACCGGCGACGCCGCCCATGCGCTTGGCGCGCTCGAAGGAGAGGCGGAACTGCTTCTCGGTCAGGCCGTACATCATGCGAAGCTTCTGCTTCTCATTGAGGCCGACGCCGTATTCGGAGACCTTGCGGCGGGTCGTCTTGCCGTGGATACCCGGAGGGTACGGACGACGCTCCTCACCCTTGGAGGTGGGGAAGATATTCTGGCCGAAGCGACGGTTAAGCTTCGTGGTAGGACCGGTGTAACGAGACATGGTATGTTAGGATTTGGTAGAGGTGGCGGATTGGAGGACCCGCCCGGTTTGCCATAGCCGGACGGTGATGCGGAAAGCAGGGACGATCAGACGCGACGGCGCTTCGGAGGACGGCAGCCGTTGTGAGGGATCGGAGTGGTATCGAGAATCGAGGTGACGTTCAGGCCGAGCACCTGGAGGGCACGGATGGCACTGTCGCGGCCCATGCCCGGACCCTTGACGCGGACGGAGACGTCCTTGAGGCCGTGAGCCATGGCGAGCTTAGCGGCTTCGGAACAAACGACCTGAGCAGCGTAAGCGGTGGACTTGCGGGAACCACGGAACTGGTGGCGACCGGCGCTACCCCAGGAGATCACGTTGCCGCTAGGGTCGGTGATCGTTACCTTGGTGTTATTGAAGGTGGCCAGGATGTGGCAGATGCCGGTGGTGATATTCTTCGAGCCCTTGGCGCGACGAACCTTCACTTCACCGAGTTCTTCGCCGAGGAGTTCCTTGGCGGTAATCTCTTTGCGCTCGGGGGCGGCGGCTTCGGCCGGAGCGGCCGCGGCAGCGACGACTTCGGGGGCAGCGGCGGCTTCGGCGGCAGGGGCCTTCGGCTTCTTTGCCTTGGGGGTCTTGGGGGCTTCTTCGCTCATCGTAAAATAGTGTTAGGAGAAAGGTTGGCTTACTTGGACGGAGCCGCGGCGACGCCGACGGTCTTACGCTTACCCTTGCGGGTACGGGCGTTGGTGCGCGTACGCTGACCACGGACCGGGAGGCCGCGGAAGTGGCGGAGACCGCGGTAGCACTTGATCGCCTGGAGGCGCTTCAAGTTCTGCGCGATGTCGCGGCGAAGGTCACCTTCGCACTTGTACCCCATGCGTACGATGTACTCGACGATCTTGTTAAGCTGTTCCTCCGAAAGATTTTGGGCCCGCATCGCAGGATCAAAGCCTAAAGCTTCGCAAATCTCCGTGGCGCGGCAGGGGCCGATACCATAGATATAGCGGAGAGAAATCTCTACTTTCTTGTTGTTGGGAATGTCTACGCCGAGGATTCGTGGCATGGTGTCCGTGCTGGTTGGAAGGTGGGAAAGAGGTCGGAACTTGAAGGTTCGTGGTGGATTTGGAAGCAAAAAATGCGGTTAAGGCAGAGTTAAAATCTCAACCCCTGTTTCGGTGACTAAAACGGTGTGTTCAAAGTGGGCGGAAGGCTTGCCATCCGCGGTCCGGGCGGTCCAGCCATCGGCGGCCATAACAATCTTGTGGGTACCTAAATTCACCATGGGTTCAATGGCTAAAGCCATACCGGGCAGTAACTTAGGTCCAGTACCAGCTTTTCCATAATTAGGAATTTGAGGTTCTTCGTGCATCTTGCGACCTACCCCATGCCCAACGAAGTCGCGAACGATGCCATACCCGCCGGGGGCCAAGGCCGCCTGGATGGCCGCAGAGATGTCCCCCACCCTGCTTCCGGGGCGAACCGCTGCGATTCCTGCCATCAGCGCTTTTTCGGTGTCTTGGCAGAGCTGGCGAGCGTCCGGAGCTACTTTACCCACGAGGATAGTCCGGGCATTATCTCCGATAAACCCATCGCGTCGGACAACCACATCGAGGGAGACCAAATCTCCTTCGCGGATGATTCGATCCGGGGCGCCGATACCGTGCACGATTTCGTCGTTTAAAGAAATGCAAACGTGTCCGGGGTAACTTAATCTCCCCACCACATAACCCAAACAGGCGCTTTCACACCCATGCCGCAGCATCAAACCGCGAGCCGCGGAATCCAGGCCGGCCGTAGAAATACCCGGGACGACCAAATCTGCTAAATCATGCAGGACACGTGCGGCCGCCGTACAAGCGGCACGCATACGGCTGACATCATCGCCCGACTTCAGATCAATCATCCGACGAGGCTCAGCGAGCAAAAGGACCCCAATGATTCAAGGCCCAGGCTGCGGTACCGAGAACAAAAAGGATGAGACAGGTCTTTTCGAGCGAACCTAAAGCACTTGCTTCGGATTCCGCACGAAGTCCGGCGGCAGGGACGGCAACGCCGCCAATCCGTCCCTTCTTCAGGAAGCCTTCGTAGTTACGTTGTAATAAATAAGTCTCCACCTGGCGCATGGAATCCAACATCACACCCACGGTGATTAGGCCACCGGTACCACCCAAGAAAGTGGCCAAACGCATCGGGAAATTAAGCTGCAAGATAAACAGGTCAGGCATCAAGGCAATGATGAGCAGGAACAAGGAGCCGGCCAACGTGAGACGGGTCATCACGAAGTCGAGGAACTGGGCGGTATGCTCGCCAGGGCGAACGCCGAGGATGTAGCCGTTGTTTTTCTTCAAGTCATCCGCAATCTGTACCGGACGGAACATGATGGAAATCCAGAAGTAACTGAAACCGAAAATCAGCGTCGCATAAACCGTGTAATAAAAACCGTTATTACGGGAAAAGAAATCTGCCCAAGAACGAAGGAACTCGAGCTGCGGTGACAAGGTGCTCAAAGGATTGAGCAACATCGGAGGGAAGCTCATGATGGCACCCGCGAAGATGACCGGCATGACGCCTGCGTAATTCACCTTGAGCGGCAAATAGTTGGTCTGGGCTCCGTACATCTTACGACCCACCATGCGCTGAGCGTATTGAATCGGAATCTTACGGACCGCTTGGTTGATCGCCACCATGGCGGCAGTCACGAGCACGAAGAGCAATGCCATCCCGGCAGCCTTTTCCCAACCGTGGGAATTGGCGGCGGCATCTCCGATTTTGCCACCGAAAGTCAAACCGACGAAAGAAGTGATCGCACCTGGAATATCAGCCAGGATGCCAACGGTGATTAGGACGGACGTGCCATTGCCAATGCCGCGTTGCGTGATCTGTTCGCCCAGCCAAAGCATGACGATGGCGCCAGAAGTCAGGAGACAGACGCCGAGGCAGACGAAGAGCGTCTTACTCTGCATGACCACAATCGTGCCTTGGAAATTACCTAAACCAAGAGCCTGTCCGACCTGCTGAGGATTACAGAAAGCACCCAGCAACAAAGCAGACTGAACGACCGCGATGATAATCGTGAGATAGCGTGAGTACTGAGCTACCTTCTGACGGCCGACTTCACCTTCTTGTTGCAAGCGGGCGATGGAGGGGACAACGGCCGACATCAGCTGCATGATAATCGATGCGCTGATATATGGCATGATGCCCAAGGAGAATACCGCACCCTTAAGAAGCGCACCACCCGTGAACATGTTATACATCGCAACCACACCGCCCGACGACTTGTCAGCCATCGAATGGTAGTAATCCATGATGTCCTTCGGGTCGATGCCCGGGAGAGGGATGTTGGCGCCGATACGCGCAACAAAAATCAGGGCTACCGTGGCGACAAGCCGTGCCCTAAGCTCAGGAATCCTCCAACAGTTGGCGAAGGCCGAAAACATGGTGGAGGTTCGCGAACCGAGGTTCACTCAGCGACTCCGGTCGCTTTTTTCTCTTCAATCAGAATCACTTTTCCGCCTGCGGCCAAAATCTTGGCCTTAGCCGAATCAGAGAAACGATGCGCCTTGACGGTGACGGCACGTGAAAGATCGCCCGTGCCAAGAACCTTAAGAATCGGAGCGTTGGAGCGTAAGACGCCCGCTGCTTTCAATTCTTCGAGACCGAAGACTTTGCCTTCGAGCTCTTGGAGGTCGCACACATTGACCACGGCGTAGTCGATGCGATTGATGTTATTGAAACCGCGCTTAGGCAAGCGGCGGTAAAGGGGCATCTGGCCACCTTCGAATCCGGGGCGATGTCCGCCACCAGAACGGGCTTTCATACCCTTGTGACCACGACCAGAGGTCTTGCCGTGTCCCGTACCGCGACCGCGGCCAAGGATTTTATGGCGATGAGTGGAGCCCTTGATTTTGGGCAGAGAATGGAGCTTCATGGCTTTTTACCGCTTAAGCGCGGAGGTTCTTAATTTGTTCGAGCGTACGGAGCTTGGACAGGCCGTCCATGGTCGCTTTCACGATGGCCTGAGGGTTGTTCGAACCCATGGATTTGGAAAGAACGTCCTTGAGGCCTACGACTTCAAGAACTGCACGCACGCCACCACCAGCGATTAAGCCGGTACCAGGCGCTGCGGGACGAAGCATGACGACACCACCATCGGCGTGTCCGATCACTTCATGAGGAATGGTGTTACCGCGAAGGTTGACGCGAACGAGGGCACGGTGGGCACGATCGGTTCCCTTGCGGATCGCATCAGGAACTTCCTTGGCTTTGCCGTAACCGACGCCGACGCGACCTTTGCCGTCACCAGCGACGACCAAGGCGGCGAAATTGAAACGACGTCCACCCTTCACGACCTTCGAGCATCGGTTGATGTGGACGACCTTGTCGTTATATTCGGAAGCAGGTGCATCGTTGCCGCGACCATCGCGACGCTGAGGACGACCGCCACCAGGACCGTTACGACGACCGCCTGGACCGCCAGGTCCACCGGGTCCGCCTGGACCACGACGATCACCACCTGGACCACGACGATCGCCGGGGCCGGCAGCAGGAGCGGCCGGAGCCGCGACATTCTTGGTTACTTCGCTCATGTAAATTAGAAGCTAAGGCCGGACTTACGTGCGGCTTCGGCAAAGGACTTGACGGTTCCGTGATAACGACGACCGGCACGGTCGAAGACCACAACATTGAGACCAGCGGCTTTGGCTTTGACGCCGAAGGCTTCGCCGAAAACCGTAGCACCGGCCACGGTGGGGCGGAGCTTTTGGCCACGCAGATCCTTGGAGGTGGTCGCGAGCGAAACCAGGGTCACGCCCTTGTCGTCGTCGATGGCCTGGGCGTAAAGATGCATGTGTGTCATCTTGAGAGCCAAGCGTGGGCGGGCAGCGGTACCGCGCACCGTCTTGCGGATGCGCCAGCGGCGCTTTTGCGCGAGTAGATTCTTCTTCTGCAGTTTCATGGAAAAGTGAGGCGAGCGGATTAGGCCGTCTTCTTGCCCTCCTTGCGGCGTACGTATTCACCTTCGACGCGGACACCCTTGCCCTTGTAAGGCTCGACAGGCTTGTAGAGCTTGATGGTCGAGGCCACTTGACCGACCATATGGCGATCAGGACCGGAGATGAGTAATTTGGTACCGTCGGTCACCACCACGCTGACTCCCGCAGGAATCTCGTAGTTGATCGGGTGAGAATAGCCCAACGCGAGATCGAGCTTATTGCCCTTGAGGATGGCCTTGAAACCAACGCCTTCGATCAGGAGGGTCTTGGAGTAACCGGTGGCGACGCCTTCAACCATATTACGGATGATGGCGCGGATGGTGCCGTGAAGGGCACCCGCTTCTTTCTTCTCCGTGAGGTCGGCGACCTTGGCGAGGAGCTCGCCGCCTACTTTTTGGCGACGGGCTTCGGCGTCGGTCATGACGCCACGTGAAGTGGTGAGGATGGAAACACCCATGCCGCCAATGACCTTAGGGACGGTGGTGTAGCCGGCGTAAACACGACGGCCAGGGGTGGAGACGCGCTCGATGCTGGTGATGGCAGGAACTCCGGCCACGTATTTGAGCGAAACTTCGAGGACAGGAAGGCCATCGCGTTCGGCCTTACGGTAACCGGCGATGTAGCCGGATTCGGAAAGGATGCGAGCGACACCTTCGCGGAGGCGGGACCATTGCACGGAAATCACGGCCTTGTTAGCCTGTGAGCCGTTACGAACGGAAGTGAGGAAATCCCCAATTGTATCAGTAGAAGCGGACATGTTAGTAGTTCGTTGGAGGATTACCAAGATGCCTTGGTGACACCGGGAATCTGGCCGTTAAGGGCGAGCTCGCGGAAAGTGATACGAGAGAGACCGAACTTGCGAATGAAAGCGCGAGGACGACCGGAGATGGAGCAACGGTTCTTATGGCGAACCGGCGAGGAGTTGCGGGGCAGCTCGGAGAGCTTGCGTTGCGCTTCGTAGAAAGCCTCTTCGGTCACCTTGGGATCGGAGAGGATTTTCTTGAGCTCGGTACGCTTGGTAGCGAACTTCTTGACGAGACGATCGCGCTTAAGCGCGCGTTGGATGACAGACTTCTTGGCCATGCTGGTAAAGTTTAAGGGTTTAAGATTTAGGCTTTAGCGGCGGCGGTGGCGGCGACAGCGGCCTCGTTGGCGGCCGTGGAACGACGGAAAGGCATTCCGAGACTACGGAGCAACTCGCGTCCTTCGTCGTCCGTCTGAGCGGTGGTCACGATGATCACGTCCATCCCGATGTTCGCACGCTGCGAACCGTCGGCCTGGGTTTCAGGGAAGATGGTGTGGTCGGTGATTCCGAGAGAGTAATTACCACGACCGTCGAGACGGTTAGAGGTACCGCGGAAGTCGCGGATCATCGGAAGGGCTACGGCCGTCAAGCGGAGGTAAAACTCCCACATGCGCGCACCCCGGAGAGTGACCATGCAGCCCAGAGGCATGCCTTGACGAACTTTGAAGCTCGCGACGCTCTTCTTAGCCTTCGTGATGACGGGCTTCTGGCCCGAAAGTTTGGTGATTTCTTTGACGACTTCAGCCATGTGGCCTTTGTCGGCATCAGCTTTGAAAGCCGAGTTGAGGACAATCTTGGTAAGATTGGGGACCTGGTGGACGTTCTTATAACCGCGGCTCTTGATGAGCTCTGGGACGACCTTCTCGAGGTATACCTTCTTGAGGTGTGGCGTAGACATTATCGTAAAAATCTCGGGTGGTTTCGTTGGAATTATTTAGCGGCTTTGGCTGGCTTCTTGGCGCGACGAGCATCCCAGAGGGAGGCCAGCATCACGTTAGAGCGATGGATGGGGGCTTCACGCTCGGTGATGCCGCCCTGTCCGTCTTGCGTACGCTTCAAGTGGCGTTTGACGAGATTG
>JAPLTV010000118.1 GCA_026397955.1 Verrucomicrobiota bacterium | reverse complement strand
GCTCCTGCCCAACGGCAACGTGCTCTTCAGTCATGTCAAAGGCGCTAAAGAAGTGAAGCCGGACCAATCTATCGCCTGGGAATACGTCGCCGACGCCAAGACGGAGATCCAAGGCTGCCAGCCTCTGATCGACGGACGCGTCCTCGTGGTCGAGTGCGGACCGGGCCGCCTCCTCGAGATCGGACGCGACGGCAAGATCGCCAAGGAGATCAAAGTCCCCCTGACGCCCACCATCCGCACCCACGAGCAGATGCGTGGCTGCCGCAAGACGGCTGACGGACGCTACCTCGTGAGCGCCAAGGGCGACCGTGCGGTCCTCGAACTTTCCTCCGACGGCAAACTCCTCCGCACGCAGCCCGTCAACGGCGATGTCCATGACGTCCGCGAACTCGCCAACGGCAACTGGCTCGTCGCTCTCGGCGAAGGCGATGGCGTCGTCGAGATCGACCGCAACGGCAAGATCGTCTGGAATATCGGCCGCAATGAAATCACCGACAACCCTCTCTACCTCGCGAGTTCCGTCGAACGCCTCGCTAACGGTAACACCCTCGTCATGAACTGGCTCGGCCACGGCCACCTCGGCGCCACCGCCCAGATCTTCGAGGTCGACGCCCAGAAGAAGCTTATCCGCCAATTCACCGACCACCGTCAGTTCACTAGTATCAATCATATCCAAGTATTGGAGTGAAAAGGTAGGGGCGCGCGGCCCGCGCGCCCGCGGCTGACCGGGCCGGTCAGCCCTACCCATAACAGGTGATAGCGGATAGCGGTTGGCGGGTAGGAGATACTTGCCCGATGCATCGAGGCAGGACCGGGACCGCGTGCTGCCCTAGTCGTTGCCTCCCTGGGTTCCCAACCGCTAACCGCCAACCGCTTCCACCTCGCGGCTCTGCCGCGCTGGGTAGGGTCGGGACCGCGTCACGACATAGCCGCCTTGATAGGGGCGTGCGGCCCGCGCGCCCGCGGCTGACCGGGCCGGTCAGCCCTACCCATGACAGGGGTGGCGGATAGGAAATCACAGGACACAAGGGAGTATTGAGGGAACCCGCCCCCTGAGGGATTGTCCTTAAAGCCATCCCCTGCCCGACGGCTTGACTCAGGCCAATCCGCCTATTCCATACTTGGAATAGTTTCCGCATATGAAAAACCCTGCCGCGAAGCGCCTATCCTCACCCTCGACCGAAACGGGTGCCTCGAGCGTGCCTGCCCTCGAACGCGGCCTCGCGATGATCGAGACGCTGGCGCATCGCCCTGAAGGCCTGACGCTCTCCGAGCTGACCGCCTCCCTCGACCTCTCACCGGCTTCCGCCCACCGCATCACGGGCACTCTCGAAGATGCCGGCTACCTGCGCCGCGATGAAATCACCCGTCGGTACACTCTCACGCGCAAACTCCTCCTGCTCAGCCAGCCGCGTGGCGAATCCCGCAGCCTGGTCGCGGCCGCCATCGAAGCGATGCGCGCCATCCAACAGCATACTGGCGAAACGACCCAGCTCTGCTGCCTCGCCGAAGACCGCTGCGTGATGCTCGATCAGCTGACCTCCCTTCATCCTTTCAAGTACGTCGTCGATATCGGCTCGCACGCCCCGCTCCACTGCACCGCTCCGGGCAAAGCGATGCTGGCCTTCCTGCCCGACGCCGAACAGGACGCCCTTCTCGCCCGCCTGAAGCTCGAGAAGCACACGGAGAAGACGATTGTCACGAAGCGCGACCTCGCCACGGAGATCGAACGCATCCGCACCCTTGGCTACGCCTTGGACAAAGGTGAGCACTTCGACGGAATCAACTGCGTCGCCGCGCCCATCCTTGACCAGCATGGGCACGCCATCGGCGCCGTGACCATCGCGGGCCCGTCCAGCCGCTTCCCGGCTGCCGCCATGGCGGAACGCGGCCAGTTCATCCGCGCACAGGCCGACCGCATCGCGCGGGCCTTCCTTTCCTGATGCGCCGCCTGCTCGCCATCCTCGCATTGGGCACCTCGTCCCTGGCGGCCGCCGACCTCAAGCCGGCGGACCTGGAATTCTTTGAATCGAAGATTCGCCCGGTGCTCGTGGCGGAGTGCTACGAATGCCACGACGCTAAGAAGCAGAAAGGCGACCTGCGACTCGATTACCGCGACGGCCTGCTCAAGGGGGGCGAAGAGGGTGCGTCCATCGTCCCGGGCGACGCCAAGAAGAGCATCCTGATCCAGTCCATGGATCACAGCCATGAGACCCTCCAGATGCCGAAGAAGCGGCCGAAGCTCGACGCGAATATCGTCGCTGACTTCATCGAGTGGATTAACCGCGGCGCGCCGGATCCACGCACCAAAGCCCCTGAGGACTCCATCACCCCAACCTGGTCCGACCTCCTGCAGGTCCGCAAACACTGGTGGAGCTTCCAGCCGATCACCTCGCCTGCGATCCCAGCGGGCAAGTCCGCCAGCCCGATCGACCGCTTCCTCGACGTGAAGATTGCCGCCGCCGGTATCACGCCTTCCGCCCCGGCCGACAAGGCCACGCTCATCCGCCGCGCAACCTACGTGCTGACGGGACTGCCACCCTCCCCCGCCGAGATTACCAGCTTCGAGGCCGACACCTCGCCCGACGCCTTCGCCAAGGTCGTCGACCGCCTGCTGGCCTCGCCTCGCTACGGCGAACACTTTGCCCGCCACTGGATGGACCTTGTCCGCTACGCCGACACGCACGGGAGCGAAGGAGATCCCGCCATTCCGCAGTCTTGGCGCTACCGCGACTACCTGATCCGCGCTTTCAATACCGACGTCCCCTACGACCAGTTCGTCCGCGAACAGCTCGCCGGAGACCTGCTGAAATCCCCTCGCATCAACCCCACGGAAAAACTCAACGAGTCCGCCCTTGGCACCGGCCACTTCCGCATGATCGAACACGGCTTCCAGCCCGTGGACACGATCGACGAGCAGGTCCGCAACGTGGACAACCAGATCGACGTGGTCTCGAAGACCTTCCTCGGACTCACAGTCTCCTGCGCCCGCTGCCACGACCATAAGTTCGATGCCATCAGCCAGGCCGACTTCACCGCCTTCTACGGCATCTTCGCCTCGACTCGCCCCGGTCAGGTGACCATCGACTCGCCCGCCCTACTCGACCAGCACCGCGACCGGCTCACCGAGCTCAAGCAGGCCATCCGCTCGGAACTCGCCGCCGACTGGATCCGCCAGGCCAAGGACCTCCCGGCCGCGCTCGGGCGCATCCGCGCCACCTCCAAGGACCGTGTCGGCCTTGAGGAGAAGCTCGCCCAGGTCGAAAGCGAACTTTCCGCCGATGTCTTCCGTCGTCGCCTGAAGGCGGACAAAGCAGCCGGCCCGGCCCCCAGCCATTGGTGGACCTTCGAACAGGATGGCCGTGACCTCGTCGGCAAGCTCGACGCCAAACTCAACGGTAGCGCGCTCATCAAGAACGGGCGGCTCATCCTTGACGGTGAGGATTCCTTCGCCGAGACCGGCCCGACCACTGAGACCCTGACGGCCAAGAGCCTCGAAGCCTGGGTCGCGCTGCCCACCCTCGACCAACGCGGCGGCGGCGTCATCACGGTGGAGTCCATCGGCGGCGGAACCTTCGACTCGCTCGTCTTCGCCGAGAGACAGAAGGGCAAGTGGATGGCCGGGAGCAACAATAGCCTGCGCACGCAGAACGTGAACGGTCCGGCCGAGACCTCGAAGCCCGGTGAACTCATCCACCTGGCGATCGTCTATCAAGCCGACGGACGCATCGAGCTCTACCGTAACGGCCAGCCCTATGGCACCGGCTACGCTCCGGCCAACGAGAAGGCCGCGCTCCATACGTTTGCCCAAGACAAATCGCGCCTGCTCTTCGGACGACGTCACACCGGTGGCGGCAACGCCTCCCTCCGTGGCGAACTCGAGGAAGCTCGCCTGTACGGCTTCGCTCTGACCGCGGCCCAGATTGCCGATTCTTTCAAAGCGGGCACGCTCCGCGGCGAACTCGCGCCCGTCGCGACCAAGGATGAAAAACTCGCCGGCCTCCGCGCCCAGGCCTCCGAGCTCCGCTCCAAACTGGAAGCGCTCAAGTCGGCCGACGGGAAACTCGCCGAGAGCTTCAAGCACGAAGAAGACCCGACCTATCCGCTGCATGCTGCGGCCTTCCTTCGTGTCGGCCTCAAACCGAAGGAAGCCAAGGTCCCGAGCAGCGTGAAAGCCGATTGGTCGCTGAGCGACGGCAGCTCTGCGAAATGGCTGCGTCATGGTAACGGCATGGCAGCCCGCTTCACCCCAGGCGAATTCCGCATCGAGACCAACGGGCCTGACGTGACGAAGCAGATCCTCCCCTCGGGCCTGCACTCGCACCCGCTCTCCGTCAAGCACAGCGCGGTGCTCACCTCGCCGCGCTTCAAAGTCACCACCGACTTCATCAGCGTCCAGGCGATGGGGCGCGGTGCCACGGTGCGTCTCATCACGGACAACTACCCGATCGGCAACTCCGGCAACCGCTTCCCTAAGGCTGCGATCAACTCGGACCGGCCCGTCTGGATCACGCTCGACACCGCCTACCGCAAAGGCTCGTCCGCCTACTTGGAGTTCACCTTGCCCGACGACTCAACTCGACCCGAAGGCAAAGAAGCCGCCGACGGCTCCTATGGCGTCCGTCAGGTCGCATTCCATGCGTCCGGCGCCGGGCCCACCTCAGGTGAAGCCATCGTCGTCCAAGCGCCGCAGCTGAAGACCGTCAAAGAAGTGGCGATAGCCCTTACCGAGGCCTCCTCCGCCTGGGCCAAGGATAGTGCCGACGAAGCCCAGGCCGCCCTCCTCGACGCCGCGCTGCGACATGGCCTGCTGGACGCCCGAAGCGCCCTCACGCCGCGACTTACCACCTTGACCGCTGAATACCGGAAACTGGAAGCGGAACTGGTCACCCCGCGTCGTGCCCCCGGCCTCTGGGAGGACGTCGGAATGGACATGCCGCTCTTCGTTCGCGGCGAATATAAGAATCCGGCCGCCCCTGTCCCTCGTCGTTATCTCGAAGCCTTCGACACCAAGGCCTTCGCGACCACCGGCAGCGGACGCCTCGAGCTCGCCGAGAAAATCGCCACCCCCGACAACCCACTCACCGCCCGCGTGATGACGAACCGACTCTGGCACCATGTCTTCGGACGCGGACTCGTCGGTACGGTCGACAACTTCGGACGCCTCGGTGATCACCCGACGCACCCCGAACTGCTCGATTACCTCTCGAAACGCTTCGTCGACCAGAAGTGGTCCGTAAAGACGGCGCTGCGCGAACTCCTTCTGACGGACGCGTTCCAACGGTCGAGCCTGCCCTCGTCTTCCGCTCAGGCCAAAGACGCCAACAACGACCTGCTCTCACACGTGCGTGTCCGACGCCTCGAAGGCGAAGCCCTCCGCGACTCGCTCATCACCTTCGCCGGAAGATTGGAGCACCGGATGTACGGACCAGGCGACAACGCCGTCGGCGCACCTCGAGAGCAGGTCCGTCGTAGCGTCTACCTGACCATCCTCCGCAATTCGCTCAATCCGTTGATCACCACGTTCGACGGCCCGAAACCCTTCACGACGGTCGGACGTCGCGATGCCACAAACGTGCCCGCCCAATCGCTCACGCTGCTGAACAGCCTCTTCGTCATCGACGCGGCCAAGCAGTGGGCCACGACGCTCGAGCGGAATCAGTCCGACGTCGCGAAGGTTGATGCGCTCTTCATCCAAGCCCTCACCCGCAAGGCCAGCCCGGCCGAGCAGGCGGCAGCGGCGCGCTACCTGGCAGACCTCAAGGTCACCCACGCCGACAAGCCAGTGATGGTCTGGCAGGACTTCGCCCAGTCCGTGCTCAACCTCAAAGAGTTCCTTTATCTCAAATAACATGCACCCGCTCACCCGCCGCGAACTGCTCCGCCGCTGCTCCTTGGGCTTCGGTGGCATCGCCCTGTCCGGATTGCTCGCCTCGCCCGCCTTCGGCGCCGAAAGCTCCGGCAAGCGCCCGCTGAAGGCCAAGGCGAAGAACGTCATCTTCTGCTACATGTCCGGCGGCGTCTCGCACGTCGACTCCTTCGACCCCAAGGCCGCCCTCGCCAAGCTGAACGGCAAACCGATGCCCGTGCCGGTCCAGCGCACGGTCTTCAACAACAACGGCAATATCATGGGCAGCCCATGGGAAGCCAAACGCTACGGCCAGTCGGGCATCGAGATGACGAACCTCTTCCCGCAGATCGCCGCCTGCGCCGACGACCTCACGGTCGTCCGCTCGATGACGAGCAAGGTCAGCGAGCACGCCCAAGGGAACTACTTCTTCCACACCGGTTTCCCCTTCATGGGCCACCCCAGCGCCGGCGCCTGGCTCAACTACGGCCTCGGCAGCGAGAACCAGAACCTCCCCGGGTTCGTGGTGCTCCAGAGCGGCAACGCCGGCATCCCTCACGGCGGCGTAGGCCTGTTCAATAACGGCTACCTGCCCGGCCAGCATCAGGCCTCGGTCATCAAGGCCGACGGCGCGCTGCCCCTCGCGAACATCAAGCCAGGCGAAGCCGACGCCGCCCAGCGTCGACGTCTTGGCTTCATCAACGAAGTCGATAAGGCGTTCGCCGAAGCCTCCCGCGAGCCGCAGGTCGAAGCCGCCATCCGTAATTACGAGACCGCCTACCGCATGCAGGCCGCCGTGCCCGAGATCTGCGACCTCAGCGGCGAATCCGAAGCCACCAAGGCGATGTATGGCATCGATTCGCCAGACAAGCTGACCGCCGGCTATGCCCGCCAGGCGTTGTTGGCCCGACGTCTCGTCGAGAAGGGCGTCCGCTTCGTCGAGCTCAGCTGCCTCTCCGGTAATATCGGTGGCGGCAACGCGGCCAACCCGTGGGATCATCATGGAGCCATCGTCAAAGGCCACGACATGATGGCCCATCAGGTCGACCAGCCCATCGCGGCGCTCCTGAAGGACCTCAAGCAGCGAGGGCTCCTCGACAGCACCATCGTCATCTTCTCCGGCGAGTTCGGACGCACGCCGTTCTCGCAGGGCAGCGACGGACGCGACCACAACCCCTATGGCTTCAGCCTCTGGGTGGCCGGCGGCGGCTTCAAACCCGGTACGGTCTTCGGCGCCACCGACGAGCTCGGCTATTACGCCGTCGATAAGCCGCTCACCGTCTACGATTTCTGGGCCACTATCCTCCATCAGCTCGGCATCGATCACGAGAAACTCACCTATCGCTTCGGTGGCCGCGACTTCCGCCTGACGGATGTGCATGGGAATGTGGTCCGCGAGATTATCGCGTGACCACATGGGGACACGGTGACACGGGGACATGCTGCGAAACAGCTTCACCATCCTGAATCACCCATCGCTCATTCTTCATCTTCCATCCGTTATCCGTTATTTGCCCTCCAGCCCTCAGGTCCTCCCCCCTCCTTTACTTACCTCCATGATTAAATACCTCCCCCTCCTCCTGCTCAACCTCACGCTCTTCGCCGAAGAGAAACCCGCCGGAGTCATCATCCACGAAACGGGTGCCCATGAGCCGCTCGCCCAAGGCCTAGCCTTCTTCCATGGCTCATGGAAGTTCGCCGAAGGCGCGATGCTCGGCGAGCAAGTGCCGACCGAGAAGCATACGGCCACGATCAAAATCCTTACCGCCTTTGACCAGATCAAGGCGGAGTGGAAGATGAAGTTCCTCGATCCGAAGGAAAACTTCCTCTTCGTCTCCTGGCCGGCCGATTCAGGCGCCCATGCGATGGATTTCACCTTCCTACCCGACACCGGCAAGTTCGAGCTCATCCGACCCGCCTTCAAGGACCTGAAGCGCGAAGTCCTCGCCAAAGGCCAGCTGACCGATCTCACCAAGGATTGGCATGAAGTCGTCTGCATCCACGACGGCGCGAAGTTCACCCTGACCATCGATGGCGTGACCATCTCCGCCTCCGATGAAGCCTTCAATCGTCCCATGGGCCCGTTCTACCTTAACGGCGGCGGCTTTAACGGCGCCCGCTATCTCGTCAAAGACCTCAAGGTCACCGCACTGCCCGGATCACCCCAGACCCGCGC
>JAPLTV010000050.1 GCA_026397955.1 Verrucomicrobiota bacterium | reverse complement strand
GCTGAAGCCAGTGATGACCGAGCGTGACCTGTCGATGTTCGGGATGACCTTCGCGATCTCGTCCAGCATGAAGCGCTGATACGTCCAGACCTTGGCGTAATCGCCGACCATATAAGCCTGGGCAGGATTACTCGCGCCCTTGGGGAAGGGCAGGCCGACGACGATGAAATCGCCTTCCGGCAGGAAGGAATTCTTGGGCGAGTTGGTGCCAGCCCCGCCGCCGAGCCATGCGACCAGCGGATACTTCTTCGAGGCGTCGTAGTTCGCGGGGAGAGTGAGGTTGCACTCCGCCATGGCTCCATAGCGATCGACGGAGAGTCCCGGAAAGCCGAATTTCATCGAAGCGCCAGGCGCTACCTGCGCTTTAAGCTCGGTACGCGGGACGGCCTTTTCGGCCGGGGCTGCGACCAGCGAGGCGGCGCACGCAAGGACGACGAGAAGGCGGATGAGACTCATCGGGACTTAGAGGGTTCTTCTGGGTAGTATTCGAGGATATCCCCGGGCTGGCAACCGAGATGCTTGCAGATGGCTTCTAGCGTACTGAAGCGGATCGCCTTGGCCTTGCCCGTTTTGAGGATTGAGAGGTTGGCGAGCGTGATGTCGACGGCTTCGGCCAGTTCAGTGAGCGACATTTTGCGCTGTGCGAGCGCGACGTCTAAGCGGATGATGATGGCCATGGTTCAGACGGTAAGGTCGTTTTCTTCTTTTAGCGCGATCGCCTGCCGGATTCCCCAGTAAAGGCTCAGGCAGACCACGCCGATCAGTAGCCACTCAAAGACGCTCAAGAGGCTTCCACTGGTTTGGATATGGAGAAAAGAATTCAAAGATTTCATTGTCGGCAGAAGCGGCGACAGCGGGCGAAAAGGACTTTCGCTTGCCCAATAGAGCAGTTTGAAGGCCGCCACGGAGAAACTGATGAGCGCGACGCCGAGGATGGTCCTCGCGATCACCGGACTTAAGATGCTTCCCTTGGCGAACTCCCCGAAGGCTTTCCGGACCAGCCAGAATAAGAGCATGACCGGCATGGTCATGAAGACCGCGACCGTGAAGACCATGTTGAATATCCCAGGAATATCCCCGCTGATGCCGTACGACTCCATCGTCTTGGAAAAGGAATACGTTCCTTGGAAGGGGTTATAAAAAAGCGACTGGATGAACATGTCGTAGAACCACCAGATCATTCCGGCGGTGCAGATGCCTTGGCCGATGGAGCCGATGGTACGTATCCGCTGGTCGATGGGTTTATTGGGCGTGGATTTGGTTTCCATGCGTTTAAATTAACAATAACAATTTATTGGTAAACAATAACATTAGGGCCAGATTGCTTTCCTCCTAAACTCTTTCAGCGGAAGGACTTCTGGCGCCAGGCGGCGTCGGCTTCCCGGTCGGTCCGGAATTCGATGACCCGCACGCCTTTACCACGGATTTCGAGCAGGCGGCGGAGGTCGTTCCAGTCATCGGCCAGATCATGACGCACTTTGTGGGCGGCGCAGAGCTTACCGAGGTCAGTGGCCTGCGGCGTGCCCCAGAGCTGTTCGAAGTGGGCGCTCTTCGCCACGGCGAGGTGATTGAAGATGCCGCCACCCTGGTTGTTGATCACAACGACGGTGAGGTCGCCGCGATGGCCGTAAGCCGAGAGCAGGGCGTTGCTGTCGTGCAGGAAGGTCAGGTCTCCGCAGAGGAGCACCGTGCGCTTGCCGTCGAGCGACGCGCCGAGCGCGGTCGAGACGGTGCCGTCGATGCCGTTGGCGCCGCGGTTGGTGAGAACCTCAGGGCCCGGGCCGGGCGGATGGTAGAACCACTCCACGTCGCGGATCGGCATGCTGCTGCCGACGAACAGGCGGTCGTCCGGGCCAAGGGCTTCGTCGAGCAGCGAAACAACGCGGCCTTCGAAGGGCCAGTCGACGTTCACGATGTGCGTGAGTTTCTTGGCGGCGGCTTTCTGCGCCGACTGCCAGGCCTTGCCGTAAGCGGAGGCTTTTGACGAAACCTTGTCGCCCGAGGGCACGAGCTGGCCGTCGAGGCGGCTCCAGCGTGAATGGGTAGGGTCTGTGTTCTCGCCGGCGCGACCGAGCTGGATGACGGTAATATCACCATCCTTGAGCCAAGCGCGCAGCACTTTGCTGGTCGGGAGCGGGCCGACGAAGACCGCGGCTTGCGGACGGAGCGACTTGGCTGCTTTGGCGTCGCGTAGGATGAGGTCGTAGCCCGAGATCAGCGAAGTATCGCCGGCGAGGTCGCCGCGCAGTGTGCCCGCTCCATCGGCGAGGATTGGCCAGCCGGTCAGTTGGGAAAGTTCACGGAGGGCCGCGGCGCTTTCGTCGCGGTCTTCGAAGGCATGCGGACCGACCACGATGACGCCGCGGTCCGTCTTCGGGAGCAGGCTGGCGACGGTGGCGGGTGTGAGGTTCGGGCGGACGATGCCGCAGGGCGGGACGGCCGTGAAGGTCTCGAGATTGAGGCCAGTGGGCGCCTTGAAGCCCTTTTCCGCATCCGAGGGGGCGAGAGGGTCGCGGAAGGGGAGATTGAGGTGCACCGGGCCCGCCAGAGGGCCTTGGGAGCGCTGCCAGGCGTCAACCAAGAGCTGACGCCAGTGGCGGAGAAGGGAGAGGTCGGTTGAAGGCACGGCCGCTTCGGCAGACCAAACCGGGTAGCCGCCGTAGATTCCGTTCTGGGCGATCGTCTGGCCGGAGTGGCATTCGCGCAGCTCGGGCGGGCGATCGGCGGTGAGGACGAGCAGGGGCGTGGCTGCGAGGCGGGCTTCGATGACGGCGGGCAGGTAGTTGGCGGCGGCGGTGCCAGAGGTGCAGAGCAGGGCGGCCGGGCGACCGGTGGCCTTGGCGAGGCCGAGGGCGATGAAGCCGGCCGAACGTTCGTCGAGCGCGACCGTCACGTGCAGGCCGGCGCTTTCGGCGAAGGCGTGGGCCAACGGCGTCGACCGGGAGCCGGGCGAGATCACCACGTGCGTGAGGCCGAGCCGGCGGAGGGTGCGCACGCCGACGTCGGCCCAGAGGGCGTTCGTGTTCAGGTGCTTCGTCGCGCGAGCCATAGTCACAGGCAATCCGCCGAGGGCGGGGCTGTCCAGCGTGGGCTTGGTTTTAGGTTTAAGCCCTGCCGATTAGTCCTATATTTTATCCTCAAATGGAGGTCTTCCTGCATCTGCTGCCCCTGCTCGGGTCCTTCGTGTTCGCGGGGTTGCTGTTCCACGCGATTTTCTGGGGCATGACCTACACCGTCGATGAAGCCTTTGTGCGCGTGCGCGTCTACGGCTGGACTGTGCGCAAGGTCGCGCTGAGCGACATCGAATGGGCGGCGCACGATTGGTGTTTCTGGAACGAGCATTGGACCAACACCGGGAACCCGAAGCGAATGATCCTGCTCCGTCGTCGCACCGGCTGTTTCAGAAATTTTCTCATCAGCCCGCCTTCACCGCAGGAGTTTTTAAGGGAATTGGCGGCTAAAGGTGTGACGGTTAGGTAAGGGTAGGGCGGCCATTGCCATGGCCGCCGTTCGCAGCGACATGCGCGTTGAGCCGGGCAAGTTTATCGACCCTACGACTTCCGTCCGCCCACGGACGTGATGGCAATCACGTCCCTACCTTAGGCCCCAGCTAATTATCCGGTCTCCGGTTTCCCTTTGAGCGTGATGTCTCGGGTAGGGCGGCCATTGCCATGGCCGCCGTTCGCAGCGGCACGTGCGTTGAGCCGGGCAAGTTTATCGACCCTACGACTTCCGTCCGCCCACGGACGTGATGGCAATCACGTCCCTACCCAAGGCATCGCAGCAGTTCACCATGCCAGCAGATCCCCAGGCGACCGTCAGGTCGCCCAATAAAAAACCCCGGTCGCCCGGGGTTTTGTTTGAAGCCCTGAGTCAGGCTTACTTGTGGGTCTTGGCGTGCTCGGCGAGCGGATCGTAACCGAAGTCCTTCTTCAGGTCGCGCCAGGAGGCGTGGACGTGGTTGGCGCCGTTCTGGAAGTTGGCGAACTCGAGGAGGAAGGTCGGGCCCTGGATGCTGTAGTAGTGGGCCTGGCCGGCTTCCGTGCCGCCGTTGTAGCCGAAGAAGAGCTGGTCTTCCGGGGTCTTGGAGATGGCCACCATTTCCTGTACGGCGAAGTCGGCGCGGGCGCGACCGACGTATTCGGCGATAATCGTACCGGCCAGTTTCTTCTGTTCGGCGGTGAGGGCCGAGAAGGCGATACCCTTATGCTTGATGATGCCGTCGGCCTTCTGCTTATTGCCGGTGATGACATCCTTCGGAGTTTCGCCGGGGATGAAGCCGGTCTTCTTCTGCTCGGCGGTGAGGGACTTGGCGAGATTGCGGCCGGCGGCGTCTTCGGCGTCGAGGAGCTCGAAGCCGACGAGGCCAGGCATCGTGTCGCCGACGTGGGTGGTGTCAGACTTCACCTGGCCCGGGTTGGTGCCGAGGAAGGAAGGCGTCGAGCTGACGAGCACGCCGTCGACGATCGTGAAGTTCTGCGAGCAGTGGTGGCCTTCCCAGCGGAAGCCCCAGGTGCCATGCGCGTCAGGCTTGCCGAAGATCGACACGAAGTAGTTCTCGGCGTCGCGCTTGTTGGCGCCCTTGCCTTCTTCGATGAGGAAGAGGAGGTACTCGAGGGCCATGACGGACTCGACCTTCATGTGGCCGCGCTGGCTGAGGGAGACGGAGAGGAGGGCCTGGGCGAAATGGCGCTGGCCGGGATTCATTTCCTTGATCGGCAGACCGAGGCGGACGGCCGGGACGAAGATCCAGTGGGTGCGTTCAGCGTCGTCGAACTTGAAGGTCGCCTTGGCGCGCTGGGTCTCGTTGAGCGAGCCGAGGAAGGCATTGGCGGACTTGGCCATTTCTTCGCCGGCGGTATGGCCGAAGGCGGCGGGGACGGCGGCGGCCAGGAGGGCAAGCACGCTGAGGAGACGGGTTCAGGCGCCCTCTGCCTCGCTGAGCTTCTGCGCGGCCTGTTCCCAGGCGGCGGTGGCGGTCTGCAGGGCGTTGATAGTATCGCGGAGGCGGGCGTTCAATTGGGGGAGGTTCACGCCACCGGTGTAAGTGGCCGGGTCGGCGAGTTCAGCGGTGATCTGGGCCTGCTTGGCTTCCAGTTCCGAGACCTGCTGTTCACACTTCGTGACATCGGCCTTCAGCTTACGGATGTCCGAAGCGGAGGGTTTCGCGGGCGCCTTCGGCTTTTCGACCTTCGCGGCTTCTTCCTGCTTCGGGCGGGCGTCGGTGAAGCCGGCGGTGAGCGCGGCGCGCTCGTTGCCGGACTTGGACTTCTCGAGGTAGTAGGCGTAGTCGCCGGCGTAACTCGTGAGGCGGCCAGAGTGCACATGCAGGACGGTCTTGGCGATCTCGCGGATGAAGTGCACGTCGTGGCTCACGAAGTAGAGCGTGCCTTCGTAGTTCTTCAGGGCGGCGATGAGCGCGTCGATCGACATGATGTCGAGGTGCGTCGTCGGTTCGTCCATGAGGAGGAAGTTCGGCGGATTGATCATCAGTTTCACCAGGGCGAGGCGGGATTTCTCACCACCCGAAAGAACCGAGACGCGCTTATTCACGTCGTCCTTGCGGAAAAGGAACGTGCCGAGCATGCCGCGGGCCTGCTGTTCGGTGAGGCCGTTCTCCGTGGTGCGGAGTTCCATCACGTTCTCGAGGACGGTCAGCTTCGGGTTGAGGTTGTCGACGCGGTTCTGGGCGAAGTAGCCGGTAATGACGTTACCGCCTTCCTCGCGCACGCCGCCATTGATCGGGATGACGCCGGCGAGGATCTTGAGGAGGGTGGACTTGCCGGCGCCGTTGGGGCCGACGAGCACCGTCCGCTGGCCGCGTTCACATTCGAAATTAAGGTCCTTATAGACGACGTGCTCGCCGTAGGCCTGCTGGACGTGCTCGAGCTTCATGACCTTCAGGCCGGAGCGCGGGGGCTGCGGGAAGCGGAATTGGATCTTCTTCAGGTCGTCCTCGGGCTCGTCGATCGCGACTTCCTCGAGGCGGGCGATCTGCTTTTCCTTGGATTTCGCGCGAGAGGCCATGGAGGCCTTGGCGCCGAAACGGTCGACGAACGTCTGGAGGTGCGCGATCTCGCGCTGCTGGTTCTTGAACATCGCCTGCTGGCGATCCTTGCGGGCCACGCGCTCGAGGATGAAGTCGTCGTAGTTGCCGTTATAGCAATGGAGGCGCTGGGCACGGAGTTCGATCGTGCCGGTGCAAAGCGCGTTGAGGAAGGCACGGTCGTGCGAGATGACGACGAGGCCGCCCGGGTAGCGCGTCAGGTAATCCTGGAACCAGAGTAGGGCTTCAAGGTCGAGGTGATTGGTCGGTTCGTCGAGCAACAGGAGCGTGGGCTCGCTGACCAGGAGGCGGGCGAGGTGCGCGCGCATTACCCAGCCGCCGGAGAAGGTTTTGGCTACCTTCTCATGGTCGCTCTCGCGGAAGCCGAGGCCAGCGAGGATTTTCTTCGCACGCGGTTCAAGGGTATAGTCGATATCCCAGTCGTCGTCGTTCTCGGGCTCGAGCTTACCGCCGCTGGTGGCGATTTGGAGAATTGTCTCGTCGCCGGCCGGGGCGCTTTCCTGGGGAAGGAAGCCGAAGTTTGCGCCGCGTTCCCACTCGATGAGGCCTTCGTCAGGCTGGTCCTTGCCGAGGATGATGTTGAAGAGCGTCGACTTGCCGGCCCCATTGGCGCCGACGAGTCCGAGGCGGTCCGTCCGGGCAATATTCAGCGAGACCTCCGCGAATAAGGTGCGGGGCCCGTAGGACTTGGAAAGGTTGGCAATCGTCAGCATCGAAAGGGCGTTAAAGAGGCGGGAAGGCGGAAGGGCAAGAGAAAGGGGGCAGATTGGGCTAGGGATAGGGCTAGGGCTGGGGCTAGGCCGCCGCAGGGCGGCCGTGTCTTGGGTAGGGCGGCCATTGCCATGGCCGCCGTCCGCAGCTGTACGTGCCATGAGCCGGGCATGATTACCGACCGTCTAAGCTCCGTCCGCCCACGGACGTGATGGCAATCACGTCCCTACCGGTTGAGCGAGGGTGCTCAACCCTACCTTAGGCTGCAGGTGGGTTGCTTTCCCCGTGTCACCGTGCCCCCGTGCCAGCTTGCCCCCTCGTTTACGACCACTTCAGCTTACTACGCAGGACGTCGAAATGGGTGAGCGATTTCGGACGCAGGAGGGCGAGCTGGACCTTGGCGGTGCGGATGATGAGGGGGAGCCGACTCTGGGCTTCGAGGGTCTCGCGGCCGTCGACCGAGAGTCCGAGCTGGGCGCTGTCTTCGCTGCGGATCTCGAGTTCGGTCTCGCCGTCGAAGATGACCGAGCGATTCGAGAGCGTGTGCGCGCAGATCGGGGTCAGGACGAGGACCGAGGCGGCGGGGTCGACGAGCGGGCCGCCGGCGGCGAGGTTATAGGCCGAGGTGCCCGTGGGGGAGGCGAGGATGAGGCCGTCGGCGCGGTATTCGTTCACGCGGGCGCCATCGGCGAGCACCGAGAAGCGGCCCATGCGGAAGACGTCGCGCGTCTTGATGACGAGGTCGTTCAGCGCCAGGGTGAAGCTGCCGTCGGCGAAGCGAATCTCGAGGAGCGCGCGTTTCTCGACGCGGAAGTCGCCGGAGAGAATGGACTGGAGCGAAGCGCCGACGTCTTCGCTCGGGTAGGCGGCGAGGAAGCCGAGCTTGCCGCGGTTAATCCCGAAGAGCGGCACGCCTTCGAGCGCAGCGGCCTCGGCCACGCCGAGGAAGGTGCCGTCGCCGCCGACCACGCCGCAAGCGTCGGCACCCTGGAGGGTGGCGCGGCTCACGGGCCAGCCGTCGGCGACCGTGAGGGTCACGCCGGCTTTCTGGGCGGCCTCCTGGACCGAACGCACGATATCATCCACACCGGGCTTGGTGCGATTGACGACGAGCGTGAGGCGGCGGATGGCCATGAATGACGACTAGGCGCCCTTCAGGGAAGGGCAAGGACAAGCCGGGGCTTCCGGCCTTAAAGGCCTTATTTCGTGGCCTTTTCAGGCTTCGGCGTGACGAAAGCCATCCGGTAGGCGAGGCTGACCTCGAAGCGCTTGCCGCCAAGGGCGACGACGTCGACGGTCTGGGCGAGGCTGGCGATTTCGAGCGTCCACTGGCCTTCAGGCAGGTGCTTCTTCGCTTCTTCGAAATCGTTTTTGATCTGGTCGAGCAGTTCGTTGCGATAGTCCTGGGGATTGGTCAGCACGTACTCCGGATTACCGACGACCTGCTTCTCGTCGTCATTTTTCGCCTTCACGAGGTCGGAGGCTTTGGTGCGTAGGATTTCCAAGCCCTTCAGTCCCTTGTCGGCTTCGGTGTGCAGTTCCCAGCGCGCGCTGGCGACATAGGTGACGTCACCTTTGTCGGCCTCATCGTCGCCGAAGAGTTTGCTGCCATTGTTGGCTCGCGAGACGTACGACTTCGCTTCGGCGTGGGCGAACTCGGAGGAGATTTCGCGAAGTTCCCAGCCCGGTTGGTCGGCGAAACGTTTCTCAAGTTCCTTGCGGATGGCATCGAGGCGGGCGTCGACCGCGGTGCGATCCTTACCCTTGATTGAGATCGAGACCGGGAGGGAGAGGTGATCGGCGTCGACCTGCATCTTGACGTGGGTCTTGGTGCCGGTGGTTGCCGCGTTGAGCATCAGCGGGAGCAGGAGCAGGATGGCGAGGAAGCGCATGAGTCGAGGAATAGAGGCCCAGAGGGCCGGAGGCAATGAGAGGAGTGAGCCAGATGACGGAGGACTGAGTAGAGGACTGTGTTGAGGACTGTGTTGAGGGCTGAATTGAAAAGTCCCGCCACCTGCCACCCGGGGCTGCCACCTGCCACCCGAAGCGAGATCATCCGGTTTCCGGTCTCCCTTTGAGCGCCCTGCCTCGGGTAGGGCGGCCATTGCCATGGCCGCCGTTCGCCTTGGCGCGTGCCATGAGCCGGGCAGAATCGCCGACCCTCTAATGTCCGTCCGCCCACGGACGTGATGGCAATCACGTCCCTACCCGAGGCAGGGGAAATGAAGAGGGCTGAATCGATAAGTCGATTCAGCCCTTCTTTCGGGACGTTTACGTTTCTTACACAACACTACCCAAGGCTTCGGCGACCTTGGAGACGTCGGTACCACCGCCCATCGCGGCGTCGGGCTTGCCGCCACCCTTGCCGCCGAGCTTACCGCAGGCGTCGGTGACGATCTTGCCGGCGGCCTTGCCTGCCTTGACGGCGTCCGGACCGCAGTTGGCCACGAGAGATACCTTGTCGCCGAAGACGGCGGCAAGGACGACGACGGCGGAAGGGCCGACCTTGCCGGCTACCTTGGCGCCGAGGTCACGGAGATCGTTCGGCGTCTCGGCGCTGACCTGGGCGATGACGTATTTCAGGCCCGCGCGGTCGCTTGCCTTAGCGGCGAGGGTATCGGCGAGCTGCGAGGATTCCTTATCGCGGTAGACTTTGAGCTTCTTCTCGAGTGCGGAGCTCTGCTCCATGATCTGCTCGAGGCGCTTGGCGAGGTCGGCGATGGGCGTGTTGGTCGAAGAGGCGAGCGCCTTCAGCAGCTCGGCTTCGGACTTCGCACGTTCGTAGGAGGCGAGGCCGGCGACGGCTTCGATGCGGCGGACGCCCGCAGCGATGGCGTTTTCGCCGACGATGCGGAAGAGGCCAATCTCGCCCGTGTGGCGGACGTGCGTGCCCGCGCAGAGTTCCATCGACCAGCCGTTGAGGGAAGCGGCCTTGCCGCCGACCTGCACGACGCGCACGGAGTCGCCGTATTTGTCGCCGAAGAACTGCATGATATCCGGGCGGCCCTTGACGGAGGCGTAGGCGACTTCGCTCCACGTCACGGCGTCGTTAGCGAGGATGCGCTCGTTGACGAGCTTCTCGATGTCAGCCAGCTGGCCGAGCGTGAGCGCCGCGCCGTTGAAGTCGAAGGTCAGCTTCGTCGGGTCGACGGCGGAACCCTTCTGGGAGGCTTCCTTGGAGACGACCTCATGGAGCGCCCAGTGCAGGATGTGTGTGACCGTATGGTGGCGTTGGATGGCGTCGCGGCGGGCTTGGTCGACGGCGATCTCAATCGTTGCGCCGGTCTCCGGAGCGTCATCACCATCGAGGAAGTGGAGCCAAGTCTGGCCGGACTTCTGGGTGTCGGTGACGTGCCACTGGCGGCCGCCGAGGGTGATGATCGCGGCGTCGCCGACCTGGCCGCCCATCTCGGCGTAGCAGGGGGACTTGTCGAGGATGACGGCGGAGCGGTCCTTGATCTTGGCGATCTGGGCGACCTTAGCCTGCGTGCTGAGGGCGTCGTAGCCGACGAAAGTAGTCGGGTGGTCGGAGCCGATGTCGGAGAGCGTGATGATTTCCTTCTTCTGCGCCGCGCGGGCGCGGTTACGCTGCTCTTCCATCAGCTTCTCGAAACCGGCGCCGTCGACGGTCAGGCCGCGTTCGCGGGCCATGAGCTGGGTAAGGTCGAGCGGGAAGCCCTGCTCGTCGTAGAGGCGGAAGGCGATGGCGCCCGAGATGGCGCCGCCGGCCTTGAGCTTGGTGGCCTCGTCTTCGAAGAGGGCGATGCCCTTGTCGAGGGTACGGTTGAAGGATTCTTCTTCGATGCGGATGACGTCGGCGACCACCGTGCGGCGGGTGCGGATTTCCGGGAAGACGTCGCCCATCGTTTCGGCGAGCACGCCGACCAGCTGGTGGAAGAAGCCGTTCTTCAGGCCGAGCGTGCGGCCGTAGCGGACCGCGCGGCGCAGGATGCGGCGGAGAACGTAGTTGCGGTCCGAGTTGCCCGGCTGGATGCCGTGTGAAGACGTCGCTCTCGTAGTTGGAGATCACGCCGGAGAAGTCCTTGAAGTTCTTCGTGCACTGCATGATGCCGGCGACGCGTTCGAAGCCCATGCCCGTGTCGACGTGGCGGGCCGGGAGCGGGCTGAAGGTGCCGTCCGGGTTAGCGTTGAACTGGATGAAGACCAGGTTCCAGATCTCCATGCAGCGGGCGTCGCTACCGTTGACGAGCGTGCCCTTCGTGTCGCCTTCGGGCGTGAGGTCGACGTGCAGTTCGGTGCAAGGACCGCAGGGGCCGGTCTCGCCCATCATCCAGAAATTATCCTTCTTATTCCCGTTCACGATATGGACCTCGGGGTCGAGGCCGGCGGCGCGGAACTTCTCGGCCCAGACGTCCCAGGCTTCCTGGTCGAACTCGGACGGGTCGCCCTTGGATTTGTCGGGCTTGTAGACCGTGGCGTAGAGGCGGTGCTTCGGGAACTTCCAGACCTCGGTGATGAGTTCCCAGGCGTAGTCGATGGCCTCGCGTTTGAAGTAGTCGCCGAAGGACCAGTTGCCCAGCATCTCGAAGAACGTGTGGTGGTAGGTGTCCAGGCCGACGTCCTCGAGGTCGTTATGCTTACCGCCCGCGCGGATGCACTTCTGGGTGTCGGCCGCGCGGCCGGGGGTGTAAGGGCACTTCGTCTGGCCGAGAAAGATCGGGACGAACTGGTTCATCCCGGCGTTGGTGAAGAGCAGGTTGGGGGAGTCCGGCATCAGGCTCGACGACTGGACGATCGAGTGCTGCTTCGATTTGAAGAAATCGAGGAAGGATTGGCGGACTTGGGCGGAGGTCATGGACGGAAAATGGAAGGGGTCTTTTTAAGCCCCTGTCGGGGGAAAAGGGAAGGGAAATGAAGGGTGGAAGCGGTGGGCGGTAGGCGGTTGGCGGTTAGGCTGATGCCAGTTGGTAGGGTCGGGACCGCGTCACGACATAGGGATGCCTTGGGTAGGGCGGCCATTGCCATGGCCGCCGTTCGCATACGCACGTGCCATGAGCCGGGTGAGATCTTCGACCGTTCCAAACTCTGTCCGCCCACGGACGTGATGGCAATCACGTCCCTACCCGAGGCAGAGAGAAAGCATTCTAAGGGTGACCGGAAACCGGGAAGGATGCTGCGGCCATAGAAGGCCCATGCCAATCATCTGGCCTCCAGTTTCCCTTTAGGTCTTACGATTTTGCTTCAGGTGGCGGGTGGCAGCCCCGGGTGGCAGGTGGCGGCTTTATTTCCACTCAGCCCTCCATGTAGTCCTCTGCCATCTGCCATCGACTCCGCCATCGACTCAGTCCTCTCCGGCCTCTTCGCCGTCGCGTCCCTACCTCGGTTACTTCCGGACGCGCGCCAGGATCCAGGCTTCGAGCTCGGGTTCGGCGTAGGCTTTTTCCCAAGAGTTATGGGCGACGCCGGGATAGACGGTGAACTTCACGTCGGCGCCGTTCTTCTTGGCGGCTTCAGCGGCGAGCTGGCCGCGTTCGAGCGGGACGTTCTTGTCCTTGTCGCCGTGGAAGCCCCAGATTGGCATGCCTTTCAGTGAGACCGTCTTCGCGGGCTCGATGCCGCCGCACACCGGGATCACGCCGGCGAAGCGTTCGGGATGTTCGCACGACCAGGCCCAGCTGCCGTAGCCGCCGAGGCTGAGGCCGGTGATGATCACGCGTTTCTCGTCGATACGATACGTCTTGAGTAGGTCGGCCAGTAGGGCGTCGAGCACCTGTACGTTCCAGCGTTCGTTGGCCGGGCACTGCGGCGCAATCATCACGTAGGGCGTGTCGCCGCGGCGATCGAGTTCGAAGGGCAGGCCGTTCTTGCGGACGAGATTGAGCAGGCTGCCGCGTTCGCCGGAGCCGTGGAGGAAGATCACCAGTGGCCACTTCTTGGCGGTGTCCTTCTCATAGGAGGAAGGCAGGTAGGCCAGGTAGTCGAGCGCATGCGGCAGGCCGGCTTTCTCGAAGTGCTTCGAGTCCGGCTTAAACTTCACCTCCGGAGA
This sequence comes from Verrucomicrobiota bacterium, assembly GCA_026397955.1. Classification (GTDB taxonomy): domain Bacteria; phylum Verrucomicrobiota; class Verrucomicrobiia; order Opitutales; family UBA953; genus UBA953. Next base: position 44,994 of record JAPLTV010000050.1, on the reverse strand, counting down.
GAGGGTGAATTCGGCGGCCGATAGGCCGAGCGAGAGGAGGCAGGCGAGGAGGGCGAGGCGCATGAACGAGGAATGGAGGGCCCGAGGGCGGGAGGCAAGAGGAGGACGGCGTTGAGGACTGAATGGAGGGCTGAGTTGAGGACTGCGTTGAGGTCTGAGTAGACATAGGTCCGAAAAATGAAGGCCTTCGGCTCAATTTCCATGCAGTCCTCCATTCAGTCCTCAACGCAGCCCTCAATTCAGTCCTCCGCCATCGACTCAGTCCTCTCCGGCCGCCCACGGACGCGACGCCGTCGCGTCCCTACCTTCACTCCCCAGCGGTCATCAGCTCGATATGGAGTTGGAAGAGGGCGTGGGCGCTGTCGGCGTAGAAGAGCGAGAGGCGTTCGATGAGTTTCGTGTCGTGCCAAGAGACGACGTTAGCCTTGAAGGTCAGGCGGGCCTCGCCGAGGCCACCGGGGCGTCGCTGCGAGAGTTCCTGAGAGAAGTGCAGCGTGGAGGGCAGCTTCTTCGCGTAACGCTTCTGGTTCGAGAGGAACGCCGCGATCGCGCCAATCTCGGACTGGCCGTCGAGCGTGAGGCTGATCGTCGCTTCGCCGGGGACGTCGCCTTCGCGCGGTTGGTAGAAGGCGCGGACGAGTGCCTTTGATCCCTTGAGGACCACGCGCGCGTTGAAGTCGTCCTTTGCGGTCAGGCGATAGGGGGCTCCGTGCGGCTTGAGGTGGTCGGCGACGGCCTTCCAGAGGGCGGGTCTCATGCCCTGACTCTTACGGAACTTGGGCCGGAGGCAAGCGGGTCGCTCGTCATAGCCGGACGAGTTATTGACAGGCACGAAAAAGGGCGTGCCGGTCGGCACGCCCTTTGCGGGAAGCAATCCGAGGATTACTTCTTTTTCTTCTTGGCCGCTGCCGGCACGTCCTTGACGGGCTCGCCGAGCGGGTGCTGCTTGAGCACTTCCTCGACGGTGTAGGGCGAGTTGTTCTTGTCCTTGATCTCGGCGCGGACCTTCTTCACCTGGGCGGCCTTGACGACCGGTAGGTTGTTGCCGAAGGACTGGCGGACGTAGGTGAGCACGGCGGCGACTTCGTCGTCGTTCATCAGCTGGCCCAGACCGGTCATCGCGGGCTGGCCGGTGGCGATGTCGCCGTAGGTCTTTCCGTCGATCGTCTGCGTGCCGTAGAGGCCGTTGAGGACGATCTTGATGCTGCGGTCAGCGTCGCCGTCGAGCCAGCCGTTGGCAGGGTAGCCCGGGGTGCGGCCGAGGGGCGGGTAGGCGCCACGGACCGGCTTACCGGCTTCCTTGGGCATCTCGGCGCCACGGCCGTCGGCCTGGTGACAGGTCACGCAATGGGCTTCGCGGAAGTAGACTTCCTTGCCCTTGTCGTAGAGCTTCTTGTCGTCCTTGGACAGGTTCCGGTCGGTCGGACCGTAGGAGGTATCCTTGGGGTCGGCGAACTCCTTGAGGTTCACCTTGCCGTTACCTTCCGGGAGGGAGGCGAGCTGCTTCATCGTCTCGCGGAGACAGTAGGAGAGCGTCGTATCCTTCGAGCCCTTAAGGCTGGAGGCGGCGGCGATGGCGCGTTCGGTGTCCTTGCCGTTGAAGAAGCTTAGGCCGCGGACGCCTTCAAGCTGGACGCGGAGGTTGGCGTCTTTGACGGCGTTCTCCATGATGCTAATCGCATCCGGGATGCGGTCGCGCTGGTAGATGGCGACGCGGACGGCCTGGGCGCGGGCGCGGGGCTCGGGCGACTTCAGCAACTGGCCGAGGAGCTCGAGGTTCACGGCGTCGTGCCACTGGTGGACCCAGAGCGCTTCGAGGAGGTGGTGGGCGTCTTCGACCTTGGTCGGGTCGAACTGCTTGGCCCACTTCTGGGTCGCGGCGATGACCTGAGCGGAGTCGTGCTTGTGCAGCTCGATCTTGGCGCGCTGGCGGACGTTGTCTTCGTGCTCGGTGAGGAGCGCGAGGAGGTTCTCGACGGATTCGCCGTCGACCTTCTTCGGAGTCAGGAGCGGGCGGGAAGGGTAGGTGATGCGATAGAGGCGGCCGTGCTGGTGGTCGCGGTTCGGGTCGCGCAGGTGGTGCTGGAGGTGGCCGATGAGCATCTGCGACCAGTCCATCACGTAGAGCGAACCGTCGGGGGCGACGGCCACGCCGGAAGGACGGAAGTTACCGGCCTTTTCCTTGTCGGTCTCGATCAGGTTCGGGAGCACGGTCTCACCCTTGAGGCTGGCGCCGTCTTCAGTGAACTTCGCGCGGAAGATACCCTGGACGGTGATCACGTTCGTGTTGAGGAACATGCCCTGCCAGTCGTCGGGGAAGTGGCGGCTGCTGAGGATGGCGGTGCCGGGGCAGGGACGGGAAGGACGCTTCCACATCTCGGTGTAGCGCGGGTGGGCGCCAGAATCGAGGTGGCCGGAGAAGCCAGGTCCGAAGTAGTTGGCGTTACCAGTGGCATCGGTGATGATGTCGTTGCCCCAGTAGTCGAAGACGCGACCGTGCGGGTTGGCGAAGCCGTAGGGCACGTGGCGGTACAGCTTGCTGGTCTGCGGTTCGAAGCGGTAGATGCCACCGTTGGTGTTACGCATCACGCCGTTGAAGGTCTCGACCTGCGAGCGATGGAACACGCCGTCGGAGAGGTAGAGGGCGCCTCCTGGTTCATAGCAGATGGAATTCGTTTCGTGGTGCGAGTCGGCGGCGTCCATACCGGTGAGCAGGCGTTCCTTCCAGTCGGCCTTGCCGTCTCCATCGGTATCGCGGGCGAACCAGATGTCAGGGGACTGAATCAGGATGACGCCATCCTTATAGAACTGGAAGCCGGTCGGGCAGTTGAGGCCGTCGAGGAAGACGTGCGACTTGGCGACTTTGCCGGTCTTCGGATCGAGGTCGAGGACGAGGAGCTTGTCGAAGACCTTGGTCGTCGGGTTAGTCTCAGGGTAGTTCGGCCAGGCGGCGATCCAGAGGCGGCCCTTGGTGTCGAAGTTCATCTGCACCGGGTTGATGAGCTCGGGGATGGTGGTTTCGTCGGCGATGAACTCGACCTTGCAGCCCTCGGGGAGGGAGAGGTGCTTCAGCTGCTCTTCGCCGCTGAGGTAAGGGACGGGTTCCTTGCGGTTCGGGGGGACGGGAATCTCGGCCTTGAGGTTGTCGTGCTTCACTTCCACGGCCTTGCCTTGGGCGGCGGCCCAGATGCCCTTGTCATGATTGGCGGTCTTGAGGTCGCGGTTAGCGAGCTCGGCACCGAGCACCGTGGCGTTATCGATACCCTCATACTTGATGCGGGAGCGCTGGCCGAAGATGTTGAACTGGTCGACCGTGCGGTAGCGGTGGTGCCACTGCGTGCTCTTCTCGTTGACCTGAGCGCGGACAGCTTCGTTCACGGCGCCGGCGGCTTTGCCGAAGACGGCCTGGAACTGGACGGGAGCGAGGGCGGCGTCACCGGAGGCGTTGAGGTGGATACCGTTGATGGTAAGGGGGGTCTTGGCGGCGGCGTAGAGTTTCTGGGAGGAGGCGAAGAGGTCGACAAACTGGACGCCGTTGGCCTTGGCGACGGAGGCCATGGCGGAGGTGTAGAGCGCGAGGTTCTTGTTATTCTCGGTGGCGATCTTGGCGTCAAAGAAGGCGGACTTCAGGTCTTCGTGTGCGATCGGGGAGAAGAGGACGACGCGGACCTTGCCCTTGCCGTAATCGGCGGCGAGGGTCTTCTTGAGCCAGCCGTCGAGGTTGGCCTTGAAGGTGTCGAGACCGGCGGCGCCGGCGAAGGACTCGTTGAAGCCCCAGTAGGCGAAGACCACGTTGGCGTGGAAGTGCGCGCCGGCGTGGTAGGTGACCTCGGTCTTGCCGACCTTGGTGGTCAGGGCGCCGGGCTTCATGTTGAGGAAGTAATCGAGGCCGGCCACTTCGTCGGAACGATGCGGGGTCAGGCCGACTTCGTCGCCGGAGAAGCCGAGGTTGCGGACCACGAGGTTGTGTTCCGGGAACGCCTGATGAATCAGGGTCTCGAAATTGCCTTGGTGCTGCTGTCGGTCGGCCAGGCCGCTGCCGACGAAGGCGATGTTGTCACCCTTTTCGAGGGTGAGGTTCTGGGCCGAGACGGAGGCGAATCCGAGCAGGGTCAGGAGGAGGGTGGACAGCTTACGCATAGGGTTGTGGTTTTGGTAAAAAGAGGGGGGCCATGCGAGAAGGCATGGTCGAGGTGGGGAAGGGAAAACCTGTCGCTCTTTCAACAGCCTGCCAAGGGGAATGTTCCTGACTGGGCCCGCAAATGAGCGTCAAAGCCGCTCAATTGCAGGCCCAGAGGGGTAGGGATGCTGAGAGTATCGAGTATGGAGTATCGAGTATCGGGGGAGTGATGGCCTTAAGGTAGGGGCAGCACCGCGTGCTGCCCTAGGTCCTCGGGTAGGGCCGAGAATCCCTGCTCGGCCGTGCATCGAGGTAGGGACGTGATCACCATCGCGTCCTCCCATTGGACTAAAGCCAATTAGGACAGCACGTGGTGCTGTCCCTACCTTAAGTCACGGCTGACCAACGATGGCCAGCCCTACCCGCTGCAATCGGTAGGGACGTGATTGCCATCACGTCCGTGGGCGGACGGAGCTTAGAGGGTCGAGCAGGCTGCCCGGTGATGCGCACGCCAATTGGCGAACGGACGCGACGCCGTCGCGCCCCTACCCAAGACAGGTATCAGCGGCTGGCGGTTAGCGGTTTGAAAAATTCAAAGGAAACCGGAGACCGGATGATGAGCTGGGGTGTCTTGCTGCCCGCAGCAAACTTTCCGGTTTCCGGTCGCCCTTTGCTCGTTGGCATTTCCTATCCGCCAACCGCTATCCGCTAACCGCGGACACCTTTGCCTTCGTCCCTTACTTACTTCTTAATCGTGGCGCTGACCGACTTCGCGATAGCTTGGCCGAGGACGTCAAAGCCCTCGTCGGTGTAGAATTCGGATCCGATGCGCTTCCATTCTGGCGAAAGCGGACGCTGTAGTTTGGCGAGGGCGGGACCGATGTCGGCATTGAGGTCGTCGACGGTGATGCCGTTTTCCTTCATGACCTTGAGGGCGATCTTGTTGTAGGGGTCGACTTGAGCTTCGTCGGGGGCAGTGGTCATGGTCGAGAAGATGAGCTTCGCGTGGGTCTTCTTAAGGAAGGCCACGCACGCCCGGACGCCCTTCTCGTATTCGCGTGGCTCGATATGGGGCTGCTGCTTTGGATTAACTTTATCTGGAAGGTCCATGATGTGCAGGCCGCAGGTGAAATGGATCACGTCGAACTTGCCGGAGTGAAACCAATTCTCCTGTGGTGCCCACTCGGTCTGGGTCTGGCGACCGGTTGACATCCCTACGTGCACATTGGCCTTGCCCGCCAGTTTCTGGCGGACGAGGTAGCAGGAGTCTATCGTGACGAAATCGCAGAGCAGCAGCACGCGCGGCAGGCCGGCGATGTCTTTGGCCGGTCCTCGGTTCCAATCTTCGCCCTGATCCCGGTCGAAATCTTGTGTCCCGTACTTGGGCGCGGCCGAAAGGGAAAGGCAAAGCAAGGACAGCAATACGGGCAGCGACTTCATCGGGGTAAGACTACGGTGACTTGCTACAAGGGGTTAGCGACCCCCATCGCAGTGAGGTATCCGCTCCATGCAGCCATCGCTTCAAGGGCGCTTAAAGGCCTCTAACGCTCTTCGAGGTAGGGGAGCCACTGCGTGGCGTCCGTGGGCGGACGGAGCTTGGAGGGTCGAGCAGGCTGCCCGGTGATGCGCACGTGCGATCTCGAACGGCGGCCATGGTAATGGCCGCCCTACCCGATGCATCGGGGTAGGGACGTGATTGCCATCACGTCCGTGGGCGGACGGTGGTTGGAGGGTTGAGTAGGCTGCACGGTGATGCGCACGTGCGGTCTCGAACGGCGGCCATGGCAATGGCCGCCCTACCCGTTACCCTTACTTTCCAATCGCGGCGTTGAGCGACTTCACGACGGCTTTGCCGAGGACGGCGTAGCCTTCGGGGTTGAAGTGCACGTCAGCCTTGTTCTGCAGCTTGGCGATGTCGGGCGCGACGGCGGCGTTGAGGTCGTCGATCGCGACGCCGTTTTCCTTCATGACCTTGAGGGCAATGTCATTGTAGGTGGCGACGTCGCCGAAGGTGCGCTGAGGCGTGAGCTTGCCTTCCGGTACCGGCGTCGTGGTGCCGAAGATGAGTTTCGCGCCGGTCTTCTTTAGGTCGGCCACGAGCGAACGCAGGTTCTTCTCGTAATCGGCCGGCTCCACCTGGCGCTTGCCGTCTTCCATGTGGCGTAGGTCATGCAGGCCGAAGTTGAAATGAATCACGTCCCACTTACCTTCGCCGAGCCACTTGGCGAGGTTCGCCGTGCCGTTCTTGGTCGGGCCACCGTTGGTCGGGATGCGGTGCACGTTGGCTTTGCCCGCGAGCTCCTGGCGGACGGGTAGGGTGTAGCCGATCGAGATCGAATCGCCGATGAGCAGCACGCGCGGCAAGCCGGCGACGTCCACGATCGGGGCCATCGACGGGTTAGGCGCCTTCGCCTTGGCCTTCGCCTTCACGGCGACTTTTTCGGCCGAGGCGGGCGCCGGGGCGTCAGCGGCGAAAAGGGAAAGGGAGGCAAGGGTCAGGAGCAGAGACAGGGTCTTCATGGGGGTGGGAATAACAGAACCCAAGTGGATGACTGAGTCGATGGCAAGGACTCCGAGAGTATCGAGTATGGAGTATCGAGTATCGGGGGAGTGCATGCCTTGGGGTAGGGGCAGCACCGCGTGCTGCCCTAGTTTGCCTTGGTAGGGTCGGGACCGCGTCACGACATAGTCTGCTGCTGAATGGAGGACTGCGTTGAGGACTGAATGGAGGACTGAATGGAAAAAGGCCTGACGCCTGCATCGGGTAGGGCCGAGCATCCCTGCTCGGCCGCGGCCGGCCAAGGATGGCCAGCCCTACCTAAGACAGGTATGAGCGGTTGGCGGTTAGCGGTTAGAAAAATTCAAAGGGAAACCGGAGACCGGATGATTGGCTGGGGTCTCTTATGTCCGCAGCAAACTTTCCGGTTTCCGGTCTCCCCCTGAGTTCTGCTATCGGTCCAACCGCCAACCGCTATCCGCCAACCGCTAACACCTATCTCATCACTGCCCCAACGGCTTCGATAGATCGAACTCGGCCTTCGTGGTCCAGCGCTGCTTATAACCGGCCGGTGCTTCGACCTTGGTGCGGAAGAGCACGGTGTTATCGAGGTCGAGGTCCTCGGACCAGATGAACTTCGCGCCGGCGAAGCTTTCCTTGGCCTTGGTGAAGGACTCCTTCGGGTTCACGCGTTCCTCGGTAAACTCGGTCGCGTTCGCCCACTTGCTGTCGTCGAAGTCGACGGCGAACCAGTTCGCCGGTACGGGCGTATGCTCGACCTTCGGATTCTTCACGTCGCCGTTGAGCGGGCCCTTGAAGTAGCTCTTCGCCTTCCACTTCGCATTGGTGACGGTGCCGTCGGAGAATTTCAGGATCAGGCCGGCGTCGCCGATATGGTCGCCGTATTCCAAGCCGGTCTTCGGGTCGGCATTGTCGCGTCCCATGATGGCGATCGTCATCGGGTATTCCGGGAGGATGTCGACGGAGACGACGTTGTGCGGCATGTAGTCGATCGGGTCGACGACGCGGAGCTTGCCGTTGATATAAAGGATAAACCAGTTGTCGGCGTAGACGTTGAGCTTGATGGTGTCATCCATCGAGGGCTTTACCATGCCGGGCTTGTCGCCCTTCTTGCCGCCTTTACCTTTCTTGCCCTTCTCGCCGGACGGAGGCGCGGCTTGGTCGCCAGCGGTCTCTTCGATTACGGCTTCGACCTCTTCGCCCTTCGGCTTGGGGTCGCCGCCTTCTTCCGGCGGGCGCTTTCCCTTTTCGCCGCCCTTGCCTTTACCTTTCTCGCCGCCCTTGCCCTTTTCGCCGGCTTTGCCTTTGCCGCCGCCGGCACCGCGTTCGCCTGGCGTATAGGTCTCGGTGGCCGTGGAGCCATCGGGGTTGGAGTAGAGGAAGGTCCAGGTCTTATCCGTATTGAGGGTGTACTTCACGCTGAGGGCCTTACCGTTAAGCGTGTAGTTAAGGGCGTATTGGGTGCCATCGACCGTGAAGCCTTTGATCAGCGCGCCGCGGAGCGGGCTCTGCGTGTAGCTGGAGCCGGTCCGGCGGACGTGGCTGGCGGAGGGCTGCGGGTCGACCTGTCCATCGACTTCCTTTACTTCGCCGTGGAAGCCGCCGTTGATGTACGGATACTTCTTCTGGGCGTGGTAATGGTAGCCGAGCGGCTTGGTCTCGTGGCCGCCGAAAGCGTCGAGCTTACCGACCACGGAGCCGTCGGGCTCGTTGTAGCCGTAGATCGCGTAGCCATCGAGGGCGACGGCGATGGGCTTGCCCTTGCCGAGCTCCTTCTCGAGGAAGACCGGCGCGTCGTGGTAGTGATAGTCATCGGCCTTACCGCAGTGGCCACCGAAGTCGTCGAGTTCGCCGAAGGCCTTGGCGTCGTCGCCGCGGTTGTTGAGCGCGTTGAAGATCGGCACGCCATTAGCGGCGAGCGCGATGGCGCCGCGCATGAAGTGCGTCTTGGCGGACATCGGTTCCTTGGCGGGTACGGGCTTGAGCGGGATGCGCCAGGCGGTGGCGCCGGCATAGGTCTGCGGGATCGGCACCTGCTGCTGCCACGACTTGATGCCGATCATCATCGGGTGGTCAGGTAGGCCCTTGGCTTCGACGTAGAGGTAAGTGTCGTCCCAGCGAACGTTCACGTTCTTGGTGAACGTCTGGAACGGCGTGGCGATCAGCGGGGCGCTGCCGGTGGCGGCGGCGAGGTAGGTGCTGGTCAGCACGTACTTCGCCGTTGGCTGGACGATCGCGGGCGCCTCGGACGGCGTGCGATACTGATTGTCGATCGGCGGGATGTGCGCGTGCGCCGCGGCGGCGAAGCCGAGCGTGGCGAGCAGAAGGATGGTGGACTGGGGGCGCATGACTTTGGGTTAGGCTACTATCATACCCGAAGCGACCTTAAGGGCAGGTTAAGTCCCAGCCTTCCCCGCTTAATCAGCCCCGGATGGCCAAGGCATCCTCAATCTTCGCGAGGTCGTCCGGCTTGATCGCGAAATTGCCGCCAAAGACGGTCTCCTTGATCTGGCCGGGTTTGCGGGCGCCGACGATCGCGGCGGTCACGCGCGGCTGTCGGAGCACCCAGGCGATGGCGAGCTCGGCGGAGTTGCGGCCGTAGCGGTGGGCGATTTCGGCGAGGGCCTTGGCGAGGGCGATGTTCTTGGAGAGCAGGGGTTCGTTGAACTGCGGGTCCGCGCGACGGTGGTCGTCGGCCGGGAGGGCGTCGGCCCATTCCTTCGTGACCTTGCCGCTGAGCAGGCCCTTTTGCATCGGGCTGTAGGAGACGATGCCGATGTCGTTGGCTTCGCAGAAGGGCAGGAGCACGGCCTCGATGCTACGGTTCAGCATGCTGTAGGGCGGCTGGAGGAAGGTGACGCGGTGGATGGGCTGGATGCGCTCCAGTTGCGCGACGCTGAAGTTGCTGACGCCGGCGTAGCGGACCTTGCCTTCCTTCACGAGCTCGGCAACGGCCGACCAGCCTTCTTCGATGTCCTCGTCCGGCTGCGGCCAGTGGATCTGGTACATGTCGATGACGTCGATCTGCAGGCGGCGGAGGCTATCCTCGCATTCCTGCTTTACGCTCGCGCGCTTAAGGCGCGGCACGATTGTGCCATCGGCTTCCCAGCAACGCTCGCACTTCGTCGAGATGATAGGCCTCTCTTTCATCTCCTTCAGCGCGCGCCCGACCACTTCTTCGGAGCGGCCAAGTCCGTAGACCGCCGCGGTGTCGATCCAGTTGATACCGACGGCCATCGCCTCGTGGATGGTGCGGATGGAAAGAGCGTCGTCCTGGGCGCCCCAGCCGAACTTCCAATCGCCGCCGCCGATGGCCCAAGTGCCCAGGCCGACAGGCGTGAGATGGAGCGGGGAATTACCGAGCTTACGGGTCTTCATGGCGAGGAAGGGGATTGAAGGGAGAATTGAGGGCTGGGTCGAGGGCAGATGGCTGAGTCGATGGCTGGGTCGATGACAGAAATGATAAGGGAGGACTGAATGGAGGACTGAATGGAGGGCTGAATTGAAAAGCCCTGATCCCTGCATCGGGTAGGGCCGAGCATCCCTGCTCGGCCGCGGCCGGCCAAGGATGGCCAGCCCTACCTCGAGACAATGGTGTTCACTCAAAGGGAAACCGGAGACCGGATGATTGGCTGGGGTCTCTTATCTCCGCAGCAAACATTCCGGTCTCCGGTCTCCCTTTGAGTGGCGTGAATCTCCCCAACCGTCTTCCGCAAACCGCAAACCGCTAACCGCTGATACCTATCTTAACGCTTTCTTACCCGCGCTCTGGCCGCGCATCGGCCAGTTGGGGTCGTCCACATGCGCGTCCTTGAAGATTGCGAGGGCCTTCTCGACGAGCTCGAGCCGCGTGGCGGCGAGGTCGTGCTTTTCCGCGACGTCGTTCTTCAGGTCGTAGACCTCGACCTTGGCTTGCGGGCCGTTGCGGACGGCCTTCCAGTCTCCCCACCGGGCGGCCTGCAGCGACTGTCCTTCGTGGAGCTCCCAATAGAAATAATCGCGCTTCGGCGCCGGACCTCCCTGCAGGAAGGAGACGAGCGAGAGGCCGTCGGTCTTCAGCTCCGCGGGCGCCTTGGCGCCGGCGAGTTCCATCGCCGTCGGCAGGAAATCCCAGAAGGCCCACGGCTCATCGCTCACGCGACCGGCGGGGACTTTGCCCGGCCAGCGGGCGAGCGCCGCCTGACGGAGCGCCCCTTCGTAGAGCCCGCGCTTGAAGCCACGCATACCGTTCGAAGCTTGGTCGAACAGCTTGCCCACTTCGGAATCGGGCGAGAACGAGGATCCATTATCCCCAGCGGCCATAACCAGCGTATTTTCGTCGAGGCCGAGTTCCTTCAGCAGCGCGAAGAGTCGGCCGACGTCCGCGTCGAGGCGCGTGACCTGGGCGGCGTAGGCTTTCTGGGTAGGCGTCCAGGGCTTGTCCTTATACGCACCGAGGTCGTCGATCTCGTGCGTGCCGTGCGGCAGCGTGATCGCGTAATAGAGGAAGAACGGCTTGTCCTTCTGTGAGCGCATCCAGCGCTCGACGTCCTGCTGGATGAGCTCCTGGGCATAGGTCTTGCCGATGCCCTTGCCGGTGTTGCCCGGGAGTTCGAAACGCTGGTCGTCGCGGTAGAGATAGGTCGGGAAGTAACTGTGCGCGTGGCGCTGGCAGTTGTAGCCGAAGAAGTGGTCGAAGCCGTTCTTCAGCGGGCTGCCCGTGGTGTCGAACATGCCCATGCCCCACTTGCCCATGCAGGCGGTGGCGTAGCCGCTCTCCTTGAGGATCTTCGCCACCGTGATGGTGCCGGCGGGTAGCGGGAGTTGACCTTCGGGCTTGATCTCCCGGTTGGCCCGCACGGGGCTGTGGCCGGTGTGCTGGCCGAGCATGAGCGAGGTGCGGCTTGGGGCGCAGACGGTGGTGCCGCAGTAGCCTTGGGTGAAGCGCGTCCCTTCCTTGGCCATGCGATCCAGGTTCGGCGTTTGGATGAGCTTCTGTCCGTAGCAGCCGATGTCGCCCTGGGCGAGGTCGTCGCTGAGAATGAAGATGATGTTGGGTCTGCGCGTTTCCGCGCCGCTGGCGAAGGCCGCGAAAATCAGAAGGGCAAGCGAGTGAAGCTTCATGGCTACAGGGTATTGAAGGGAGAATGGAGGGCTGGGTCGAGGGCAGATGGCTGAATGGAGGACTGCGTTGATGGCTGAGTGGAGGGCTGAATTGATTTTGCACCCCCGCCACCCGCAACCTGGGGCTGCCACCTGCCACCCGAAGCGAAATCATAAGGCTCAAGGGGAGACCGGATGATTGGCTGGGGTCTCTTATGTCCGCAGCAAACTATCCGGTTTCCGGTCTCCCTTTGCTGTTACCCTCAGCATGCATCGGGTAGGGCCGAGCATCCCTGCTCGGCCGCGGCCAACCAAGGATGGTTGGCCCTACCTAAAACAAAAAAAGGGGCCTGGCGGCCCCTTTGGTCGTTCGCGCGCTTTACGCGCTCACTTCACGTCCTTAAGGAACTGCTGATACTGGGCTTCGGTCTGCTCCGCGGTGAGCTTGCCGGAGTGAATCAGGATGCGGAAGCGGAAGGTCTCGGACTGGCCGGCCTTGAGCGTGTAGTTGAGCGCGGTCTTGGAAGGATTACCCTTCGGGAATTCCTTGGCACCGAACGGATTGGCGGCGAAGAGGCCATAGCCGCGGTTATGCCAGTAGGTCGGGTAGGTGACGTTCTTCGGGTGGTCGAAGATACCGATGCACACGTCTTCGCTCTTCACGTTGCCAGAGAGGGTCATCCACTTGGCGCGCGTGCTCCAGCCGTCCTTCTCGCCGACGGCGCCTTCGCTGCTGAGGTAGACGCCGTTGACGCCCGTGTTGTCGAGCTTGGCGACCTTGGTGGGCTTGCCGGAAGCGTCGGTGAAGATCTCGGCCTTGGTGGACGGCTCTTCGAGCGAGCGGGTCAGGCGGATGGCGATAGCGCCTTCCTTGGAGTCCTTGAAGACAGCGTCCTTATCCTGGGCGGTGAGGGTGATGATGCGGTCGATGATACGCAGATCCTTGGAGGCGCGGAAGACGAGGGTCTCGTCCTGCTGCAGTACCTTGGAGCCGTCGTTCATGATCCAATCCGAAGAAACTTGGAGGGAAGCGGAGCCGGTGCCCGAGGCGACGGACTTGATGCTCTTATGACGGACGGCGCCGTAGGGGATCTTGCTGTCGCGATCGAAACCTTCGGGCGGCGAGTTCCAGAAGTCGCAGCCGTTGACGTTACCGTAGTTGAACCACGAGGAGATGTGGTGCGGGTGGTCGGTGCGTTCGCCGGCGACCTTCTCGAGCGGGAAGCCGCGGGTGAAGATGTTGCCCTGCGAGGTGCGCAGAGGGGAGAGCAGGGGCTTCTTCTGGTTGGACCAGTAGACGTAAGAGGTGAACGGCTGGCCGTCGACGAGGACGTCGACCTGCTGCTTGTCCTTCTGTTCGACGAGCTTCACTTCTTCGGCGAGGGCGGCTTGGCCGAACGCGGCGAGGAGGGCGAGGAGAGCGAGGGGGTGCTTCATGGGTAACTGTAGGACATACCCCAGCCCCAAAGGTTGCCAATCTGAAAGGGGCCAACTTAACCAAGGAACGGCGTTTGCGTATCAGGATTTCGGCTTCCTTAAGTCCGCCTCCGCCCTAATCGTACCGCACCCCGCCATGCGATTCCTCGCGCTCTTCCTCGTTTCCACCTGTGCCGCCGCTCCGGCCCTGCCTCCCGGCCCGGTCGAACACGTCCAGCCCGGTGCTTATAAGACCGGCCAGACGCCAGCCGACGCGATGAAGACCATGTCGCTCCCCGCGGGCTTCCAGGTCTCGCTTGTCGCCGCCGAGCCCAAGATCGTCCAGCCGATCGCGATGTGCTTCGACGAACGTGGCCGGCTCTGGGTCGTGGAAGGCATGTCCTACCCGAAGAAGCGTCCCGACGGGCAGGGCACCGACCGCATCCTGATTTTGGAAGACGTGAAGAAGGACGGCAGTTACTCCAAGGTCACGGTCTTCAAGGACGGACTCAATCTCGTCTCCGGCATCGAAGTCGGCCACGGCGGCGTCTGGGTGGGCGCAGCTCCGGAATTTCTCTTCATCCCGAAGGACGCGGACGACAAGGCGGGCCAGCCAGTCGTGCTGCTCGACGGCTGGGGCTTCCACGACACGCACGAGACGCTCAACAGCTTTGTCTGGGGTCCGGATGGCTGGCTCTACGGTAACCACGGCGTGTTCACGCACTCGGTCGTCGGCAAGCCGGGCACACCCGACGACAAGCGCGTGAAGATCAACGCCGGTGTCTGGCGCTTCCATCCGACGCGCCACGTCTTCGAGGTCTTCGCCGAGGGCACGAGCAATCCCTGGGGCCTCGATTACGACGCGCGCGGCGAGTTCTTCAATACGGCCTGCGTGATCCCGCATCTCTATCACATCCTTCCCGCCGCGCGTTACCAGCGTCAGGCCGGCCAGCACTTTAATCCTTTCACCTACGACGACATCAAGACGATCGCCGACCACGCGCACTATGCGGGCGGCCGCATCCATCGCCCGGATCCGCTCAAGGTCCCGGAAAGCACTGACGCCGTCGGCGGCGGCCACGCCCACTCCGGCCTGGCGATCTATAACGGCGACAACTTCCCTGAAGCCTACCGTGGGATGCTCATCTTCGGCAATCTCCACGGCCATCGTCTCGTCTCGGATCAGGTCGTGCCCGAGGGCAGCGGTTTCGCCGGCCGGCACGGCAACGACTTCCTGCGCAGCAACGACGCCACGTTCATCCCGGTGTCGCAACGCGTCGGCCCCGATGGTGCCCTCTACGTCAGCGACTGGTCCGACGTGCAGGTCTGCCATAACAACACCCAGGAGATCTGGGACCGCACCAACGGCCGCCTCTATCGCGTCAGCTACGGCAACCCCGCTAACCGTTCGGCCGACCTCGCTCGCATCCGCGACGACGAGCTCGTCGAGATCGCGCTATCCGATGCGAACGAATATTATGTCCGTCAGGCGCGTAAGGTGCTCGCCGAGCGCAACCTGTCCGGCAAGTCGCCGATGGCCGCATCGGCCCGCGAGAAATTGCGCGGCGCTCTCGCCACGGATACGAATCCGGTCCGCCGCCTGCGTGCGCTCTGGACGCTGCAGTCGACGAACCTCCTCGATGACACGCTCCTCGCTGGCGCACTCAAGGACTCCGACCCTTCCGTCCGCGGCTGGTCCGTCCGTCTGATCTCCCAGCAATGGACTGCCGGCGTGCCGGCCCTCGCCGGGCTCGCGAAGACGGAAGCCTCTCCGCAGGTCCGCCGCGAACTCGCCTCTGCCTTGGGCTGCCTTCCGCTCGCCCAGCGCGCCGCGATCGCCGAACCGCTGCTCGCCCGCGAGGAAGACGCCAAGGACCATAACATCCCGTTGCTCCTCTGGTATGGTATCGAGCCGTTGGTCGGCGCCGACGCCGCCCGTGGCCTCGCCCTCGCCGCCGTCTGCCGCCATCCGCAGACGACCGACTTCATCTATCGTCGTCTGGCCAGCGATGTCGGCGCCCGTGCCCAGGTGCTGACGCTCGCTCTGAGCGAGCAGGATACCGCGCGCCGCGCGATGCTCGTGAGCCGTGTGGTCGACGGCGTCCGGCAGGCGGGCTCGTTCGCCGCGCCCGAAGGCTGGGCCGCGTTGGTCGGTGGTCTCCGCCAAGGTGCTTCGCCTGATCTACTGGCGAATCTCAACGAACTCGACGCCCTCACGGGCGACGAAGCCAGCCGAGCCTATTATCGCGGCCAACTCGCCGACGAAAAAGCCCCGCTCCCCGCCCGTCAGCGCGCCCTCGCCGTGCTGGTCGCTTCGCGCGATCGCGGCGCCGCGCCGGTGATCCACAAGGTCTTCGCCGAGAAATCCACGCCGTCGTTCCGCCGCGCGCTCATCCAGGCCCTCGCCACCGTCGGTGACGACGCCTCGCCGGTCGTGCTGATCGGACGCTTCGCCGTCTTCACCCCTGAGCAGCTGGGCGACGCTGTCGCTGCGCTCGCGGGCAACTCCGCCGGCGGCAAGGCGCTCCTCGCCGCGGTGTCCGCGGGCAAGGCCGACAAGTCCCTGCTTTCGCCGCTCGTGGTGCGTCAACTGAAGTCGCTCGGCGACCAGGAACTCGACGCGCAGCTCGCCGCCATCGTCGGCGTGGTCAACGCGACCAAGGCCGACTTCGCCAAGAACAAGGCCAAGTATGAGGCCCTGCTTAATCCGGTGGCCGTGCGCAAGGGCGACATCGCGGCCGGCCGCCAGCTGTTCACCTCGACCTGCGGTATCTGCCATACGTTCGGCTACGTCGGTAACCAGGTCGGCCCTGGACTCGCCGGTTCCAATATCGGCAAGCTCGATTACTTCCTCGAGAACATGCTCAACCCCAACGGCGTCATCGGCAAGGACTACCAGCTCAACGTCTTCAAACTCAAGAGTGGTGCGACGATGAGCGGCATCGTCCAGTTCGAGGACGCGCAGTCTTTCCGCCTCGCGCTACCGGGCGGCGTGAAGTTCACGATCGCCAAGGGCGAGGTCGAGAAGCGCGAGACCCTTGCGGTGTCGCTCATGCCTGAGGGCCTGCTCGACGCGCTGACCAAGGAGCAGGTGATCAACCTCGTGGCGTACCTGCAGTTCCCTGACGGTTTTCCCCTCACCGCGCCGGGGGTCTGGCGTCTCGAAGGCGCCATCGAAGGCGAAACGTTGAAGGTGCTGGCCGTCACCGGCGGCAAAGCCGCCAGCCAGAAGATGGGCGGATTCAAGGCCAGCCGCTGGAGCGGCAACGACCACCTCTGGTGGACCGGCGGGAAGGTCGGCGACACGCTGACGCTCGCGCTTCCCGTCGCCGCGAAGGGCACCTATGAAGTGAAGTTTGTCGGCACCAAGGCCCATGACTACGGCCAGTTCGAACTCCGTCTCGACGGTAAGCTGCTCGGTGACGAGGCCTATGATTTCTACAATCCGGCCGAAGTCGTCACCACCGGAGAACTCAATGGCGGCCGCCATGAACTCGACGTCGGCCAACACCGACTCGAGATCAAGATCCTCGCCCCCAATCCCGCGGCGACGCCGAGGAATATGTTTGGGTTGGATTATGTTAAACTAGAGAAGAAGTGAGGGGAGGACAGAGGACGGAAGACGGATGACTGCGTCGATGACGG
The DNA here is from genome assembly GCA_026397955.1 of Verrucomicrobiota bacterium. Classification (GTDB taxonomy): domain Bacteria; phylum Verrucomicrobiota; class Verrucomicrobiia; order Opitutales; family UBA953; genus UBA953. The sequence continues at coordinate 28,213 of JAPLTV010000050.1, read as the reverse complement.
AGGACTGAATCGAGGACTGCGTTGAGGACTGAATGGAGGGCTGAATGGAGCAGAAAGCGGTCGTCACTTAAGGTGGCGGGCTTTGATCGATGCATCGGGTAGGGATGCGATGACATCGCATCCGCCTGCCTTGAGGTAGGGTCAGCACTGCGTGCTGACCTAGTTGCCTCGAGGTAGGGATGCGACGGCGTCGCGTCCGTGGGCGGACTGATGTTGGAATGGACCGAAAATATTGCCCGGCTCTCTTTACGTGCCACGGCGAACGGCGGCCATGGCAATGGCCGCCCTACCCAAGGCAACGGGCTAACTCAGAAAGGGAAACCGGAGGCCAGATGATTGGCTGGGGCATCAGGTAGGGACGTGATTGCCATCACGTCCGTGGGCGGACGGATGTTGGAGCGTTCAGATAACTTGCCCGGCTAATCCGACGTGCCGCTGCGAACGGCGGCCATGGCAATGGCCGCCCTACCTAATCAGCGCGCGGTCAGAATCCCGCGCCTTTGACCTTCGTCTTCACGCGCAGGAGGCGGTCCTTGGACGTGATGTAGAGGGTGTGGCCGTCGTCGCCCCAGGCGAGATTCGCCGTGGGCTGGCCGCAAAGGATGGAGCCGAGGTGCTTGCCTTCGGGGGTGATGATCAGGATGCCGCCGGGGCCGCTGGTCCAGATGTTGCCGTTCACGTCGAGCTTCATGCCGTCGCAACCGCCTTGGCGTTCCTTGCTCTTCAGCTTGGCGGCGACGAACACATCGCGCAGGCCGGAGCCGTCGAGGCCGCAGAGCGCGACGCGGGTGTTCTTATTGTCCGAGATCGCGAGGTAGAGGGACTTCTGGTCGAGGCTCAGTGCGATACCGTTCGGCCACTGGACTTCCTTGGTCACGAGGGTGACTTTGCCGTCGGTCGAGAGCTTGTAGACGCCATGATAAGGGGTCTCGGTCTTCTCACCCTTCGGCACGCCGTAGGGCGGGTCGGTGAAGAAGACGCTGCCGTCTTTAGCGACGCAGAGATCGTTCGGGCTGTTGAAGCGGGCGCCATCCTGGTTCTTGGCCGCGAGCACCTGGAACTTACCGTCACCGCCGAGGCGCGCGATGCGACGGGTGCCGTGCTGGCAGAGTAGCATATTGCCGAGGTTGTCGACGGTCAGTCCGTTGGAGCCTTGGTTGGCCGAAGCCTCGTCCGTTCCGCTGGGCTTGAGGAAGATGGAGGCCATCGCATCGCCTTCAATCCACTGATAGGCGGTGTTGTTCGGCACGTCGGAGAAGACGATGCGTCCTTTATACCAGACCGGGCCTTCGGCCCAGGTGAAGCCGGTCGCTAGCGTCTCGATCTTGGCGCTGCTGTCCAGGAGCGCGTCCAGGGCGGGATCGAGCTTCTCGATGGATTGCTTGGGGCCTTCGGCAGCGAAGGTCGTGAGGACGGAGAGGAAGAAGGCGGGGAGGAACTTCATGGTGAGATGGGTAGGGCGGGGACCGAGCGGAGGCAAATGTTTGTTAAATAGGTGGAAGCGGTTGGCGGTTAGCGGATAGCGGTTGGGAACGCAGAGGAGAAGGCGAGACCGGATGATGGGGATGGGGCACATCTTCGGGTCTCAGGTCTCGGCCATCAGGAGCCAGGTGCGGGTGCTCAGGTTCAGGTTCGGGTTCGGGTGACGGAACTTTTCCATTCAGTCCTCAACGCAGTCCTCTATTCAGTCCTCTCCTGTCTCTTAACCATCTTGCCCCCCTCCCCAAAACCCTCCTTCCTCATCCTCTGTGAAAGCCCTGCTCCTCACCGAATATAAGAAGATGTCCTACGTCGACGTGGCCGATCCGGTCTGCGGTCCGGACGACGTCCTCATCCAGGTCCGCGCCTGCGGGATCTGCGGTTCCGACATCCATGGCTACGACGGCTCCACGGGCCGACGTATCCCGCCCCTGGTCATGGGCCACGAGGCTGCGGGCGTCATCACCGGCGTGGGCGCCGCTGTGAAGGGCTTCGCCCCGGGCGACCGCGTGACCTTCGACTCCACGGTCTTCTGCGGTGACTGCGTCCACTGTAAGCGCGGCGACGTCAATCTCTGCGACAACCGCCAGGTCCTCGGCGTCTCCTGCGGCGACTACCGTCGCCATGGCGCGTTCGCCGAGTTCGTCACTGTCCCTGCCCGTATTCTTCATAAGCTTCCCGCCGAACTCGGTTTCGCCGAAGCCGCGATGATCGAGGCCGTCTCCGTCGGCGTGCACGCTGTCCGTCTCACGCCCGTCGCCCCGGGCGACACTGCCATCGTCGTGGGCACCGGCATGATCGGCCTCCTGACGCTGCAGGCCGCCAAGATCGCGGGTTTCGCCCAGGTCATCGCCGTCGACACCGAGGACTCGCGCCTCGCCGTCGCTAAGGAACTTGGAGCCACCCACAGCTTCAATCCCAAGACTGGCGGCGACCTCACCGAGTTCGTCAAATCACTCACCAAGGGGCAGGGCGCCGACGCTGCGTTCGAGTGCGTCGGCCTCAACGCCACCGTGCTTTCCGCAATCCACGCCGTGCGCAAGGGCGGCACGGTGACGCTCGTTGGCAACCTCACGCCGAAGACCGAACTCCCGCTCCAGGTCGTCGTCACCCGTCAGCTTCGCCTGCAGGGTTCCTGCGCCTCCGCCGGCGAGATCCCGCGCTGCATCGAGCTCCTCGCTACCAAGCAGATCAAGGTCGACAAGATCATCTCCGCCGTCGCGCCGCTTGCGCAGGGCGCCGAGTGGTTCGCGAAGCTCTATGCCGGCGCTCCCGGCGTGATGAAGGTCATCCTCGCCCCTCAAGTCTGACCAATAGAATCAATGGCTTTCTTCGATCTCACCGGCAAGGTCGCCTTCATCACCGGCACCAGCCGCGGCCTCGGCCAATACTTCGCCCGCGCCCTCGCGCAGGCCGGCGCCGACATCGCGATGTCGAGCCGCGACGCCTCCAAACTCGCCCCGTTCCGCAAGGAGATCGAGGCCCTCGGTCGCCGCACCTGCGGCGTCGACCTCGATGTCCGCGATCATGATAGCATCAAGGCCGCCGTCGCTTCAGTGGAGAAGCAGATGGGCCGCATCGACATCCTCGTGAACAACGCCGGCTGCAACGCGCGCAAGCCCGCCCTCGAGGTCACCTGGGAGGATTGGAACATGGTCCTCGATACGAATCTTCGTGGCACGTTCTTCACGTCGCAGGCCGTCGCGCCGGGTATGATTGCGCGCGGCTATGGACGCATCGTCAATATTGGCTCCGTCACCTGCGTCGCCGGTTACGCCGGCCTCGCGCCCTATGGCGCCAGCCGCGGGGGCGTGAAGCAGCTCACCATGAGCCTCGCCGACGACTGGGGGCGCCATGGCGTCACCGTCAATTGCCTCGCGCCGGGCTGGTTTAAGACCGCCCAGAACGCCGTCCTCTACGAGAACCGCGAGTGGGTCGACTACCTCTGTGATCGCATCCCGCTCAAGCGCCCCGGCGCGCCGGACGACCTCGCGGGCCCGGTGGTCTTCCTCTCTTCGGAAGAGAGCCGCTACGTGACCGGCCAGACCTTGTTGGTTGACGGGGGCATCAGCACAGGTGCTACTCGTGCCACGGTCGCCCCACCGAAATCCTAATCACCTCGCGCCATGCTTTACGCCCTGCTCGCCATCGCCGTCCTGGTCCTGTTGGTGACCTGGCTGAAGCTTAACCCGTTCATCGCCCTGCTGATCAGTTCGCTGTCGCTCGGCGCGATGGTCGTGGCCACGCACGGGGCGCTCACCATGACGGAGGTCCTCAAGGCCTTCCAGACGGGCTTCGGGAACACCTTGGCCAGCACGGGTTCGATCATCGTGCTCGGCGTCGTCTTCGGTAAGTTGCTCGCCGAATCCGGCGGGGCAGGGGTGCTTGCCAAGCAGTTCATCCGCACGCTCGGGCCGGATCGCATCGGCCTGTGCATCATCCTGCTCGCGCTCTGCGTGGGCATGACGACGTGGTTCGCGGTCGGCCTGCTGCTCATCCTGCCGATCGTCATCACCCTCGCTAAGGAGACCGGCCAGCCGTTCCTGCGCCTCGTGCTGCCGTTGTTGTCGTTCCTCTCCGTCATGCACGGTCTGATGCCGCCGCACCCGGGTCCCGTCATCGCGATCGACGCGCTGCACGCGGACATGGGCAAGGTCATCCTGTGGGCGCTCGTGCTCGGCATTCCGGTTGCCGCCATCGCCGGTCCGTTCTTCGCCAAACTTGCCGTCAAGCGCGTGGATGTCGCCACGCCCGAGTTCACGCCGTCGGTGTCTGCGGGTCAGACCTTGCCGACGTTCGGGCTGACGATTTTCACCGTGCTCCTGCCGGTCATCCTGCTTCTCACAGGAACCTTGGTCGAGTTACTGCAGGCGAAAGAAGCCCTCTGGGGAAAGATTGCTCTCTTCATTGGCAACCCCGTCATCGCCCTGCTTTTATCGGTGCTTTTTGCGATGTGGGCTTTTGGGAAACGCTGCGGACGTTCCGCCGGCGAACTCCTGAAATTCTCCGAACAGAGCGTCTCCGGCATCGGCATGACGCTCATCCTTGTCGGTGCTGGCGGTGGCTTTGCGCTCGTCATGCGGACGGCCGGAGTGGACAAGCAGCTCGCCGAATTGGCGGCGACCGCAGGCTTGCCGTTGTTGGTCTACGGTTGGCTCGTCTCGGCCTTCATCCGCGTCGCCACCGGCTCCGCGACCGTCGCCATCACCGTCGCCTCGGGCTTCATCGCGCCCGTCCTAGCGGCCCATCCCGGCACCAGTCCGGAGTTGATGGTAATCTCCATCGGCTGCGGCTCGCTCTTCCTTTCGCACCTCAACGACAGCGGCTTCTGGATGGTCAAAGAATGCCTTGGGCTCACCGTCGGTCAGACCCTGCGCACGTGGACGATCACCGAGACCTTGATCGGCATTTCTGGCCTTGGTATGGCGTTGTTGGCTGAGCAGGTGTTGAAGTTTGTCCGGTAGGGTCGGGACCGCGTCACGACATAGCCTGCCTTGGGTAGGGCGGCCATTGCCATGGCCGCCGTTCGCCTTGGTGCGTGGATGAGCCGGGCGGAGTGATCGAGCCTTCCCATCTCCGTCCGCCCACGGACGTGATGGCAATCACGTCCCTACCCACTACACGCCCGCCACCCGCCACCTGGGGCTGCCACCTGTCACCTGAAATAGGTCGATGACAGATGGCAGATGACAGATGACGGAGGACTGAACGGAGGACTGAAGGGAGGACTGAGTTGAGGGCTGAGTGGATAAGTCCCGCGACCCGCCACCTGAAACTCTGCGATACTTTCCCATCGATTCAGCCCTCTGTCATCGATTCAGCCATCGGTGCTTCCACCGTCCGCCCACGGACGCGACGCCGTCGCGCCCCTACCACGGACCCCAGCCAATCATCCGGTCTCCGGTCTCCCTTTGAGCGTCGGTCTTCTGCCTTGGGTAGGGCGGCCATTGCCATGGCCGCCGTTCGCCAGAGCATGTGCGATGTGCCGGGCATGATCACCGACCGTATGATATCCGTCCGCCCACGGACGTGATGGCAATCACGTCCCTACCCGATGCAAGCGTCAGGTCTTTTTCGATTCAGCCCTCTACTTTTCCCATCGATTCAGCCCTCGATTCAGTCCTCTATGCAGCCATCGACTCAGTCCTCTATTCTTCCTTGTCTCATCCCACCCAATGAAATCAGCCCTTTTATCCACTCTCCTTTATCTCGCATCTTTCCTCGTCGCTGCCTCCGCCGAGCCTGTCCGCATCCTGGCGATCGGTGATTCGATCACGCAGGGCGGGAAGACGTTCGTGACGTATCGCCTGCCGCTCGACCAGAAACTGCGCGCCGCGGGAATGAAATTTGAATTTGTCGGCTCGCAGCAGAGCGAGGGACCGAGCGGTCCACTCTGGCACGAAGGCTATGGCGGTAAGAACGCGGAGTTCCTCGCCGGCCTCATGCCGCAGAAGCTCAAGCAGATGAAGCCCGACATCATCCTGCTCCACTGCGGACACAATCACTCCGCGGAAGAGAAGCCCGTGCCGGGCATCATCGCCGCCGAGCGCACGATCATCGAGGCAGCTCGGAAGCATAACCCCAAGGTCGTCGTCCTGCTCGCGCTGGTGATTCCCAGTGGCAAGCTGCCCAAGTACGGCTACCTCCCAGAGCTCAACCAGGCTTCGGTCTTGCTGGCCCGCGAGCTGAGCCGCCCAGACGCCCCCGTCATGATCGTGGACCAGTTCACCGGGTTCGACCCCCAGAAGGACACCATCTTGGACAAGGTCCACCCGAACGCCCAGGGCGCCGAAAAGATGGCCAATAAGTGGTATTTGGCGCTTAAACCCTGGGTGAAGTGACCGTTTAGAGGCCCGGAGGCCCGGAGGCCCGGAGGCCCAGAGGCCCAGAGGCCCAGAGGGTAGGGGATTGGTCATCCATTCAGCCCTCAACCCAGCCCTCTGTCATCGATTCAGCCATCGGTGCTTCCTCCGTCCGTCCGCCCACGGACGCGACGCCGTCGCGCCCCTACCCAAGCCCCCAGCCAATCATCCGGTCTCCCTTTGGGCGTGATGCCTCGGGTAGGGCGGCCATTGCCATGGCCGCCGTTCGCCCAGGCGCGTGCGTCGATCCGGGCATAATTTCCGGCCATTCCCATCTCCATTCAGCCCTCAACGCAGCCCTCGATTCAGTCATCGACGCCGCCCTCTGTCATCGATTCAGCCATCGGTGCTTCCTCCGTCCGTCCGCCCACGGACGCGACGCCGTCACGTCCCTACCTCATGCTTTTGGTCAGTTTCCTAACTGGTCGATTAATGGACATGTGAATAACTTTTAATGAAGCCATATGGAGTTTAAACGAGCGTTTAATGATTTTAACGCATTTAAATGCAGAATTTTACGCAATTTTAACAAATAAATTAAAACCCCCACAGCAAACGCCGTTTAACCCCTAGGGTAGGCTAAAAACGCCCAAAAACGGTTGTGCGGCTGGGGTCATTACCCCAATATTTTCGATACCCCCCATTGATGTCACTTCCCCGTGACCTCCCCAAATTTATTCAAATGAAAAGTTCGAAGCCCCGTCCCCTTTTTCCACGCGCGTCCTTGATGGTCGCCGCCGCGCTCCTCGCCATGGGGACGCCCAAGGTCGCACGCGCCGCCAACCTCACTTGGAACCAAGACGGTTTCGACTCCGGCTTGGCCTGGCAGAAGGTCACCAACTGGGGCATCGCTGGCAACGCGTTGTTCCCTGATGCCGAAGGCGATACGGCGAATCTTAACATCAATCTTCAGGGCGACCAGACCATCAGCTTGGGTAAGTCGATCCGTCTCGGTACGTTGAACATCGGCGATACGGCCGCGTCGTACAACGCGTTCAACCTCGTCGGCGGTCTCGTCGGCGGCGTCACGGGTACCAACGGATCGATCGTCATGGACGCCCTCGGTGCGGGCTCCGCGAAGATCAATAAATTCGGCCTCGGTCAGTCCGACGAAATCACCGCGGGCATCTACCTCAACAACGACCTCGTCGTCACCGCCAACTCGCTCGGCGGCATCCTGAAGCTCTCGGGCGGCATTCGCTCGGCGTTAAACAATATCACCTTCGACGGCGCCGGCCAGGTCACCGTCAACTCGCAGATCTACACCGGTGGCGGCATCATCAAGAACGGGACCGGCACGCTGCTGCTCGGCACTTCCACGTCGGGCGTGATGATCTACACCGGCAGCACGACCATCACCGGAGGCAAACTTCAGGCGGGACTTGCCAACGTCATCCCGCAGCGTAGCGCGGTCATCATCGGCACGGGTGCCATCCTCGACATCGCCGCCTTGGGCCAGACGGTCGGATCCATCGCCGGCGCGGGCACCGTCACGAACAGCGCCGGTGCGGCCACGCTGACGATCGGTCGCGATGACACGAGCACCAGCTTCTCCGGCGTCTTCAGTGCGACCACCATCGGGAATCTGGCCTTGGCCAAGCTGGGTGCCGGTGTCTTCACGCTCAACTCGGCCAACGACAGTCTTTCCACCGGTGCGCTGACGATCAACGGCGGCACCTTCGCCCTCGACTTCGCGAACGTCGCCGCTCCCGCCAGCCTGACCGGCGCCTCGACCACGAACGCCTCGGCGAACGTGACCGTCGCCAGCACCACCGGCCTCGCCGTCGGTCGTTTGATCACGGGTCCGAATATCCCGGCCAACACGTACGTCACCGCGATTACTGGCGCGACGACCTTCACGATGAGCGGCAACGCCACGGCCACCGCCGCGGGCCAGACGCTCACCGCCTCGCAGCCGTACCTGATCGGCACGCCGAACTCCGGCCCCGCTCCGACCCTCGCGGGAGGCGTCTTCCAGCTTACCGGCAAGACCGGCCTCGCCGTCTCGCAGGCCTTGGGCAACCTCACCATCGGCACCGGTGGTGGCATCATCTCCGTCGTCCCGGTCGGTGACTCGTCCTTCGGTAATCGGCTCACCCTCGGTACCTTCACCGCCACCGCCACTTCCGGAACGATCCTTGTCAGCGCCGCGCCCGGCTCAATCGTCACGACCACGACCGGCCCGACCAACGGCATCTACGGTGCCGGCCGTGGCGTGTTCTTCGACGGAACCAATTACAGTTTCCTTAGTTCGATTAGCAACGCGACGCCCTACGTCTTCGGCTCCGGTGCGTTCAATGTCGTGTCCGCCGCCACCACGAGCGGCTCGGCGAGCGTCGTCGTTCCTTCCGTCTTCCTGCCAGGCGCTACGACCGTCGCTGGTTCCGCCACCGTCGTCGTCACCGATGCGACCGGCCTCGTCGTCGGCATGCCGATCACTGGCACGGGCATCCCTCTCGGTTCCGTCATCACGGCCGTCTCCGGCCTCAACGTCACGCTGAACCAGCCGGCCACGGCGGCTGGCGCGGTCACCCTCACTTCCGGCGGCACGATCGGCGTGCTGACGGGCATGGGCGTTTCCGGCACGGGTATCCCGGCCGGCGCCACGGTCTCCGCCATCGCGGCCAACGCGGTCCGCCTCACCGCGGTCGCCACCACCAATGCCTCGCCCACCGTCACCGTCGCCAGCACGACCGGCCTCGTCGTCGGCCAGCCGGTGTCCGGTCCGAATATCCCGGCGGGCGCGACCGTTGCTTCCGTCACCAATGCGACGACCTTCGTGCTCAGCGTCGCCGCCACCGGCGATGCCACGGCTCAGGTGCTCACGGCCAGCGGCCTGATCACCCTGAATAGCGCCGCCACGGCCACCAATACCGCGCTGAATCTCCGCGCCGACCGTGCGATCACCAACTTGTTGACGGTCTTCGGCGGCGGCCTCGCCTCCGACAATCGTTCGGTCACCGGTTCCCAGACGCAGATTTCGCCCAACGCGCTCGCGCTGGCCGCCGGCGCGACGACGATCAGCACCCCGAACGTCACCGTCACCAGCACGGCCGGCCTGTTGCCTGGCATGGCGGTCTACGGCGCCGGCATTCCGGCCGGCGCGACGGTCTTGTCCGTCACCAGCGGCACGGCTTTCGTGCTCAGCACGAACGCGACGGCGACGGGTTCGGCTTTGACGCTCGGCGCAGGCGGTAGCTTCATCAACGGAGCGACGACGACATCTGGTAGTGTCAATGTGCAGGTGACGAGCACCTCGGGTCTGGCGATCGGTGCGCCGATCGCGGGTCCGGGCATCGCGCTCGGCGCCACGATTGCCTCCATCCCGGCCGCGGCGGCCACGCTCACGGGCGCCTCGACCAACAGCACGACCACGATCACCGTCCCGAGCACGACCGGTTTGGCCATCGGTCAGTCGATCACGGGCACGGGCATCCCTGCCGGCGCCACCATCGCTTCCATCGTTAATACGGTCTCCTTTACGATCACATCGGCGGCCACGACCACGGCTTCGGGCCTGACTTTGTCGGCCAGCGGCCTCATCACCCTCAGCGCGAACGCCTCGGCGACCGCCACTGCCCAGGTCCTCACCACCGGCGGTCTGAGCAACGCGGGCACCCTCCGCCTGGCCAGTTCGGGCTCGGGTCAGTCTTTCTCGTTGGGCAACAGCAACTTAACGCTGGGTAGCGGTAGCGGGGCCATCCTTTTCACCGGTGCGGACGCTTACTCTATTAATAGTAGCGCGCTGACCAACGTCTCGGTGTCGGCGACGACCACCAACCTTTCCAACTCGGTCACGGTGGCTTCCACGGCCGGCCTGATCCCGGGCATGCCCATCACCGGTACGGGCATTCCGGCTGGCGCCACCATCACGAGCATCACGGATAACACCAAGTTCCTTATTAGCATCGCGGCGACCACCAGCGCCACTAACACGCTTTACGCCAGCGGCGTGACGGGCTCCCTGACCGGCGGTGCCGTCGGGGACCTCATCATCCATCAGTATGGCGCCCAGGCGCTCACGATTAATGCGCCCATCGCCGACAACGCCGCGGGCAACTCGATTAACTTGGTCAAGAACGGCACGGGCCAGCTGACCCTCGCCCGTGCGCCTGTCGCGGGCACCGGCACTTTCGCGAACGCCGGCACCACGGTCACCGTCACCAGCACCGCCGGCCTCTCGGTCGGCATGGTTGTCATCGGCACCGGCATCCAGCCGAACACTAAGATCATCGCGATCACCAGCGCGACGGCTTACACCATCTCCGCGGCGGCGACGGCGGCCGGCACGGCGGCCGCGCTCACGTACACCGACACGACCTACTCGGGTAACACGACCGTCAATCAGGGCACGCTCAGCTTTAGCAACTACCTGCAGCTCGGCGCCGGCATCAACAAGGTCGTCTACCTGCGTGACGGTACGACGTTCCAGTATACCGGAGTCACCGGCGACCTGGGTTCAGCCAATACAGTCAACGGCTACAAGACCCTGTCGCTCCTTGGCGGTAACGTCAATTTCGACATCACCAACGCCGCGGCCACGCTCACCCTCAACGGCGCGATCTCCGGTCCGGGCGGTATGACCAAGACCGGCCCAGGCATCCTTAAGTTCGCGGCTGGCGAAACTTTCACCGGACCGCTCATTATCAATGCGGGCACGATCCAGCTGAGCGCCAACGATCGTATCGCTGACACCGTCCCGGTCTTCATCGCCTCGGGTGCCATCCTTGATAAGACCTCGGGCTCGGATTTTATCGGCGCTCTCTCTGGCTCCGGTATCGTCGCGAATGGTGCAGGTACGGGTACCTTCGGCGTCGGTCTCGCCAACATCAACACGACGTGGTTCGGTACGTTCACCGGTACCGGCGCGGCCAACTTCACCACCCGCGGCATGGCGGTCATCACTTTGGCGATGCCGACCACGGCCACCTGGACCGGTACGCAGTTCATCGACACCGGCACGATTCGCATCGGCAGCAGCGTCCAGCAGTTCCCGACGGGCGCCACTTGGACGATCGCGAACATCCAGAGTTCCGTCAATGCGGGCGGTTGGCTCGACCTCAATGGTTACTCCCAGTCGGTGGGCGCACTCAATTTCTACGGCTCTGCCTCCACGGTCAATTCCCAGGCCGGCGTGCTCCTCGGTTCCGGCGGCGTGCTGACCATCGGCAATACCATCACGACCAACGGCCAGTACAACAGCCAGGCCGCCTTCATCTCCGGCACCAACGGCGCCGCGGTGAACATGGGCAACGCACAGCGTGCGATCACGGTCTATCGCAGCCTCAACCTCGGCGCGGGCGAAGCCGAACTCGTCATCGACGCCGACATCACCGGCGGCGGCACCTCCGGCGCCTGGTACAAGTCCGGTGGCGGCACCCTGCGCATGAAGGGCCTCAACCTGCTGACCGGCACGGTCGCCAACCGTTTCGACGCCGGCACGGCGCTCCTCGACTACTCGACGGTCACCGCGCTTCAGGCTTCGCTCAATAACACGAACCGCCTCAACCCGCTCGGCGTGATGGAACTCCGCGGCGGTACGGTCACCTTCCTCGGCAGCTCGCTCACCCCGATCGTCCAGAACGTCGCCGGCCTGATCTTCCCCGCGGCCGCCAACGCCAATACGGGCGCCTATTCGAATGTCGGTATCGTCACCGCCAAGGCCTTGCCCTTGGACGGCACCGTCGTCTCCGCCGGTTCCGCCACCGTGACCGTCGGCAGCGCCTCCGGGCTCCTGGTCGGCATGCCGGTCACGGGCGCCGGAATCCCGGCCGCCACGAAGATCACCGCCATCGATCCGGTGACGGGCATCGTCACCCTGGATAATCAGGCCAACGCTTCCGGTACCGTCACGCTCACCGCCGGCGCGCCGCAGAACCTCGTCGTCAACCTCGGTCCGATCACCCAGCGCCTCGCGGGCACGGTCCGTTTCGTGCTGCCTTCCGGCACCCAGTCCTCCGTCAACGGTATCACGACCACCACGTCGAACGATCTCTTCACCGGCCTGCTCGGCACCTTGGGCGCCGCCGCGACCGTCACCGACTCCGCCGGTAGCACCAATTTCGCCACGTCGGTCGGCGGTAACATCGTCGGCGTCTCCGCGACCAGCCGCGATGATATCTCCCTGTGGGGCAATGGTGAGAACGTCACCGACACGACCGGCTACACTGGCGTCACCCGTAACGTCGTCGCACCCCTGACCCTTCGCTTCAACACCGCCGGGTCCTCCATCGTCACCATTCCTGACGGCGGCCTGCTCAAGCTCATCTCGGGCGGCATCCTGCAGACCGGCTCCGCCGGCACCACGATCACGACCCTCGCCGCCGGCGTCACCACGCTGGGATTGACCACCGTCGATGTCACCAGCACCGCCGGCATGGTCGTCGGCGCCACGGTCACCGGCACCGGTATCGCCGCGGGCACCACGGTCGCCAGCATCGTCTCCGGCACCCAGTTCACGCTCAGCTCCGCCGCGACCGCCAGCGGCACGGGTATCGCCGACCTCAAGGTCGGCACGATGACCTCCATCTCCGGAGGCACGCTCCGCGCGCTCACGAAGGAACTCATCATCAACACGGACACCGCGGCGCAGCGCCTGACGATCACGTCCCTGATCGATGGCAACCAGGCCCTCACCAAGACAGGGGAGGGCACCTTGGTCCTCAAGGCCATCCGCCAGGCCAACGACTTCAGCGGCGCCGTTCAGATCCAGGCCGGCGGCATCGAACTCTCGCGCACCGGACGTGGTTCCTTCGCCATCGGCGATACGGCCCCCGTCTACTTCTCCAATCAGGACTCCGCGAGCCTCTCGCTCCTTTCCGATGGTCCGGTCCTGCAGAGTATCAGCCTGACGGGTGCCAACCTGACGAACACCTCGCCGATCGTCACCGTCGCCAGCACCGCCGGCCTCGTGGCCGGTGTCGTGGTCACCGGTACCGGCATCCCGGCCGGCGCGACGGTCCTCAGCGTCGACAGCGCCACCCAGTTCACGCTGGCCGTCCCGGCCACCTCCACCACGACCAATCAGACCGTCGTCGTCGCGGCCACGGCCATCGGCAGTAAGGTCATCACCCTGGCGAGCACCTCCGGCCTCGCTCCGGGCATGACCATCTCCGCTCCCGGCGTCTATCCCGGCGCCGTCATCGTCTCCATCGACAGCGCCAACCGCATCACGATGGATCGCGGTTCCTACACCGATGCGATCAGCGCCACGAACTTCCAGTTCGGCACCACCTATTCCGAGACCATCGGCTCCATCGCCGGCGGCAATCGCCAGACCAACGCCAACTGGGCGTACATCAACCTCGGCGTCGGCACGACGCTGAACATCAACCAGACCACGGCGTCCACCTTTGTCGGTGAATTCGCCGGCCTCGGTGCCATCCGCCTCGCGGGCAACGCGACGCTGACGCTCAACAATGCCCATAACAGCTTCGGCAACCTGATCATCGACCGCGGCGCCATCTGGCTCGGTATCGGTACCAGCAGCCGTCTCTACGCCTCGCTCCCGGCCGGCAACGTCCCGGACATCATCGTCAACCGTTACGGCGCGCTCTACCTCGACAAGGCTTACACCAACGGCGGCGGCGTCGACCAGATCAACAACATCGTCGCGCTCCACCTGAACTCCGCGGCCGGCACGATGCTGGGCATCGCGGTCACGGGGGATAAGTATCCTGAAACCCGCCCGATGGGCGTCTGGAATCGTGGCAACCAGGCCGCCACCGGCGTCGAGACGATCATGGGCTTCTACTTCGACTCCGGTACGAGCTACGTGGGCGGTTACGCCTCCGGCAACATGTCCCAGGGTTTCGTGACCTCGACCGGTACCTTCCTGCGTAATAATTTCGCCACCACCAACCTGCGTGGCCGTTATTTCGGCACCAAGGGTACGGGCGGTTCCGACAGCATCTACCAGCTCGGCATCTCCGACGCAGCGTATAAGGCCGCCTTCAACGGCACCCTTCTCGGCGGTGGCACGACGCTCATCTCCGCGCAGATGGGCACGGTGCTGAACGGCAGCACCGTCACCTGGGCGACCATGAGCGGCGTTTCGGCCGGCATGGGCGTCCAAGGCGTCAACATCCTGCCTTCGACGACGATCACCGCGACCCCGACCGGCACGACCTTCACGCTCAGCCAGCTGGCCACCGCGACCTCGACGGCCAACTGGATCAACATCTACGCCGCGACCCCGACCACGAGCATCGTGCCGTGGATGATCGGTGAGACCTGGACCGACGCCGCCGACCTCTCGGAATCGAACATGGGCAACTCGCTCATCACGTACGACCTCCTGTCCAACTCCCTGCGCGTCCTCGACCTGACCTACGAGTACGGCACCTTCGCCCAGAAGCAGGCCGCCGCCCCGACGTCCACGACCTGGAACATCCGTGAGTCGCTCATCGCCAACCTGACCGGCCTTTCGTCCGGCAGCATCAACGCCCTCGTCCTCCATAATAACACCTCGACCTTCGACGGCTTCACCGTCAGCGGCAGCGGCGCGCTCAGCGTCAATGCGGGTGCGATCCTCTTCACCCTCAATCCGTTCGCCACGCCTGCTTCCGCCAGCTCCACCAGGCTCAGCGGCTTCACCGGCATCGCCCTCGACGGCACCGGCACCCTCGGCGCGACCGAATACGTCATCACGGTCCAGAACCCGACTTCGACGGCCATCTCGCCGAAGCTCACCGCGATCATCGATTCGCCGCTGTCCACCAGCGCCAACCTGACGAAGTCCGGTCGCGGTACCCTCGTGCTCACCGCCACCAACGTCGCCGGCGGCGGCGCGACGAAGCAGACCACGATCAACGAAGGCATCCTCCGCCTCTCGACGCTGGGCAACATCGGCGGTACGACCGGCAACATCGTCTTCGCTGGCGGCATCCTCCAGCTCGCGGATGGTTTCGCGGAGACCGACCTTTCGACGCGCACGCTGCTGTTCATGAACGCGGGCGGCACGCTCGACGTCGGCACGAACAATCTCACCTTCGCCGGTCCGATCGGCGGACTGGCCGGCGCCAGCGTCGGCGGCTTCACGAAGGCCGGTTCGGCTAATCTCGTCCTCGGCGGCACCGCCGTCTCCACCTACCTCGGTTCCACCGCCGTCACCAACGGACGGCTCGTGCTCGCGGGCGGCCTGACCGCCGGCGCGGATAATCGCCTGAACACGGCCACCACGCTCAACCTCGGCGTGGCCGATACCAACGGCGTGCTCCAGCTCGGTAACGCCACGGGCGTGATGAACCAGTCCATCC
Source organism: Verrucomicrobiota bacterium (assembly GCA_026397955.1). GTDB lineage: Bacteria > Verrucomicrobiota > Verrucomicrobiia > Opitutales > UBA953 > UBA953. The sequence continues at coordinate 12,615 of JAPLTV010000050.1, read as the reverse complement.
GCGCGCTCACCTCGCTCACCGGCCTGACCTCCGCCGACATCCTGACCCTCGTCGGTGGCACGGGCTACATGACGGCTCCGATCCTCAACTTCAACGCCGACGGCGGCATGCTGGGTTCCACCCCGGCCCAGGCTCGCGCCACGGTCTCCGGCGGTGTGATCACCGGACTCACGGTCACCGACGCCGGCCTCTACCTGCCTGGCTCCACCCCGACGGTCACGGTCAATATCCCGGCCTTCCCGACCGGCGCCCTGCAGCGCGTCTACATGCGTGGGGTCACGACCACCGCCGGTTCCACCACCGTCAACGTCGAGGCCGGCGCCGCCGGTATCGTCGTCAACGGCGCGACCACCGTCGCGGGTTCCGCGACCGTCTTCGTCCCGAATCTCTTCGTCCTCAATAACCTCATCGTCGGCCAGGCGATCTCCGGCCCCGGCATCCCTGAAGGCGCGTTCATCGCGACCATCCCGAGCGGCGCGGTTCCGGTCTTCACCCTCAATGTCCCGGCCACGGCTACGTCCAGCAGCGTGAGTCTCCTGCATGGCGGCCTGGTCAAGGGCATGGCCGTCGTCGGTACCAACATCCCCGTCGGCACCACGGTCGAGCGTGTCATCAGCGCGACCCAGTTCATCATGAGCGCTCCGGCGGCGGCGACCGCCTCGAATCAGGGCCTGGTGGGCATGCTGTACGGCGGTTCCGGCGCCTCCATCACGCTGCGTCCGCTCGGCCAGGGCGCGATGAACGCCATCGTCGGCGGCGCTTCCGCCAACTCGACGCTCACGATCGACCAGGACACCGTGACGACCTATGTCGGTGCCATCGGCGGCTCGGGTGCGAACGAGAACAATATCTCGATCGTCAAATCGGGCGTGGGTACCCTCAACCTCACGGGTTCCGCCCTTTCCTATACCGGCACGACTTCCGTCACCGCCGGTCGCCTCAACATCGCGGGCTCGGCCGCCACGCCGCTCGCGACCTCGGGCGTCTCCGTCTCCGCGGGAGCCATCCTGAACTTCTTCAACGGCGTCGGCCAGTCCCTGACGCTCGCGTCCACGGCCGGCAGCCTGAACCTCGGTGCCGGCACCTCCGGCGGCGCGGCCCTCGGCCTCGAGCTCGGTTCGACCTCCAACTACGACCGTATCGTCACCGCCGGCCCGGCCGTCGTCGCGAACAAGGTCCTCCTGAATCTTACCGGCCTCGCCGGCCTGCAGGCCGGCCAGTACGACCTGATCACCGCGCAGAGCGGCCTCAGCGGCGGCACCTTCTCGATCGGTAATCTCGCCACGTTCGGCGGCTTCTCGTTCGCGCTTAATACCTCGGATACCGCGGTCAGCCTCGTCACCACGGCCCTGACGCCGAACCTCTACTGGCGCGTCGGCTCCGACGTCAGCTGGTCGAGCCTCAACTACGCCAACTACGACACGAACTTCTTCACCGACGCCGCCGGCACCACGAACGCCAAGGGCTTCCCGGGTCTGGCGAACAAGGTCATCTTCAGCACGACCAATTCGTCGGCGACCTCCTACGTCACCACGCTCGACGGCAATTTCACCGTCGGCAGCCTCCAGTTCACCTCCAATCCGACCGGCATCACCAGCGTCGTGGTCGCGCCCGGTGGCCCCGAGGCCGCGGCCCTGACGATCGCGCCGGCTTCCTCCGCGGACGGCATCACGATCGACGGCAACGCCGGCGCGATCACGATCAGCGCCCCGATTGTCCTCGGCGCCAGCCAGACCTGGAACGTCGCCAACACCGGCGCCAACGGCTCCACGCTCACCCTCACCGGCGGCATCACCGGCCTGGTCGGCAACAACCTGACCCTCACCGGCGGCGCCGGCGCGGTCTTCAACGTCAGCGGCACGTCGACCTATGCGGGTTCGACGACGCTGGATGGCGTCACTCTGCAGGCCAATGCGGCCAACGTCTTCAGCTCGAAGTCCTCCTTCGGCATGACCGCCAACGGCGGCGTGCTGGCCCTGAACTCCTTCTCGAACCTCGTCGGCTCCCTTTCCGGCGCCTATGGCTTCGTCGAGAACAGCGGCACGAACCTCGTGCCGGCCGCCGCGACCCTGACCATCGGCGGCGACAACGCCAACGTGAACTTCGGTGGCGTGATTCGCGACGGCAGTGCTTTCGCGCTCTCGCTGACCAAGAACGGCCTCGGCGCCCAGACGCTGTCGGGCAATAACCTCTACACGGGTAACACGACCGTCAACGCGGGCTCCCTGACTATCACGGGTAGCTACGTCGGTTCCGCGACCACCACGTTGCTCCTCTACGGCAACAGCTCCGGCAAGGCCGTCGTCAACGTCAGCGGCGACATGTCGCTCTTCGCCACGCAGGGTGCCAACGCCTTCGGCGCGGTGGCCGTCTACAATCAGACCGCGGGCAACGTCATCCTGGGCCATAACTCGAACGCCTCTAACCAGTTCATCGCCCAAACCGAAGGTTACGGCTACTTCAATCTGACCGGTGGCCTCTACCAGCTCGGCGCGGCCGGCCGCTTCATCAACATCAACGGCTCCGGTTCCAATACCGGCGTCGGCGTCGGCTTCGTCGGCGGCACCGCGACCCTGAACAACAGCTCGGGCGACTCCTGGTTCATCAACGCCTGGAGCGGTAACGCCCAGTTCACCGTCGGTACTGGCGGCTACGTCAACCGTACCGGCACGACCGGCGGCTACTTCCTCGGCATCCTCCTGAACAGCAACAACGCCGGTGACGCGTTCGGCGCGGTCAACATCGCGGGCGGCACCTACGACGGCGGCGCGGACGTCCTGCGCGTCGGTAACTTCGGCACGATGTTCAATTCGCAGGCCTTCTTCAATCTTACCTCCGGCCTCATCGCCCTCGGCGGCAACGCGAGCGTCGCGAACAACGCCGCCGCCTCGCCGACGCTCTCGGTCTGGTCGAACAACTTCGGTTACAACAACCTTTCCGGCGGCACCATCCGTGCCAACGCGGCGGCCACGACGGGCATCCTGTCGTCCTCGAACCCAGGGTACATCACCTTCAATACCAACCTCTACGGCGCGATCAACAACGGCAGCCTCGGCGCCTCGGCGTCCGGTATCGTCACGATCAACACCAACGGCTTCAACGTCAGCGTGCCCGGCATCCGTGCCGCGGAAGGCGCGGGCGTGACCCAGACCGCCCTTTCCGTCACGGGCGGCACCGGCTACGTCGGCGCTCCGCTCGTCCGCTTCAGCACCACCGGCGTCATCGCCGGCGGTTCGCCTGCCTCCGGCTACGCCGTCATCAACGGCAGCGGCCAGGTCACCGGCATCGTGATCACGAGCCCGGGTACCTACACGCCTGGCACCGTCCCGACCGTCGCCCTCCTTGGCGGCGGCGGCACCGGCGCCAGCGTCAGCGTCGCGGCCCTCAATACCGCGAACGCCGCCGGTCGCCTCGTCAAGTCGGGCACGGGCACGCTTACCTTCACCGGGGTCAGCACCTTCACCACGCCGCTCACCATCAACGACGGCACCATCGCCGTCGGTAACGGCGGCGCCATCAACGCCAGCACGATCGCCAGCTACAAGGCCGGTCGCTTCCTCGTCGTCGCCCAGGGCGGCGCCATCGTCGGCGACACGCTCGCCTCGATCATCGACATCGGTCGTTTCACCAACGGCAGCAGCACGGGCGCCATCGCGCTCTCGCCGACCACCGCGGCCACGAACCTCGATTTCGGCAAGTCGGGTTACAATCTCCCGGGCATGGGCCTCGGCGCCGGCATGGGCGACGTGACCTACACGGGTACCTACACCCCGGGCAACGCGGGCTTCTTCCGCCTCGGCGGCGGCGGCGGCAACCTGACCTACGCCCGTGACATCACGAACAACGGCAGCGTCCCCAGCAATCTCGTCATCATCGGCAACTCCGCCTCGTTGACGGGTGCGAACACCTTCACGGGCGGCTTCACGCTCGCGACGACCGGCACCCTGCAGATCCTGCCTGCGATTTCGCAGTCCTCGTCCAACTTCGGCGCCAGCCTGGGCGGCCTCACGGCCCTCGGCGGCACCATCCGCTGGGCTTCCGGCGCGACGACCGACATCACCAGCGGTGGTGCGGCCATCGCGGGCGGCATCTCGCTCTTCGGCACGACCATCTTCGACACCAACGGTAACAACGTCGAGCTCGCCGGTTCCATCGGCAATTACGCCCTGACGAGCGTCTGGCTCACCGGTATCGGCGGCGGTATCACCAAGGCCGGCCTCGGCACCCTGACGCTTTCCGGCGCCAATACCTTCCTCGGTAATAGCACCGTCACCGGCGGCACGCTTGTCCTCAAGAACTCCAACGCGCTTGCCTATAGTTCCCTGCAGCTGACGCCGCTCTTCAATGCGAACAGCACGGTCGTCTTCGACTCATCCGTCGCTTCCAAGGTCTTCACGGTCGGTGGCCTCAACGGTAACATCAATATCGCCCTCCAGGATAACGCGGGTACCCCGAACGCCATCACCCTGCGCGTCGGCAACGGCGCCCAGTCCAGCACCTACGCCGCGACCCTTTCCGGTCCCGGCAGCCTCGTGAAGCTCGGCTCCGGTGTCTTCAATCTCAACGCGTATCAGCAGACCTACACGGGTTCCACCACCATCCAGACCGGCTCGGCGGGCGTCACCACCGGCCAGGCTGATCGCATCAGCACCCTGCAGCTCACCTTCGGCGCCACGGCGACCCCGACCATCCCGAACACCAGCTTCACCACCGTCGCCAACTCGACGAACATCCTGCCCTCGAGTACCACGCTCAACTTCGGCGGCGGCTTCGGTCTCCTGACTGGCGGCGTCACCACGACCACGACGAGCGTCGCCGTCGCCAGCACGGCTGGACTTCAGCCGGGCATGACCATCACCGGCACCGGTATCCCGGTTAATGCCACGATCGTCAGCATCACGGACGCCACGAACTTCGTCATCAGCGCCGCGACTACCGCCGGCTCGAACCAGACTTACACTTACGGCCTCGTGCCGCAGGCGAACGCCCTCACGAGCTACACCGCCGACCAGCTCGCCAGCATCGGCGCCGGTAGCGGACGCCTGACCCTCACCCCCGCCGCTGCGACCAATTCGCAGGCCGTCGCCAGGACCTTCATCGGCACGGGCGGTTCTGAAATCGTCCTCTCCGGTAACGGTACGAATGCGCTGATGCTCAACCTCGGTGCGCTGACCCGCGTTAAGGGCGGCACCCTCAGCATCGCCAATCCGCCCACCGTCGCCCTTTCCGCCACGAACGGCGTGCTCACCTCTTCCGGAACCGCCGGCAACCTGATCACCGACGCGAACGGCACGGCCTTCGTGGTGCTCGGTACGAGCGCCGCGACCTCGACCGACTGGGGTGCCAAGGTCTCGACCAACACCTGGATCTCGGCCCCGACCTACACGGCTTCCATCGCCACGACGACCGCCCCGGGCGCCGCCGTCAATGTCGACTTCCAGATCAGTAACTCGACCGCCTGGACGAGCCAGACGATCGGCTCCTATCGTAATAACGCGACGACTGCGGCCAACCTGACGATCGCCGCTGCCAATACGCTGACCATCGCCTCGGGCGGTATCCTGTTCGGTTCCAGCGCCGCCAGCGCTTCGATCAGCGGCGGTACGATCATCCCGGGCAACGGACGCGAACTCGTCATCTTCTCCAGCGGTAACACCCTCACGATCAATTCTGTCCTCGGTAACAGCGCCAGCGGCGCCACCGATGTCACCTACCGCGGCAACGAAGGCCTCGGTATCGGCAAGAACAGCGTCATCATCGGCAATCTCGCGAACAACACCTACACGGGTAACACGTACATCAGCGGCGAGCGCGTCTACCTCGGCACGGTGGCTTCGACCGCCTCCGCCGCCTCTACGGCTTCTACCACCCTCGCCGTCGCCAGCGCGACCGGCGTGGCGGTCGGTTCCTCCATCACCGGTGCGGGCATCCCGGCCGGCACCACCGTCACGGCTGTCGTTACCAATACCTTGACCCTGAGCCAGGCGGCTACGGTCGCCAGCGGCGCCGCTGTTACCTATTCGAGCGGCACGCCGTTCGGCACGGGCACGGCTGGTAACGTCTACATCTACGGCAACAACGCCGGTCAGTTCTACTTCAACACAGCGCAGAAGATCACCCGCAACTGGTACATCATCGGCGCGGGCTGGGGTGAGGCCTCAGGCAATAATACCAGCGGCCACGGCGTGATCCGCCTGTCGGACGGCGCCGAGGTCGCGGGCACCCTTAACCTGATGGGCGACGCCGCGGTACGCACCCTCGGCACCTTGGCCACGGTCAGCGCGACCCTCTCGGGCAACTACTCGCTCTTTAATATCACCGGTTGGGCCGACGGCACCGTCAACATGACGGGCAATAACACCGGTTGGGCGGGCTCGATCCTCAGCGGCTCCGGCGCCTATCGCTACGACACCTTGGCGAACCTCGGTTCGCCGACGAGCATCGGCATCGGCGGGTCCGGCTCCATCGTGCTCGGCTTCACGAATGCGCAGTTCAACGCCGTCCAGACGAACGTGATCAGCAAGGTCACTTACGGTTCGGCCGGGACCATCGCTCTTCGTGTCGCAAGCGCGGCCGAGAATATCGACTACCGCGGCCTGAACGCCGCCAACCTCACGCTCGGCGCCAACGAAAACCTCACTTACACCGGTACCTATACCCCGTATGCCGTCAACGGCCAGCCGACCTACCGCCTCGGCGGCGGCGGCGCCACGCTGACCTACCCGGCCGCCATCACGGGCAACGCCGCGGTGGTCCTGGCCGGCGGTTCGGCCAACAACGGCTACGGCACGATCCTCCTCACGGGCGCCAACACCTTCACGGGCGGCGTGACCATCGGTTCGGCTCCCTACTACTCGGGTGTCAACGTCCAGACCCCGAACACCACGACCCCGTTCTCGGTCCTCGGCAACGGCCCGCTCTTCTTCGACGGTAACTCGACCCTGCTGCTCAACAGCGCGACCCTGGTCGCGAACGCCGACTTGAGCGCGGCGCCCAACCTCAGCTATATCAACGTCCGCTCCGGCGGCAACAACTTCGACACGAACGGCGTCGGCGCCAGCGCGGCCGCTCCGGTCAACTTCACTCGTGGTATCGGTTTCTACAGCTACGGCCTCAATCAGGCGGCCTCCTTCCAGAAGAACGGCGCGGGCTTCCTGCAGTTTAGCGGCGTCAATACCTACCTGGGCAACACCATCGTCAACGGCGGTACCCTCGTCCTGAACAACGCCAACCCGTTCAACGCCGGCTTCGGTCAGGGCAGCAACCTGCCGAACGGCGCCGCTTCCGGCCAGAATCTCAGCCTCAACGCCGGCACCGCCGTCCAGTTGGCGATGTCCACGACGATCGCCGGCTTGAACGCGACCAACACGACGGCGACCAGTGCGAGCACGGCCATCGTCAACCTCAATGACTTCAGCCTGACCATCGCTGGTACCGGCAGCACGACGTTCACCGGCGCCCTCAACGGCGGCGTGGGCACCGCCGGCACGGCTGGCGTCGCCGGCCTGCGCAAGATCGGCTCGGGCAACCTGACGATCGGCAATACCACGAATTACACCGGCGCCACGGAAGTCCTCGGCGGTACGCTGACGCTGAATTACAACCTGCTGGCGACGGCCCCGACGACGATCATCAACGCCGGCAGCATCCTCGTGCTCGGCGGCGGCACGCTCACGCAGACCCCGAAGGGCACCCAGACGGCTTCGCATACCCAGACCTTCGCCAGCACGACGATTGCTCCGGGCAGTTCCATCACGACCAAGGGCGCGCCCACGGCCAGCTTCGGTACGACCCTCGCGCTCGGCGCGATCACCCGCCAGACCGGTGGCGCGGTCGACTTCGGTATCGTCAACAACGGCACGGGCTTCACGACCGGCAGCTCCGCGGCGGGTCTGGATGCGGGCAACCTCCTCGGCGGCTGGGCCACGACCAACTTGGGCGCCAGCTGGGCTACGCTCAGCGGCGGCAACGTCGTCGCGAACACGGTCAACACCAACCTCTTCTCGTTGGGCGCCTCGAGCAACGTCGACAGCCCGACGGTCACCACCATCGGCGGCTCGGCGACGACGATCAATTCGCTCCGCTTCAACACGCCTCCGTCGCTCAACTACACCCTCGATGCCACCAGTGGCCTGACCATCGGTAGCGGCGGTATCCTCGTCACGGGAACCAGCGGTTCCAACGCGTTCATCATCTCGGGCGGCACGATCACCTCCGGCAACGGCGCCGACCTCATCGTCCAGCACTGGAATGCCACGGCTTCGGCCTACCTGTCGATCGACGCGAAGATCACGGGCAGCATCGGCCTCACGAAGGCAGGCACTGGGACGCTCATCGTCTCCAACCCGCTCAACAACTTCACGGGACAGACGAATATCGGCGGCCAAGGCATTCTCCAGGTCACCGCTTCCGGCGCCCTCAGCACCGGACAGGTCAATCTCAACAGCGCCGCCCAGTTCCAGGTCGCCGGCGGCGTCACGGTGGCGAACAACATCGTCATCAACAACGCCTCGGGCCTCTCCGGCCAAGGCGCGATCTTCGCCTACGGCACCTCGGGTTCCTCCACGCTCTCGGGTAACATCACGGTCAATCAGTCCACGGTCGCCGGCGGCCTCTTCGCCACGGCGGGCGCGACGCTGAACGTCACCGGACGGATCACGGCTGCCGCCGGCCAGATCGTCTCGGCACGTATCGGCAAGATGGTCTTCTCCGGCAGCGGTTCCTCGGCGGACTACTTCATCAACCAGCAGGCCGACGTCTTCCTCGGCGCCAATGACGGCCTCCCGACCAACGCCATCCTCGAGATGTCCACGGCCGGCACGTCCACCTTCGACCTCGCGGGCTTCAACCAGACCCTGCGTTCGCTCAGCCGTTTCAATGCCGGCAACGCGGCCACGATCACCAATACCAACGGTGCTCCTTCGATCCTGACGCTCAACGTCCTCGCGGCGGACGGCGCGGGCGGCGGCCGTAACACCGGCGACTACACCTACGGTGGCGTCATCACCGGCAACCTCGCGGTCGTGAAGAACGGCGCGGGCACGCAGACCCTCAGCGGCGCGAACACCTACCTCGGCGGCACGACCGTCAACGCGGGCACGCTCAAGCTCGGCGCGGCCAACGCCCTTGGCGGCGACATCGGTTACAACGGCGCCCTGACGGTCAACGGCGGCAAGATGGACATCAACGGCGTGGGCAACCTCGCCATCGGCGCCCTCGCCGGTTCCGGCGGCGTCATCACCGACGACGGCCTTCAGGTCGGCGCCTCGGTGCTTTCCTCCGCGACCGCGGCTAGTTCGCTCTTCGCCGGTTCGATCAACGACGGCGCTTGGCGCACCCTGGCGCTCTTCAAGGAAGGCGCCGGTACGCTCTCGCTCTCGGGCAATAGCACCTACACGGGTATCACCAACGTCTACGCCGGCGTGATCAACGCCCGCAGCGCCACCGCGCTCGGTACGTCCGCGGCCGGCACGGTCGTCTTTACGGGCGCCGCGCTCGAGACCCAAGGCGGCTTCACCTCGGCCGAGCCGCTGACCTTCGGCGGAACGGGCACTGGCGCCGCTTCTGGCGCCCTCCGTAACATCTCCGACGCGAACACGCTCTCGGGAGCGATCACGGTCACTTCCTCCGCCCGCATCAACAGCGACGCTGGCTCCCTGACCCTGTCGGGTCCGATCACCGCCACCAACCTCGCGCTCACCTTCGGTGGCGCCGGCGACGTCAACGTCTCTGGTTCCCTCGCCCTCGGCACGTCCGGCCTCGCCAAGGACGGCCTGGGTACGCTCTCGCTCCAGGCGGCCAACACGCTCTCCGGCGCGGTCACCGTCGCCGCGGGCGCGCTGAACCTCCGAAACTCCTCCGCCCTCGGTAGCACCACGGGTGTCACGGCCGAAGCGGGCTCCTCCGTCCAGCTCCAGGGCGGCGTCACGATCGCCTCGATCTCCCTGATTACCCCGTCGCTGCGCAATATCAGTGGCGCCAATACCTGGTCCGGTGCGATCTCGCCTCGTAGCGGCGGCGCCCTGACGCTCCAGTCCGACGCCGGTGCGCTCGCCCTCACTGGCAGCGTGACGGCCACCGGCCTCGACTCCGTCGCCCGCGTGCTGACGCTCACCGGCGCCGGCGATGGTTCTCTCGCCAACGCCTTCACCGGCGCTTCCTCGCTCGTGAAGAGCGGGGCAGGGGCCTGGACCCTCGGTGCGGCCAGCACCTACTCGGTCGCGACCGCGATCAATGCGGGCACCCTCCGGGCCGGCGTGGCCGGCGCGATCTCGCCGAATACCGTCATCACCTTCGCCAACGTGGCCGGTGCGACCCTCGACCTCAACGACACCGCCCAGACCGTGCTCGCCCTCGAAGGCGCGGGCGCGACCGGCGGCTCCGTCCGCCTCGGCGCCTCCGGCGCCCTCACCGTCGGCGCGAACACCTCCTTCAACGGCAACGTCGATGGCACCGCGCTCGGCACCGCCAGCGTGACCAAGACCGGCACGGGTACCTTCACCCTCGGCTCGGCCAGCACCGTCACCGGCACCGTCGCCCTCAACGTCAATGCGGGCAAGTTCGTCTTCGGCGGCAATGCCGGCACGAACGTCGCCACCACCGTGGCCTCCGGCGCGACGCTCGCCGGCACGGGCACCCTCCAAGGGACGACCACGCTCGCCTCCGGCGCCACCCTGCAGGCCGGCAACGGCGCGGGCGGCTCGCTCTCGGTCAGCACCCTCATCTTCAATGGTACGGCCTCGCTCCGCCTCGCCGACATCGACCTCCTCGGTTCCGCCTCGATCCTCAACGCGGGCAGCCTCACCGCCAGCGGCGCCGCCGGCTCGATCACGATCTACGCCAGCAAGTCCGGCGCTCTCACTAACGGAGTCTACGACCTGATCACCTACACGAGCCTGTCGGGCTTCAGCGCCTTCACGCTCGCCCCGGGTTCCATCGCCGGCCTCAGCGGCCGCCAGAGCGGCAACCTCGCCGACACGGGTTCGAAGATCACCCTCACGGTCTTGGGCGATTCCGTCCGCTGGCACGGCGACATCGCCGGCACGGCGGACACCGCCTGGCACGCCGCCGGCAGCGGCCTGCAGAACATGCGCCTCGTCCCGGGCGGCACGGCCACCGACTACCAGGCCGCCGATGCGGTGGTCTTCAATGACCTCGCCGCGACCGGTACGGTCGTCATCAGCGAAGCCGACGTCGCTCCCGCGAGCGTCACGATCGACAACGCCACGCTCGCCTACTCGTTCAGCGGCTCGAAGGGCATCATCGGTTTGACCGGCATCGTCAAGAATGGCGCCGCTCAGGCCACCTTCGCCAACGCCGGTAATAATTTCACTGGCGGCGTCGTCGTCAACGCCGGCACGCTGGTGTTCCAGTCGGCGCAGACCATCGGCGGCGGCCTCGTCGTCAACGGCGGCAACCTCGTCCTCTCCGCGGCCAACACCCTCTCGGGCAACGTCGCGCTCAATGGCTCCGGCACGCTCACGATCGACAACTCCGGCGCGCTCGGTTCGGGCAACGTCGTCGCCTTCGGCTCTGGCGCCACGGGCGAATTCCAGCTCGCGGGCAATAACGTCACCGTCTCGGGTCTGACCACGCACGCCACCGTCGGCACCCCGAAGGTCGTCAACGGCGTCTCTTCGACCACCGCCACCCTCACGGTGGACCTTGTTTCCGGTACGAGCGCCTTCGGTGGCGTCCTCGCCGACGGCAGCCTCGGCATCCTCGCCCTCGCCAAGACCGGCGCCGGTACCTTCGTCCTCACGGGCGCCAATACGTTCACCGGTGGCGCAACCGTCACCGCCGGCACGCTCCAGGTGGGGCAGGGCGGTTCCCTCGGCAACGCGACCATCGCGACCGGCGCCCTTCTTTCCTTCAACCGCGCCGACAGCGCCTCGTACGCCGGCATCACCGGCGGCCTCGGTTCCGTCGACGTCGCGGGCGGCGGCAACCTGACCCTCACGGGCTCGTTCGCCCACGACGGCGGCACGACCATCGCCTCCGGTCAGACGCTTACGCTCGGCACCGGCGGTTCCATTTCCGGCGCGGGCAGCATCGGCGTCTCCGGCAACCTCGCGGTCAACGCGACCGGGTCGGTCGCCATCGGCGCCCCCATCTCGGGTCCGGGCAACCTCCTCGTCACGGCCGGCACCTTGGTGCTCACCAACGCGAACACCTACCTCGGCACGACCACCATCGGCGCCGCGGGTGTCCTGCAGGTCGGCAACGGCGGTACGGTCGGCGCGCTGCCTTCCTCCGCGGTCATCACGGATAACGGCGAGTTCGTCCTCAGCCGCTCCGGCAACCTCACCTTCGCCAACACCGTCAACGGCTCGGGCGCCTTCACGAGCCGCATGGCCACGGGTGGCAACCTGACCCTCACCGGCGTCAACGCCTACTCGGGCGCGACCAACATCGCTTCCGGCACGCTGACCATCGGCGCGGCCTCGGCCTGGGCGAATTCGACGAGCGTCGTCCTCGGCAGCGTCGGCAACTCCGCCACGCTCGAGCTCAACGGCTTCAACAAGACCTTCACGAACCTCGCGACGGCCGGTACGGCCGCCAACCAGACGATTATCAATAGCGCGGTCGGCACTTCCGCTCTGACCTTCTCGGGCG
>JAPLTV010000011.1 GCA_026397955.1 Verrucomicrobiota bacterium | reverse complement strand
GTGTGTCGTCGGACAGCGCTACCTCGTCGAACGACTGGTCATTGGCTTGCTGGCCAACGGGCATGTTTTGCTGGAAGGCGTTCCCGGCCTCGCGAAGACGCTGTCGGTCAAAACCCTCGCCACCGCCCTCCACACCCGGTTCTCCCGGATCCAGTTCACGCCCGACATGCTCCCGGCGGATGTCGTCGGCACCCAGATCTTCAACCCCGGCGCCGGCACGTTCAGCATCCGGCGCGGACCGATCTTCGCCAATCTCGTGCTCGCGGACGAAATCAACCGCGCGCCCGCCAAGGTGCAGTCCGCGCTCCTTGAGGCGATGCAGGAACGTCAAGTCACCCTCGGCGGCGAGACACACAAGCTGCCCACGCCGTTCCTCGTCCTCGCGACGCAGAATCCGATCGATCAGGAAGGTACCTACCCGTTGCCCGAAGCCCAAGTCGACCGCTTCATGCTGAAGCTCAACATCGGCTACCCGACGCGCGAAGAAGAACGTAAGATTCTCGACGCGATGGCCAAGACCTCGCCGAAGCTCGACGTCGAAGCAGTCATCACGAAGGAAGAAATCCTCGAGGCCCGCCAGGCCGTCGACGCCATCCACGTCGCCGATCCGATTCGCGATTACATCGTCTCGCTCGTGCTCGCCACCCGTGGCCAGCACCCCGGCGGCCCGGACCTCGCGAAGTTCCTCCAGTTCGGCGCCTCGCCGCGCGCGACCATCAACCTCACCCTCGCCGCCAAGGCCTGGGCCTTCCTGCAGGGCCGCGACCACGTGACCCCGCAGGACGTGAAGGACATCGCGCCCGACGTCCTCCGCCACCGCCTCATCCTCACCTACGAAGCCGACGCCGAAGGGGTCGATGCCGACGCCATCGTGCGCCGCGTGCTCGACGCCGTCAGCGTCCCCTAAGCGACACCGGCGACCGTGGCCCAGCCCGTCCCGACCCACCCGCAGGAGACCCTCCGCCGCGCCCAGCGCGTCGAGATTGTCGCCACGCGTGCGGTCAACGATGCGATGGTCGGCGCCTACCTCTCCCGCTTCAAGGGACGCGGCACGGATTTCGAAGAACTGCGCGAGTACGTCCCAGGCGATGACGTACGCTCGATGGATTGGAACGTCACCGCGCGCACGGGCAAGCCGTTCATCCGGCTTTACCGCGAGGAGCGTGAACTCACGATGGTGATCGCGGTCGACATCTCTGGCTCCTCCTCGTTCGGTTCCGGCGAAGCGACCATCCGCGAACGCGCGGCCGACGTCGCGGCCTGCCTCGCGGTCTCCGCGCTCAAGGCGGGCGATAAAGTCGGCCTGCTCCTCTTCACCGACCGAGAAGAACTCTGGGTAAGCCCGAAGAAAGGTCGCCGCCACGTCCTCCGACTGATCCGTGACGTGCTCGAGTTCCGTCCTGTCTCACGCCGCACCTCCTTCGCGTCGCCGATGTGCCGCTTGGGTCGCGCGCTCAAGCGCCGCTCAATGGTCTTCGTGGTCTCCGATTTCCTCGCCGGACCCGAAGGCGCCGACGCGATGGCCGCTGCGCTCGGCGAACTCAACGCGCGCCATGACACCGCCTGCGTCCAGCTGGTCGATGCGCGCGAACGCGAGCTCCCCGACGTCGGGATGGTCGCCTTGCAGGACGCCGAGACCGGCGAGATCCGCGAGGTCGACACCGGGTCGGAGCGCGTCCGCCGGACCTTCGCCGCCAACGCCGAGGCCCGCCTCGCCGAGACCGCCGCCGGCTTGGCCCGTGCGGGCATGGATGTCGCCCGGCTTGACGCCGAGGACTCCGTGGCGCCCACCCTTTCCCGTTTCTTCGAACGCCGCCGGCGCCGTCGCTGATGATCCTTGCCCTCGAAGAAGCCCCGTTCGTCCTGCAGGGACCCAAGCCACCGATTCCACCAGCGGCCTGGGAATCCAACTTGGCCCTGGGCCTGATCGCGCTCGGCCTAGTCATCCTCGCCGCCTACGCCATCCGTCGCTTCCTCCGCCAGGGGCCGGCGACGCTGACTCCGCTCGCCCAACTCGAACTCGCCCTGCGTCTCGCCGAAACCCAGCCTGCGACCGAAGCGATTGCGCAAGCCACCCGCGCCTTCCGCGACTATCTGGCGGCCGTCGAACCGCGCGCCGCCGTCTCCCTCTCGACGGAAGAACTGGTCGCGGCCTTGGCCGGCCTGCCGATCTTCTTGCCTGCACGTCAACCCCTGCTCGCGACGCTCCGCAGCGCCGACGCCGCCAAGTTCGCCGGCGCGTCGCTTGAAGTATCGCTCCTAGTCGCGGGTATCCGGGAGGCGGCCAAGCGGGTCGAAGACGCACGTCGCACCTTCGCCAAGCCGGTCGTCGCGCCGATCATTCCAGCCAAGCCGCGGCCAGCCGCCCCCGCCGCGCCGACGCCGACGCCGATGCCGACGCCGATGCCAAGCCCGCCGCCCCTCCCCGGTCCGCCGCCCCTACCTAGGAGGGATCACGCCTGATGGATCTCGGCTTCGAATTCCAATATCCGTGGGCGCTGCTCCTGCTCGCGCTGCTGCCGCTTTACTCCTGGCTGCGCGGACGCGTAGGCAAGGCCGCCGCCCTGACCTACCCGGACACGTCATTACTCGACGGCCTCGGCCGGCCGGTCCGCGAACAGAGCGGTCGCCTCCGCGCCTTCCTCCGCCTGCTGACGGCCGCGCTCCTCATCATCGCCCTCGCCGGCCCGCGCACCGCAAACAAGGAAATCGAACGTGAGACCGAAGGCCTCGACATCATGATGGTCGTCGACCTGTCCTGGTCGATGATGGCCTTGGACATGAGCACGCCGCGCGCCGAGGTGACGCGCTGGCAGGCGAGCCAGAGCGTCATCTACGACTTCCTTTCGAAGCGACCGGACGACCGCATCGGCGCCGTGGTCTTCTCGGGCAAGCCCTACCTGCTGAGCCCGCTCACGATCAATAAGATCTGGGTCGAGAAAGGCATCGACCGCATGCACATCGGCATCATCCAGGAGACCGGCACCGCCATCGGCGAGGCCGTGGCGATGGCCGTGGATCGCATGAAGAACACGAAGGGCAAGGGCTCCAAGGTCATCATCCTACTCACCGACGGCGACGACAACATGAGCAAGGCCATCCTGCCCGTGCCGGCCGCCGAGCTCGCCGCCGCGCTCGGCATTCGCATGTATTGCATCGGCCTCGGCAAGGATGAGCCCACCGTCCTGCCGCGCTTCGACACGCGCACGGGCCAGCTCTACCGCGACGTCCTCGGCAAGACGATCCCGATGCAGACGATCAACCCGGCCAACTACGAGATGCTCGGCAAGATGGCCAAGGTCGCCAACGGCCGCTTCTACCGCGCGCTCGACCAGAACCAGTTAAGCCGCGTCTACGAGGAGATCGATCGCCTCGAACGTACCGAGGTCCGCATCCGCGAATCCGTCGTCTACGAAAGCTACCGCCTCGTCTGGGCCGCCCTCGCCGGGGTGCTCCTCCTCCTCGAACTCGGCTGGGGCCTCCTGCGGCCCCGCGCCCCCTGAGCCATGGAAACCGCCGACTTCCATTTCGAGCAGCCTTGGGTCCTAGCCGTCGCCCTCATTGGCGGCCTCGTGCTCTTCGTCGCGCTGTGCTGGGCGGAGCGACGTCGCCGACGTGGACTTGCCGGCTTCGCCGCCGCCCGCCTGCTCGACCGCCTCACCGCTGGCTACTCCTCCGCGCGACGCCGCACTAAGGACGTCGCCCTCTCGCTGGCCTTCGCCCTGCTCGCCGCCTGCTTCGCCGGCCCGCGCTGGGGCGTCGAGGTGTCGCAGCAGAAAGGCGCCACCGAGGACGTGGTCTTCGCGCTCGACGTCTCCAAGTCGATGCTGGTCTCCGACATGAGCCCCACGCGCCTCGCGCGGGCCAAGGTCGCCATCGCCAACTTCATCCGCCGCAAAGGCACCGGCAACGTCGGGCTCGTCGCCTTCTCGGGCCAAGCCTTCCTGCAGTGCCCGCTCACGCGCGACTACGACGCGTTCTTCCGCACCCTCGATGAGACCGACACCGGCAGCATCCAGGTCGTCGGCACCGACATCGGCCGTGCGCTTGAGGAAGCCGAACTCGCCTTCTACTCCAACCGCAACCGCAAGCTGCTCATCATCCTCACCGACGGCGAAGACCTCGAGGCCGGTGGCATCGAGATGGCCAAGAAGCTCAAGCGCAAGGGGCTCGTGGTGCACACGGTGGGCGTCGGCACGCCTTCCGGCGGACCAATCCGCGTCATCAGCACCATCGGCTCGCTCGAGACGCTGAAGGATAAGGATGGCGAAGAAGTCACGAGTCGCCTCGACGAGAAGACCCTCGGCGCGATCGCCGAGGCCGCGGGCGGCCGCTTCGTCCGTCTCGGCCAGGCCGGCGAAGGCATGGAGGCCCTGCGGCTCGCAATCCAAGCCGGCACCGACGAACGGGGCGCGGGGCGCCGCGGCATCCCGCGCGAGGAATGGTTCATCGGCGCCGCCCTGCTCCTGCTCGTCCTCGAATCACTCACCTCCACCCGCCGCAAGACTGCCTGACCATGAGAAACCTCCTTCCGCTGCTCTTCCTCATGTCGGCTGGCCTCGCGGCCGACAAGGCCCCGGTCGACGAACTCTCCAAGTTCGACGCGCGTGAACTCCACAACCGCGGCACGCAACGCCTCGCCGAAGGCGACCTCGCCGGCGCTGAAGAAGCGCTCCGCGCCTCGCTCGGACGCGACATCGATCCGCTGCGTCCGCCCGCGCTGCACAACCTCGGGCACGTGCGCTTCGGCAAAGGTAAGGCCGTCCTCGGCGGCAAGACCGCCGGCGACGTGACCGAACTTTCCATTGCGCGCTCCTACCTCGAGGCGGCGGACGCGGATATCTCGGATATGAAGGACCAGATCGAGCTGCTCGACAAAGCTAAGGCCGAAGGCCGCGAGCCTGACTACGTGCCGGCGACCTCCGCGCTCGGCGGCGGCATCAACACCTTCCGCACAATCAAGAAGCTCATCCCGAAAGAGGAAGCGATGGTCACCAAGCGCAATGGCGTCGTCGCCGCCTGGACCCGTTCGGTCGGAGATTTCCGCGGCGCCCATGAGCTCGATGCGGCCGACGCGCAGGCCAAGGCGAACGCCGAGGCGATCGAGGAGCTGCTACGCGCCCTCCGCCGCGAAACCGCCGCCCTCGAGGAAGCCATCGAAGCCCAGCGCAAGAAACTCGAAGAGCTCCGCGCCGTGATCCAGGAACTCGTGAAACGTATCCCGGACGACAAGCTGCCGCAGAACGCCGAAGGCGAAGAAGAGGATGATGAGAATTTCCTTCCCCCTGAACGGCAGAAGCCCAAGTCAGGGAGCGGCGACCCCAAGAAGCCAAAGCCCGGCGAGGAACAGAAGATGACCGAACAGGAAGCCCGCGGATCTCTGGAAGGCCTGAAGAATGAATTCGGACGTAAGATGCCCGCCGGCGGACAGGACGGCAAGAACGGCAAGGGCGGTAGTGGCGGCAAACCCAACGATAAGAAGGGCAAGGATTACTAAGATGCGGCGCCTCTTCTCCCTCTGCTTCGCCCTACTCCTCGGCCTTACCGCCGCGGCGGAGGATCGCGTCAGCTGGGAGATCACCCCGCGCATCACCGCCCCCGGCCAGCCATTCCGTCTGCAAATCATCGTCGAATCCGACGTGGTCCTCGGCGGCGCGCAACAGGCGGGCAAGGAGATCCGGCCGCCGCGCGGCATGGCCCTGCGTCTCTCCGGCCAGATCGTCCGTTCAGATTCCAACGAGGCCACCATCAACTACTCCGGCGTCGCTCCGGAACAAGAAGGCGAATACATCATCCCGGCGTTCAACCTGCGCTTCGCCCGCAAGATGATTGCCGTCGAGCCGATTAAGCTGACCGTCAGCAAGAGCGTGGCCTACCGCCGGACCGCCCAGGCGCGCGCCGAACTCGCCATCCCCGACCGCACCTTCTACGTCGGCGAACTCATCCGTGGTTCGATCCGGATGCGCGGCGGCGAAGATGAAACCGTCGTGGCCAGCTTCGGCCTCGAATCCGTAGCCGAAGGCTTCACCCTTTCGGTGACCGCTGACCGCCAGCCGCTCCCCGAGGAGCTCGGGCAGGGCATGCAGACAACTTTCGAACTCACCCCCATCCGCGAAGGCGTGAGCGAGTTGGCGCTCAACGGCACGATGCTCATCCAGGGCGCCGCGGTCAGCGCCTTCAGTAACAGCGGCCGTGACCGCCCCTTCGCCTTCCGCCGCAAACTCACCATCGAACACGTGCCCGAACGTGGCCGCCCGGCCGACTGGTCCGGCGCCATCGGCACCTTCGCCGCCGAGGCCGTACAGGTCTCCAAGGATAAACCCGAGGTGGGCGAACCGATTCGCCTACGAGCGATCCTCACCGGCACCGGTAACCTCGACCGCCTGATCACGCCGGAGATCCCCGGCAGCGAACAATGGGATATCCTGCCGGCGCAGGAACGCCGCCGTCATTCCGAAGAGCAGCGGTTCTTCGTCTACACGCTCGTCCCGCGCCTGCCTGGCAAACTACTCACGCCGGCGATCCGCTTCTCGACCTTCGACCCGCTCACAAAGAAATACAGCCGGGTCGAATTCAAGCCCATCGAAGTCGTCGTCACCGGCACCGCGCCGGCGAAGGTCGACCTCATCACCGCCGACCCGGCGGCGCCGGCCGACTCGAAGCAGAAGACCGTGACCGGCTTGGCGACGCCCGAACCGCGCCGCAGCTCGGCCCTCTTCCTCGGTACCCCCTCCGCGCCGCTGGCAGCCTCGGCGAGCTTCTGGTCCGGCAACGGACTTCTCGTGGTGCTGCTGATTGCACTGACCGCCACGACTCTGTATCTGGGCTACCTTGCGGCCCATCCGGAGATCCGCATCCGCCGGCGCGCCCGCTCGATCCTCCGCGCTTCGCTTATCACCGCGGCGAAAGCTCGCCTCAAAAGCAACCAACGCGCCTTCGCCCTGTCGGTCGCCCACGCCCTGCAGGTCGGCAGCGCGGCGCTGCTCGGCGCCGAAGAAGCCGCGATGACCCAGAGCGACATCGAGCGGGCCCTGCCCGGTGCCAATCGCACCTTGCTCGACGGCCTTTTCCTCCGCGCCTACGGCGAACGCTTCGCCGCCGGTGCGCCCGACGCCTCCGCGGCCGATGATGCCGCCGCGCTCGAACTCGTCCGCCGACTCCTCGCCCTGCTATGAGGTCCCTCGCCTGCCTTCTTCTCTGCTGGGTGGCGACGCTGGGCGCCGCCGAGGACCGCGCGGTCTCCGCCGCGGAAACCGCCTACGCCAAGGGTGATTACGCGACTGCCGTCGAAAAATGGTCCGAGGAAGCCCGGACGGAAGGCGTCACCGCCGGACGACTCTCCGCGCTCGGCAACGCCGAGTGGCGACTGGGCCGCAAGGGGCGCGCGATGGTCTGCTGGGAGCGCGCGTTGCTGCTGGACCCGCGCGACCCCGTCGCGCTCGCGGGCATCCGCCATGCGCTCAACGCCGGCGGCACCGAACGTCCCGCCTTCACCTGGACCGAGGACTACGCCTCGTTCCTGACCGCCGATGTCTGGCTTATCCTCGCCACCCTTTGCTTCTGGGTCGCCTTCCTCTGCGTCGTCGTCCCGCGCCTCCGCCGCCGCTCAGCGAGCGAAGCGAACCACCGTGCTCGCGTGATTGCGTTGACCTTGCTGGCGCTCTGCATCCCGGGCCTCTGGGGTAGCCGCCTGCTTTCCGAGCGGGCGGTCGTCCGTAAGACCGAGATCTCGCTGCGGCTCACGCCGACTCAGTACGGCGAACCCTTGAACGCCGTCGCCGAAGGCGATGTCGTCCGCACTGGCCGACCCTTCAACGGACATGTCCGCGTGACCACCGCCGACGGCAAGACCGGCTGGCTGCGCGCGGGTGAAATCGAGTCCGTTCGCGGCCCCGGGCTGCCGGCGGACCTGGACCAGAAGGCCGCGCCCTGAGCCTTTCGCCTTGGAGAGTCGGGCAGGGTCGGCTTGGATGCTGACGTGCGCCTTCTCGACCGCCACGTCCTGACCGAAACCGCCGTCGCCGGCGGCGCCGCCACCGGCGCGTTCGTGTTCGTGATGGTCGCCGGCAATATCCTCACCCAGGTCTCGAGCGCAATCGCCAGCGGACGCGTCAGCGGCTGGGAAGGGCTCGAGCTCGTCGGCCTGCTCATCCCGGGCGTGCTTCCCTATGCGATGCCGCTCGGACTCCTGACCGGCGTGCTCATTGCGTTCGGACGGATGAGCTCGCAGCAGGAACTGACCGCCATGAAGGCCAGCGGGCGCAGCCTCGGACGTATCGCCCGCCCCGCCCTGCTCCTCGCCGGTTGCCTTGCGTTGCTTTCCGCCTGGCTCAACCTCGAGATCGCCCCTTACGCCAACACCGAATACCGCCGCCTGCTGGTGGGTTCCGCCAAGGACAACCCCGCCTCGGTCATCGTGCCCGGCAAACTCAACCGACAGTTTCCCGGCATGGTGATCCGCGCCGCCGAACGCGACGGCGAGGTGCTCCGCGACTTCTGGCTCTGGAGCGTCGACGAACGCGGCCGCCTCACGCAGACCGTCCACGCCCGGGAGGCCCGCCTCGCTCCCGGGGTCAACGGCAAGGGCGAAGGCATCCTCCGGGTGGAGCTGACCGACGCGCGCCTCGAGAAGCGCCAGCCCGGCGACGAGACCTTCGCGAGCCCGTCCTCGTTCATCCAAGCCCGGACGACTTCCCTCGAGTTCCCGGCGTCGGGCATCTTCAAGGATGGCGAGAATTTCCAACGTAAGCTGCGGTGGCTCACGACCTCCGAGCTACTCGTGGCCGTCGACAAAGGCTGGGAGGTCGCACCCAACGCCACCCCCAAGGAAAAGGAGCGCGGTCAGATGGTGGCGATGACGCAGCTGATGTCGCACCTTGCGGGCGCCTTCTCGGTCTTCTCGCTCGCCTTCCTCGCGGTGCCGCTGGCCATCCGCGTGGGTCGTTCCGAGACGTTCGTCAACGCCGCCGTCGCACTCGGTATCGCCCTGTCCTACTACTTACTCACCTCGATGGCCGCGTACGTGAAAGACCCGAACCTCCGCCCGGACCTGCTCATTTGGCTGCCGAACCTCTTGGTCGTCGGGCTGGCCTGGATGCTCCTGCGGCGCGCTTCGCGCCACTGAGCGGGCTCACTTCTCCTGCTGATACCAGGAGAAGAAGGCGTAGGCCATGCAGCAGAGGGCGAAGACCTCGTTGAAGCCCTTCATCACCACGGCGCCCAGGATCATGTCAGCCGCGGCGGAAAGGTCGCTGATGCGCGGGGCGAGACGATAGGTCTCGTAGATGGGATGGTCGCCAAAAATGAGCACCGCCCAGATCGGGAGGTCGGCGATCATCAGCGCGAAGCTGTAGAACATCGCCTGGCCGTAACCGATACGCGGCAGCTTGGCCGACAGCGAGAATAGTGGCCAGACCATCAGGATTGCGGGCAGGAACATCGACCAATGCTCGATCACGTGGAGCGGACGACTGCGCAGCGCGGCCTCGTAGAGCTCCGGGAAATGCCACATCGAGAAGCAAAGGGTGAAGATCAGCCCGCCGGTAATCGGGTGCGTGAGCACGCGCAGGACGCGCGTCAGGCGCGGGCGGCCCTCCAGCAGGAAGCCATCGATGAATTCCGGCGGCAGGCCCGTCACGATGAGGGGAGCGGAGACATAGATGAGCAGCATGTGTTGCAGCATGTGCGCCCAGAACAAGAAGCCTTCGCCCAGCTGGTCGATGGGCGAGCCGACGGCGACATAGGCGACCAGCACGCCGAGATGGAAGCGGACCGCGTACCAGACCGGATACCCCGTCCGACCCGGGAGGAGCCGCGCCCGGAACGGGCCGCACATCAGCGCATGGGCCCAGCACGCCCCGACGACCAGGAGCAGCAGCAACGGCTCCGTGTGCCAGTGGAGGGGGATTTTCATCACCATCATATGAAACTGCCCCCGCCTGACTCGCAAGCGTGGGCACGAAAAAGGCCTCCGCCAGGGCGGAGGCCTTCGTCAGGCAATCGTCGACGGCCTTAGCTGAACCAGCGGGTGTCGATCCGGTCGACGGAGAACAGGCAGAGCAACGCGGCGAAGCTCGCGAAGGCGAGCGCCAGACCCGTGACGAAGCACCAGAAAAGCAGGCTCTTGTCGTAGATCAGGTGCATGAACCACAGGATGACCGCGAAGAACTTACCGGCGGACATCAGGGTCAGGATGGTCAGGACCGCGGCGACGGGGATCGGCAGGAAGATCAGCACAATCTCGGCTCCAGTGACGACGGCCAGCCAGAGGGCCAGCACGATGAAGTGGTGATAGCGGCGGACTTCCTCGGCGAGGAAGTCAGGGCTGGGGGCGGCTTCGTGAGAAGAGGACATGGTCGGAAAGGTAGGTTACTTGGCGACGGCCGGGAGGCCCGTGCCCCAGATGCCATTGGGCCCGAGGTACTCGACGAGGTAGACCGCCGTGAAGATGATAATCCAGACGATGTCGACGAAGTGCCAGTAGAGGCCCGCGACTTCGACGTCGAGGGCGCCCATATGGCCGCCGAGCTTGCCGGTGAAGCTGTAGAAATACATCAGGATGAGCCAGAGCACGCCGATGGCGACGTGCGTGCCGTGCGTGCCGGTGAGGACGTAGAACGTCGAACCGAGCACGCTGTTCTGGATGGTCAGGCCCTGATGGTAGAAGTGCGTGAACTCGAAGACCTGGCAGCCCAGGAAGATCAGGCCGAAGAAGATCACGCCGAGGACATTGCGGCGGAAGGACTTGATCTGACCCTTGTGCATCGCGGAGACCGCGAGCGCCATCAGGAACGAGGACATCAGCAGGATGAACGTCGAGAAGGACGTCAGCTCGATGTTGAACAGGTTCTGGATGAAGCGCTGGTGGCCTTCGGCGTCGGTGAAGCCGGCGGGGTAGAGCTTGCGGTAGAGCAGGTGCGTCGAGATCAGCGTCCCGAAGAACATGCAGTCCGAAGCCAAGAAGAGCCACATGATGAGCTTCTTGTGGTCGATTCCGGTGGAGGTGGGCGCTTCGTGCGCGGCGGCGGTGTCAGACATTGAGGTCAGAGTTTAGAATGAGGAGAGGAAGGCGCTCAGTGGGCCACGGTCTCGGTCGGAGCCGGGGTGCCGGAGGCGGCGGGAGTCTTGAGCATGTAGCCGCCCGGACCTTCGAGGGCCCAGAGCCAGATACCGATGAAGAGCACGCCCAGACCCGCGACGACGATCCAGCCCGCATGAGGGATACCCATCGCCATCATCGGCATACCAAAACCGGCGAAGAGGAAGCCGGCGGAAGCCAGGAGCGGCATCCAGGACTGGCTGGGCATGTGGACGCCGGCCTCGCCGCCGTCGTTCTCGGCGCCGATGCGCTTGGTGCCATGCTTGTCCTCGAAGAAGGCATCGCGCGTGGCGACGATGGGAGCCTGGGCGAAGTTGTATTCCGGCACTGGGGAAGGCAGCGACCACTCGAGCGTGCGGCCATCCCACGGATCGTTAGAGCACTTCTTGCCGCGGAAGGCGGTCCAGACGAGGTTCACGAAGGCGAGGAAGACCCCAATTCCCAGGATATAAGCGCCAATGGTGGCGACGAAGTTCCAAGTCTCCCAGCCGTTGCCAGCGTGGTAGGTGTGCGTGCGGCGCGGCTGACCGGCGAGGCCGAGGTAGTGCATCGGACCGAAGGCGAGGTTGAAGCCGAGGATGACGAGACCCGAGGCGATGTAAGCGATGGGGGCGTTCGGCATGCGGCCGAAGATCTTCGGGAACCAGAAGTAGAGGCCAGCCATCAGGCCGAGGAGCACGCCGCCGAGGAGCACGTAGTGGAAGTGCGCGATGACGAAGTAGCTATCCTGCTGCTGGGAGTCGGCGGGAGCCGAGGAGTGCATGACGCCGGAGAAGCCGCCGCACATGAACATCCAGATGAAGCCGAGGGCGAGGACCATCGGCGGGGTGAAGCGGACGCGTCCGCCCCAGATCGTACCGAGCCAGTTGAAGATCTTGACGCCCGTCGGGACGGCGATGGCCATCGTGAGGAGCGAGAAGGCGGCGGTCGGCACGGGGCCGAGGCCGGTGGTGAACATGTGGTGACTCCAGACCGCGAAGCCGAGGAAGCCGATGACGGCGCCGGAGAAGACGATGATCGGGTAGCCGAAGAGCGACTTGCCAGAGAAGGTCGGGAGGACTTCCGAGACGATGCCCATCGCCGGGAGCACGAGGATGTACACCTCGGGGTGGCCGAAGATCCAGAAGAGGTGCTGCCACAGGACAGGCTGGCCGCCGGCGGACGGATTGAAGAAGTTGGCGCCGAAGGCGCGGTCGAACATGAGCTCAATCAGGGCGACGGTGATGGCCGGGAAGGCGAGGATGATGAGGATCGCGGTGACGAGGGTCATCCAGGTGAACACCGGCAGGCGCATCATGGTCATGCCCTTGGCGCGCATGTTGATGATGGTGCAGATGAAGTTGAAGGAGGCCGCGAGCGAGGCGATGCCGAGGACCTGGATGCCGATGATCCAGAAGTCGGTGCCGACGCCGGTGAAGCGCAGCGCCTGGCCGTTCTGGCCGAAGGTGCCGGAAAGGGGCGCGTAGCTGAACCAACCGTTGGCAGGGGCGAAGTCGGTGTAGACGAGCGCCTTGTGCCATTCGAAGGAATTGAACCAACCGGCGAGGTGCGCGAACTCGAAGAACCACGAGGCGTTCAACACGAAGGCGCCGAAGACAAAGGTCCAGAGCGAGAACGCGTTGAGACGCGGGAAGGCGACGTCGCGCGCGCCAATCTGCAGCGGCACGAGGAAGTTGAAGAACGCGGCCGACAGGGGCATGACGCCGAGGAAGATCATCGTCGTGCCGTGCATCGTGAACAGCTGGTTGTACATGCGCGCCGTGACGAAGTCGTTGTCCGGGCGGGCCAGCTGGGTGCGGATCGCGAGGGCTTCGACGCCACCCACGAGGAAGTAGAACATGGCGAACGCTCCGTAGAGGATGCCGATCTTCTTGTGGTCGACAGTCGTCAGCCAATCGAGCCAGCCGGTCGTACGGTCAGGACGGATCAGGCCGAGGTCGCTGCGCTCGGGCGCCAGCTCGGTCTTGCAGGCGACCGGAGCGTGATGGGAATCGTGGGACATGGGTGTGAAAGGTCGGGAAGGTTTACTTCAGGGTGAGGAGGTATTCGGCGAGGCAGTCGAGCTCTTCAGCGGTGAAGGTCTGCTTGGTCTCGTTGAGGCCGGCCACGTTGAACATCTTGTAGTAATGCATGCGGTTGCCGGGTTTGACGTCCTTGGTCGGCTTGCCGTTCGCGTCATGGGAAGTGCCGGACGAACCGATCCACTTGATGAGGTTGGCCTTGAGGGTCGCGGGGTCGACCGCGACGGAGGACTCGGTGTTGTTCGTCTTCTGCTCGAGGGCGCGCTGCTCCTTGAGGTCGCGATTATCCATCCAGGCGCCAGCGAGGGATTTGCGCGAGGCGACGTGGGTCAGGTCCGGGGCAAACGCGCCGGCTCCGAAATGGCCGCCGACGTTATGGCACATCACGCAACTCTTGGCAGCGAAGAGGGCCTTGCCCTTATCTGCCTTGGAACCGGCGACGACGGGAGCGGCGTCAGCCTTCTGGCGCTGCACCCACTTGGCGAATTCGGCAGGCTCGACGACTTCGACGCGGAAAAGCATGTAAGCATGCGAGTCGCCGCAGAATTCGGCGCACTGGCCGTAGTAGTGGCCGGTCTCGCGGGCCTGCAGCCACATGTGGTTCTTCCGGCCAGGCATGAGGTCGACCTTGCCCGCGATCTTCGGCACCCAGAAAGAGTGGATGACGTCTTCGGAGCGGAGGTTGATGCGGACGGCGACGCCCTTGGGGATCACCATCTCGTTCGGGACAGAATGCTTGGCGTCGTTGGTGAGGCCGAGCTGCGGGTATTCGAAACGGAACCACCACTGCTTGCCGATGACGTCTACTTCGAGCACCTGCTCCTCGACGGCCTTGGCGTAATTCTCGCGGGTGCCTTCGACGCGCGGATACCAGACGGAAAGCTTCGACGTCGGGACGGATTCGGCCGGGACGTCATCGGTGTACCAGATCGCGGTGAGCGTCGGGATGGCGATGATGACGAGCGCACCGATGGAGGCGGTGATGAGGCCGATCTCAATGAGCGGATTACCGTGGCCGTCTTCGACGATCGCGGGCTTGTTTTCGTCGCCAGCACGGAAGCGGAACTTGATGACAGCATAGACGAGCAGGCCGCCGACGAGCGCAAAGAGGATGACGACCAGCCAGACCGTCTTCATGAACAGGTCATACTGGACCTGGGCGACCGGGCCCTTGGGGTCTAGGGTCGACTGGCGAACGGTCATGTCGGCCTTGGAGCAGCCGACCATGATCATGGCCAGGAAGGGGGCGGCCAGCAGAGCTACCCGACTAAAGAAGCGAGAAAACATAAAGGATGAGTTTCGGACGCCGAAAAATCCGTAAAAAGGAGGTCATTTGCAAGCCCCAGCAGGGGAAAACGGGCGTAGAATGCCTCTAAACAGAGAGCTTAAGTTGAATGTTTATGTAAGTTACTGTTAATTAAATACTTAACAGCGATTAGCCCCCATCAACCTGTCTAATAAGTCTGCGGCCTCTTCCCTTCTACCCCTCACCCGCCTTGGGGGTTGCACCGTCGGTCAGGGTCTTTAACCCCCAATCCATGTCCTGGACCAGCCCGCATGGCACCCCTCTGCCCGACTGGCGAAAGCGCACCCTGATCATGGGCATCATGAACCTGGCCCCAGACTCGTTCTCGGACGGAGGCCAGCTTAACGATGAAGCCGCCGCACTGATCCGGGCGGAGCAGCTGCTCGCCGAAGGAGCCGACGTCCTCGACCTGGGCGCAGAATCAACTCGCCCCGGGGCCACGCCGGTCGACGCCGCGACCGAACTCGCGCGCCTCCTCCCGGTGGTGAAGGCGCTCCGCCGCCGTTTCCCGCAGGCGGCCCTGTCCGTAGATACTTATAAGGCATCGGTCGCACGCGCCTGCGTGGAAGCCGGCGCCGACTTGGTGAACGACGTCGAAGGAGGCCGCTTCGAAGCCCGCCCTGACGAGTCGCCGATGGGGTCGACCTGCGCGACGCTCCGCTGCCCGCTCATCCTGATGCATCGCCGCGCGCAAGCGGACTACGAAGATTTCTGGCCGGAGGTACTGCAGGATCTTCGCCTCTCCCTGCGCAGTGCGCAGGCCGCCGGCATGCGCGCCGAACAGCTCTGGACGGATCCCGGTTTCGGCTTCGGCAAGACACCCGCGCAAAATCTCATGCTCGTGCGCGACCTCGCGAAGATCGCCGCGCTCGGCTTCCCGGTGCTCCTCGGCACGAGCCGGAAATCGACGCTCGGGCTAGTGCTCGGCGAACCCGACCCGCTCCGCCGGGGCGCAGGCAATGAGGTCACGGCAACCTGGGGCATCGCCCAAGGTGCCTCGATGATCAGGGTCCATGACGTGGCCGCGATCCGCCCGACCGTCCGGATGGCTGACGCCCTTCGTCATGGCCCCAGCTGGTCGCCGGAAGC
Organism: Verrucomicrobiota bacterium; assembly: GCA_026397955.1. Taxonomy (GTDB): domain Bacteria; phylum Verrucomicrobiota; class Verrucomicrobiia; order Opitutales; family UBA953; genus UBA953. The sequence continues at coordinate 13,175 of JAPLTV010000011.1, read as the reverse complement.
CTGAGACTGAGACCTCGGGGCGATTTAAACCCAAAAAAGCGGGGAATGGAGCCAGCAGTCGGACTTGAACCGACGACCTGCCGCTTACAAGGCGGCTGCTCTACCAACTGAGCTATGCTGGCCAACTTCCCTATTCACAGGGTTGTTCACAGCCCGCCTGTGTCAACCCTTAGGGGAATAGGTGATTAGGGGTTGAAACCGTGTTCAATTTGCACGCAATTCACCCACCCCAAGCCCCGTACCTATGCGTATCTCCGTCTCCCTTCTCGCCCTGTGCGCCGTGTTCACCGGCTGCAACTCCTCGGTCGATCCGGCCAACATCGACTCGGTCGTCGTGTCATCGAATCCGACCGCCGCTGCGATCCGCCTGAACGGCGAAGCCGTCGGTCGCACGCCTACCACCATCAAGCTCGACCGCACGAAGAATTACGAGCTGCAGGTCGGCAAGGGCGGCTACCTCACCGAAACCAACGAGCTGAAGCCCCGCCTCATCACCACGAGCGAAGGCATCGAGTTCGGCTTCCCCGCCACGGTGAAGGTCAACCTGACCAAGGCTCCGGCTGCCGGCGAAGCGGGCGTCCCCGTTTCCGATAACCCGGAATTCAAAAAGCTTTCGAAGAAGGCTCTCGGCGAAGACGCCGCCGCCAAGGAAGGCCTGAAGGCCGACATCGCCGCCACGAAGGAAGCCGCCACGAAGATCCAGGCCTCCCTCGCTATCCGCGAAGCCAGCACCAAGGCTCGCCTCGCCGAGATCGCTAAGACCATCGCCGCCGCCAAGGCCTCCAAGGGTAACGATGCCGCCGCCGCCGCCAAGCTGGCTGAAGCTGAGCTCGCCCTGGAACAGGCGACCGCTGAAGCCTCCGCCGCTCGCGCCAAGGCCGAGAAGGAACTGAAGTCCGTCGAAGCCCGCCGTGCCGCCCTCGCCGGCGTCGACTCCAAGGTCGCCACCGCGAAGACCAACGTCGCCAAGGCCAAGGTCGCCGCGAAGCCCGCCGAAGTCCGCGTCGCCCAGCTGGAAAACTCCTACGCCGCCGAGCTCAAGGCCCTCAACGTTTCGCAGGCCAACTCCAACGCCGCCATCAAGGCTCTCAACGCCCGCGCCGACGAACTCGCCCGCGCCGCCAACACCTCCACCGCCACCGCTAAGGCCGAAGCCTCCAAGGGCCTCGCCGACCTGCAGAAGGCCCTCGAAGAACAGAAGGCCGCCGCCGCCAAGGCCAACGAAGCCCTCGCCAAGGCCAAGGACGCCGCCGCCAAGGATTCCTCTGAGGCCGCCGCCAAGGCCGTCGCCCAGGCCAACGCCGATCTGAAGGCCCTCCAATCCAAGGTCGAAGACGCCGAGAAGTCCACCGCCGCCGCCAAGGCCGCGGGTGAAGCCAAGGTCGCCGAAGCCATCAAGAACGCCGAGAAGGCCGTCGCCGACGAACGCCTCGCCGCCGAAGCCAAGCTGGCTGACGCCAACGCCAAGATGACCGAAGCCAATAAGGCCGCGGACGCCAAGGTCGCCGAAGCCAATAAGGTCGCCGCCGCCGCCAAGGCCCAGGCCGACGCTCTCAAGTACTCTGAGTTCAACGCCCGCTACGCCCTGCTCGAAAGCAAGCGCCGCGCGAAGGCGATCACGGAGGAGGAATATAAAGCGACCCTCGCCGAGCTCCGCAAGGAACTCGCTCTCTGAGCCGGGCTTCAGCCCACCCCAAAAAGCCCGGCCGCAAAGCCGGGCTTTTTTGTTGGAAGGAAAGCCCGGGCGGGCACCTTAACGTGCCTATGTCGGAAACGCTCTCCCGCACGCCTCTCTTCGCCCTGCACGTCGAACTCGGTGGACGTATCGTCCCCTTCGCCGGCTGGGAGATGCCAGTGCAATACACGGGCATCATCGAGGAACACATGGCGGTCCGTAAGACGGCCGGGCTCTTCGACGTCTCCCACATGGGCGAAGCCCGCGTCCGCGGCCGCGATGCCGCGAAGTTCCTCGACGGCATCATGACCAATGAGATGGCGACGATCAAGGTCGGCATGGCCCGCTACACGGTGATGTGCCAGCCTGACGGCGGCTGCGTCGACGACCTAATCGTCTACCGCCTCGCGGAAGAAGAATTCCTGATCTGCCTCAACGCCTCCAATGCGCCGAAGGATATCGCCTGGATGCGCTCCCATCTCGGCTCCCATCAGGTCGAGGTCCTCGACGAATGCGCGGCCTGGGCCCAGCTCGCTCTCCAGGGACCGCTGGCCGAAAAGATCCTCGCGCTGGTCACGTCCACGCCGCTCGCATCGATCAAACGCTTCGGCTTCGTGCTCGGCGAAGTCGCCGGCGCCACGGGCTGCATTATTTCCCGCACGGGCTACACGGGTTCGCCGGGCTTCGAGCTCTACCTGCCCGCCGCCTCCGCGGAAAAAGTCGCCCGCGCGCTCCTCGCCGCCGGTAAGCCCCACGGGCTCGTCCCCGCCGGCCTCGGTGCCCGCGACTCGCTCCGCCTCGAGGCGAACTACCCGCTCTACGGACATGAAATCTCCGAACGTATCTCGCCCATCCAGGCCGGCCTCGGCTGGACGGTGAAGTTCACGAAGCCGGACTTCATCGGCCGCGAAGCGCTCCACCGCCAGGCCCAGGGCGGCCCGACCTCCTCGGTGGTGCTGTTCTCGCTCGATGACCGCCGCATCGCCCGCCAAGGCGCAGTAGTCTATTCTGGCGAGACGCCGGTCGGCGAAGTGCTCTCGGGCACACAGTCTCCGGTCCTCGGCAAGCCGATCGGCACAGCCCTCGTCGCCGCTGGCCACGCGGCCTCCGCCTCGCTGACGGTCGACATCCGTGGCAACCGCATCCCGCTCCACCTCGCGACCGAGCCTTTCGTGAAGTGAAGGGTTGAAATAATCCCCGCCCACTTTACCCAGAAGCCATGAGCAACGTCCCTGCCGACCTCCATTACACCAAGGACCACGAGTGGATCAAGGTCGCCGCCGACGGTACCGCGGTCATCGGCATCACCGACCACGCGCAGGCCGCGCTCGGCGACGTGACGTTCGTCGACCTCCCGAAGGTCGGCGCGTCCTTCAACCATGGCGACGTCTTCGGCACGGTGGAATCGGTCAAGGCCGCCTCCGACCTCTACAGCCCAATCTCCTGCGAGGTCCTCGAGGCCAACTCCGACCTGAACAACTCGCCTGACCTGGTGAACCGCGAACCGTACGGCGGCGCCTGGATGATCAAGGTGAAGGTGAAGAATCCGGCCGAGCTGGCCGCCCTCCTCGACGCCGCCGGCTACGCCGCGACGCTCTGAGCGCGCGCCCGCCCTTGCCCTGCGCGATTTTTGGCCCACAGTGACGGGCCGATGTCGTTCGCCGAAGTCCATGCCGCCTACCCTTGGGACGATGTCCTCGGGTCGGTCGCGGCCAAGACCGACGCCGACGTGCTCCGCGCGCTCGCCCGGGCCGAAGCCGACTCGGCCGACCTGGAGGACTTCAAGGCGCTGATCTCGCCGGCCGCCGCGCCCCACCTGGAGCGGATGGCCCGCCTGAGCCACGAGCGCACGCTCCGCCGCTACGGGCGCACGATGCAGCTCTTCGCGCCGGCCTACCTTTCCAACGAGTGCCAAAACATCTGCACCTACTGCGGCTTCTCGGCCGGCAACAAGGTCCCGCGCCGTACGCTCAATCCGGGCGAGATCCTGCGGGAAGCGGGTGCGCTCAAGAAGTTGGGTTTCGACCACCTGCTCATCCTGACGGGCGAATCCAACAAGGTGGAAGTCCCCTATTTCGTCCAAGCCCTCGACCTCCTCCGCCCGCACTTCTCATCGCTGTCGATGGAAGTGCAGCCGATGGAGACCGCGGAATACGTCGAGCTCCGCCGCCATGGCCTCAACGCGGTGCTGGTCTATCAAGAGACGTATCACCGCGAGACCTACAACGTCCACCACCCGAAGGGACGTAAGTCCGACTTCGCCTACCGCCTCGACGCCCCCGACCGCGTCGGCGCCGCGGGCGTCCATAAGATCGGCCTCGGCGCCCTCTTCGGCCTCGAGGACTGGCGCGCGGAATGTTTCTTCACGGCCCTCCACCTCCGCTGGCTCGAACGCAAGCACTGGCAGAGCCGCTACAGCGTCTCGTTCCCACGCATCCGCCCACACGAAGGCGAACTGCAACCGAAGGTCGAGATGACCGACCGCGATCTAGTCCAAGCGATCTGCGCCTTCCGCCTCCTGAGCTCCGAGGTCGAACTGACGCTGAGCACCCGTGAGAGCCGCAAGTTCCGCGACCACGCCTGCCGCGTGGGCGTGACGGCGATGAGCGCGGGCTCGCACACGAATCCGGGCGGCTACGCCGAAGGCCGCGAAGCCTCGCTCGAGCAGTTCGCAATCGAGGACGACCGCTCGCCCGAAGAAGTGGCCGCGATGCTCCGCGCCCACGGCTACGAACCGGTCTGGAAAGACTGGGATCCTTCTTACGACCGCCCGGTCGCCCTCGCCTAATGAGTCCCCTGCGCGTCTGGATCGATCACGAGCAAGCCCCGGCCTGTAAGCCTGGCGCCTTTGTGAAGCTTTCGGCCGATGAATCCGCCCACGTGGTCCGCAGCCTCCGCGCCCGCCGCGGCGACGCGGTCGTGCTCCTCGACGGCGAAGGCTTGGTCGTCGAAGGTAAGCTTGCTTCGGCCGACGGCGACGCCGCGGTGGTCGAAGTGGTCCGTGCCCGCGTGGCTGACACGCTTTCCCCCGCGATCTACGTCGCGCAAGGGATGCCGAAAGGCGGCACGATGGATGACTTGGTGCGCACCTGCTGCGAAGCGGGTGCCGCCGGCATCATCCCACTCGAGACCGCGCGCTGCGAACTGAAGCTCGACGCCGACCGCGCCCGCACGCGTCGCGAACGCTGGCAGCACCAGGCCGTCGAGGCGTGCAAGCAGTCCGGCCACCCATGGCGCGCTGAAATCGCGGCGCCGATCCGCTTCCGCGAATGGATCGAACGCCTGCCGCCTGCCGTCGCAGGCGAACTGCGCCTCACCGGCTCGCTGGAGTTCGACGCCGAAGCGGTCGCGCACCTGGATTTCACGAAAGCCTCGAAGGTCACCTGGCTCATCGGTCCCGAAGGCGACCTGACTTCTGAGGAATACGCCGCCGCCCGCACCGCGGGCTTCCGTGCCGTCGTGCTGGGCCCAACGGTCCTCCGCGCCGAGAACGCCGCGCTCGCCTGTGTGGCGATCACGCAAGCCCTCGCAAAGCGCTAAGTCAGGCTCGCTTCCGTCGGCCAGCCTTCTTGGGCTCAGGCAAGACGTCGTCGATCACCCAATCTGGCCAGGTCTCGCGTGTGTAGCGCTGGAATTCGCCGATGGCGTCGCGTACCAGCGGCGTGAGCTCGCACGTCCAGCGCAAGCCGACGTCCATCGTGGCGAAGCCTTCGAGTGGCAAGGCCCGGACTTCTGGGTGCTCGATGGCCTCAGGGATGGCGAGGTTGATGCCGTAGCCTTCGCCGTTGGCGACGTAGCTGGTGACCATCTCCATCGAGCTGACCTCGACGGTCTGGTTCCAGACGACGCCCTTCGCGCGCAGGTCGCGCAGAAAGCTGCGCGTGACGCTGGAGGCGGGCGGCAAGGCGACCAGGGGCTCGCGAATCTTCTTCTGCTTCCAAAGGTCGGCGGCGCTCCGGTGCGGAGAAGACTTGGGCACGAGGAGGACGAGCGGGACGCGGGCGAGGCGTAGCTGGCTCTGCCGTCCTTTGGTCTTCGCCTCAATCGGCACGATCGCGAGGTCGATGACGCCATCGCGTAACCACGTCTCGAACTGCATCTGGTACCCGGGTGTCAGGCTAAGCAAGAGCTTCGGGTGTCGCGCTCGCAGGCGCTGGGTGACGGTCGAGATGTGCAGGCGGAGGACGAGTTCCGAGGCTCCGAGGCGCAACTCCGGCCGATCCGCTTCCCGCAGCTGGCCCTCGAGTCCATCCAAGCCCGAGAAGAAGGTTTCGATCTGGGCGTACAGCTTACGACCCGGTGCCGTCAGGCGGAACGGCGCTCGCTCGAAGAGCCGCACCCCGAGGTTCGACTCGAGGGCCGCTATCTGGCCGCTGACGGCGGGCTGCTGGATGCCGTACGGGATGTGCCGGACCGCCGCGCTGATGCCCCCGTGCTTGGCCACGTAATAGAATAGCTCGAGGTGATGGACGTTCATCGGGGTGAAGTCATCTTCACGCCGTCAAGGGGTCTAGCAACGCCCTTTATCCCCCAGCGTGATAGGTCATATCAAGAATATCGATTAACGGTCCAGAGCCCGGAGGAGGTAAAATAGACGGCGAGAAGAACGTCATGCACACCCTCCAGACCCTCCTCCAAGCTCTCGGCGTCATCCTGCTGGCTGATTTCCTGACCGGCATCGGCCATTGGCTCGAGGACGCCTACGGCACCGAGGAGACCCCGGTCATCGGACCGTTGGTGATCAAGCCGAACATCGTCCACCATCATTATCCCCGCCTCTTCACCAAGCTGACCTGGTGGCAGAGCTCTTGGGACCTGCTACTCCTCGGCGCGTTCTTCGTCGGACTCGCCGCCTGGGCCGACGCGCTCACCTGGCATGTCTGGCTCTTCGCGATCCTCTGCGTCAATGCGAACCAAGTCCATAAATGGTCGCACCAGACGCGGGCCGAGAACGGACCGCTCGTCTCGTTCCTCCAGGATTGCTGGATCCTCCAGACTCCGCGCCAGCACGCGCTGCACCACACCGACCCGAAGAACACGTTCTACTGTCCGATCACCAACCTGCTCAATCCAGCCCTGGAAATCATCGGCCTCTGGCCGAAGCTCGAAGCCGTCATCGAAGCGCTCACCGGCGCGACCCATCGCAAGGACGCATCCAACCGCGGCGAAGGCCCGACGCCTGCCTGGGTCGCCGAACTCCGCCGCCCCTCGCCCACCGCTGATCTTACTTCGCCAAGGGGACCTGGGAATTGCCCATGAGATAGGCGAGGAGGTCGCGCTGCTGCTCGGGCGTGAAGGCCTGGAGGAGTCCTTCCGGCATCAGCGAGATGGGCATGATCTTACGTGCTTTGATGTCCTGGCGATCAATCACGCTCTCCTGCCCGACCGCGCGCAAGGTGAGCGTGCGTTCGCTCTGCGCGCCGACGATACCGCTGAGTACACGACCGTCCTTGAGCTCGAGGATGTTAAGATAATACGCGGCATCCACGACGGCACTGGGGTCGACGATGTTCTCGATCAGGTAGTTCAGGTCGTGACGGCCGCTGCCAGTGAGGTCCGGCCCGAGTGCGCCACCTTCACCGTAGAGCTTATGGCACTGTCCGCACACGGCGGCATAAAGCGCCCTCCCCTTGCTCTGGTCGCCCTTGGCGAGCGAATCAGGCGTGTGCCGCGCCTTGAGTTCGGCGACGAGCTTGAGCTTGTCCGCCGAGGTCTCGCGCGTCTCGCCCCAGACCTTGCTGAGCAGTTCGTTGAGCTTTGGGTCGTTGAACGCGCGTACCTGACGCGCGGCGGAAGGACCGAAGTCGGCCTTGGGGATCTTGCCGGTTTCAATCGCCTTGAGGAGGTCGGTCGCGAAACGCGGACGGGAGACGAGCGCCATGATGGCCTGCGGTCGCTCATGCGGGTACAGCTGCAGGTAGCGCTCGATGATGCGCTTCGCGACGCCGTCCTGGTCAAACTGGGTCAGGCCCTGAATGGCCTCCATGTTCACGCCACGGACGTAGATCAGCTTCTCGCAGACCTGCTTGAGCTGCTTGTCCTTGGCCTCGATGAGCGAGAGCAACGCGGCGCGGCGCTGCTCCATGAGTGCGTTGTCATCGAGGGCGATTTTACGAATTTCATCAAGGGCCTGGCCGTCACCGAAGATGACGTTAAGCTGACGGGCCAGGTCCTGCGCGGCGACGGCAGCCTTGGGAATCGTGGCGACGAACGCATCCCACGCGGCGGGCTTGGGCGCCTTGCGCCACCCTTTGAGGGCTTCGGCGATACCGGCGACGATCTCGGCCTGACCTTCGGGCATCTGCGCGGCATTCGCGAGGAGTTCGTTCAAGGCAGCAGGCTGCCTGTCGGCGCCTTCGGCGATGCGACGGGCGATGAGCTTGGTGACCTGCGGGACGCGGCTGACATGCGCACAGGCGATAAGCTCAGCGAGGGGGAGCTCGCGGATACCGGTCCACACGAGGAGCGGGAGGTTATGGTCCGTGGTGTCTTGGTCGTAGCGCAGGAGATGCTGGGCCACGAGCGCACGCACGGGAACGGAAAGATGCGGAAGCGACGAAGCGAGGGCGAGGCGTACGCGCTGGCCGCGGGACTCGCCTGCGAGCTGCAAGAGCGCGGATTCCTGAGCGTCGCAGGCCGCGATGAAGCCCGACTTCTGGTCGAACTTGGCCACGTTGTTATTCCGGTTCACGAGCGGCTCGGTGAGCTCGCGTTCGATGAGGCGCGCGAGGACGTCCTGACGTTTCTCGGCGAGGATGGCGGACGGCGAGTAATGCTTGGCGTACTGGGCAGCGAAGGGCTGAACGCCCGACTTGACGGTGCGGATCGCCAGAAGCGTCGAATGGGCGTTGAGCGCAAGGACGCTATCTTCCTCGGAGGCGAGCTTCTCCCAGGCGGCGGTGGCCGACGAGAGGTCGACGCCCTTCCAGGCGCGCTCACGGAGTTCCCAGCGAGCCATCCGGACGAGCCACTCATTCCGGCTGCGCTGGAGTTCGACGAGTTCCGTCGGCGTGGCCTTAGCGAAGTCGACGCCGGGCTGCTTGGGGTCGCCATAGCTGACCTTGAAGATGCGGCCAGTGGTGCGGTGGATGCCGTCTTGGTCGTGACACTCGCCGATATCGCTCCAGTCGAGAATGGTAACGGCGCCGTCCGGCCCCTGACTGAGCTCAATGCCGCGGAACCATTGGTCGTCCGACTTGAGGATGTCGGGCTGGTGCTTCATGACGAGCGCGCTGCCCTTGCGTTCGATGGCTTCGACGTTGGTGCGTCGGCCGTGCAGGTTGAGGGTCATGAGCTTGTCGCGATACTGCGACGGCCAGTTATCGCCCTGATAGATCATCATGCCGACATGCGCGTGCCCGCCACCGAAGCTGTCCGCGCCGCCGCGACCACCGTCAGCGTCATTCCACTTCTTGCCAGTGTCCCAGTGATAGTGGTCGGCCTGCTGGTCGATGAGTTCGTAGATGTAAGGATAAGGATCCTCACCGTGCATGCGCTTGAAGTGCGCGCCATGGATGCCCTGCCAGCCGTGGCCGATGACGGTATTGATAAAGAGTAGTTCGTGGTCCTTGGTCCAATCGGAGCCCCACGGATTGGTGGTGCCGTGGCAATACGGCTCGAAAACCTTGGTGACCGGATGATAGCGCCAGAGGCCGCCGGCCGTTGCCTGGCGCTTTTCCTTGGGCACGCCGGGGACGTCGACCCACGAGGTGCTGGAGATGCCGACGCGGCCATAGAGCCAACCGTCGGGCCCCCACTTAAGTCCATTGGCAAAAGTATGCCGGCTCGCGGCGGTGGTACTGAAGCCATCGAGCACGACCTGGGCCGGACCGGCGGGCTTGTCGCCGTCCATCGGAATGAAGAGAAGGTTGGGCGGGCACATCGCATACACGCCGCCAAAGCCGCGCTCGATGCTGGTGAGCATCTGCACCTCGTCGGTGAAGACGGTGCGCTTGTCGAATTTACCGTCATGATCGGCATCCTCGAGGATGACGATGCGGTCGCGTAGGTTCAGGTCGAAGCGCTCCTTGCCGTCGGAATAGGTGTAGTTCTCGGCGATCCACAGGCGGCCACGCTCGTCCCAGCAGAGGGCGATGGGCTGACGGACGTCCGGCTCTGCGGCGAAGAGCGTGGCCTTGAAGCCCTCGGGGAGATGCAGCTTGGAAAGCGCCTCCGCCGGCGTGAGCAGCGGGATGATCTCCTTCTGGTTGTTATGCGGCTCGGGAAACGGCGCGGCCCCTAAAGTCAGGGCAAAGAGTAAAGCAAAGGGGCGGGCGTCCATCGGGGGATGAGTTACCGACCACACTGCGGGGCGAAGGTTCCGAGTCGACCCCGCAAGCAGGGCCTCTCGAGCCATCCTGTCAATGGGGTCTTTAAATCAGTCAGCTTTAGACTTTAAATCAGTCAGGTTTAGACTTTAACTTAGTCCATCCATGATGCTGAGCCGACACCAAGAGGGGCGTATCCGTCTCGCTTTACAGGATACGCGGGTCGTCCTCCTTGCGGGCCCACGACAGGCGGGTAAGACAACTTTAGCTAAAAAGATGGCGGGAAGGAATAGGCAGTTCCGCACGCTCGACAACCCGACAGTGCTCGCGGCCGCTCAAACGGATCCGGTGGGATTTATCCAAGATGCCGATTGCATGGTCATCGATGAGGTGCAGCGCGCGCCCGGCCTACTCCTAGCCATCAAGCAGTCCGTCGACGAAGACCCGCGCCCGGGGAGGTTCCTCCTGACGGGTTCAGCCAACCTGATGATGCTACCCAAGGTAGCCGATTCCTTGGCTGGTCGCATGACCGTCCTTGACCTGTTACCGTTCTCAGCGGCCGAACTGACACGTGAGCCGGGCCGCTTCCTTACACAGGTATTCAAGGGCGCGCTCCCTAAAGCCGTGGATTCGCTGGGACGCAACGACCTGCAGGAGCTCGTACTGACTGGTGGCTACCCTGAAGCGTGTGCGAAAACCACTTGGCAACGTCGACAGGCCTGGCATTTCGAATACGCCAAGGCCACCGTCGATCGTGACGTCCGTGACATCGCCCAAGTGGATAAACTGCGCGAGTTGCCTCGGCTCCTGCGAGCCCTGGCCCACCATTCCGGCCAACTCATCAACCATTCCAAAGTGAGCGCTTCCTTGGGTCTAACCAATGTCACTGCCCAGCGCTATACGGGCATCTTTGAACAGCTGTATCTGCTCCGCCCCCTGCCTGCTTGGGGCGGAGGAGGTTTAGCACGGCTAACCCGCACGCCCAAATTGCACTTCTTAGATTCAGGCCTGCTGGCCGCCCTGCGGGGCGTAACGCCAGTCACGCTCGCCGAGAACCGCACCGAATTCGGTGCCGTCCTCGAGACGTTCGTGTTCTCCGAACTACTCAAGCAAGCGAGTCTCGCAGAGAGTCGTTTTGAATTCTCCCATTTTCGCGACAAAGAGCAACACGAGGTGGATATCGTCATCGAAGATGACTCCCTGGGCGTGGTGGGTATCGAGGTTAAAGCTGCTTCGACCGTCACCTCCAAAGATTTTTCTGGCCTGCGCCTACTGGCTGAGGCCACAGGCAAACGCTTCCGTTCGGGCTTGGTGCTTTACGACGGCAAAGATACGCTGCCTTTCGGCCCGCGGCTTTGGGCCGCACCCATTTCGTCGCTCTGGCAGACCTCTTAAATCTGTCCAACGACTTAGAACCCGCGGACGATCTGGGCGTAGACGCTTGTTGAGGCGATCTGCGCGGGCAAGGCGGCTCCAGCCGGCGCGATGAGCACGGGCCAGTCGAGCGGGTCTTCGGGAAGGCGACCATGCGAGCCCTTCACGAGCGAGGCGTCCTGCGAGATGACCTTCATGAGCGCCTTGAAGCCGAGCTTCTTCTTCAGCAGGAACCAGGCGACCGCCAGCATCGGAAACCGAATCTTGGGGTCGATGAACAGTTCGACGGGGTCGTAGCCAGGCTTGCGGTGGATATCCACGCAGCGCGCGAAGTCAGGCTCACCCTGTCCTTCTTCCCACCAGTAATAGGAGAACCAGCTATGGCCGTCGGCAACGACGACGAAGTCACCGCTACGCACATGCTGGATGCCTGCCGCAGCCTGGCCTTCGGCGTCGAGCACCTGGGCGACGCCGGGCGTGGTGAGCAGGACCTTGCGGACTTCCTCGCGAACCGACGGATCGAGAACGACGACGTGCGCAACCTGGTGGTCCACGACGGCGAACGCCTTGGAGTTAAAGGTGTCGAGGGTGAGGCTGCCGTCATCGGGCTTGAGTTCGAGCCAGCCGTGCCCGCGGAAGACCTTGTTCAACGGGACGGCGCGGTCGACGGCGGTGATGGCGTATTCGGAGACGATGAGGACTTCGACGCCGCGGGCCTCGAGGAATTCGGCGAGGTCACCGACGAGCTTGTCGACGTCGCGACGCGCGGCATCGCAGCGCGGGTCGGCCGGTCCGAAGCGCTGGAGGTCGTAGTCGAGGTGCGGGAGGTAGACTAGGCTGAGGTCGGGCTGCTCGTGCTCTTCGATCCAGCGGGCCGAATCGGCGATCCACTGCGACGACGGTAGGCCGGCGCGCGGGCCCCAGAAGGAATGGAACGGAAAATCGCCGAGGTCGCGCTTGAGCAGTTCCTTGAAGCGCTGCTGGTAGCTCGCGATGTCGAAGATCTTCCCGCCATCCGCCTTGTAGACCGGGCGCGGCGTGACGGAGATGTCGGCCGCGGTGCCCATGTTGTACCACCAGAAAAGGTTCGCGACCTTGAGCTTGGGATTCTTGGCGTGGAGTTCGTCCCAGACTTTCGGTGCAAGTACGACGCGGTTCGACTGCTTCCAGAACTGCACCTCGCTGAGCGTGCGGTCATACCAGCCGTTGCCGACGATGCCATGCACGCTCGGCTGCTTGCCCGTGAGGTAATCAGACTGCGCGGTGCAGGTGACGGCGGGGAAAGCGGGGCGGACCTTCGCAACGCTACCCTGGGCGGCGCGCGCGGCGAGACGCGGCATGACGCCGGAACTCAGGTCCCGGGCGGAAAGACCGACGACGTTCAGGACCGCACGACGCATGGCTGCTGATCCCGTGCGCGCAGTTCGTCGGCAGCCTTACGCACGACGGCGGCAGCCATCTCGTGGACCTGCGTGGACTTGCCGATGGCGATCGGCAGGACGAGCGTGAGCTGGCCGCCGAGGTGTTCGCGGAATTCTTCGAGCCCGGCCAGCATCGGCGCGCCGCCTTCGAGGTGCATCTCGGGCGCGTAGATCTTGAAGCCAAGGGCGACGAGCAGGTTGAGCGAGCGTTCGGTCTCTGCCTGGCCGAAGAGGCCGAGTTCGCGGGCGCAGATCAGGTCAAGCGCCAGGCCGACGGCCACGGCCTCGCCGTGCGTCAAGCGATGGTTCGTCATCGACTCGAGCTTGTGCGCGGCCCAATGGCCGAGGTCGAGCGGACGGGCGCTGCCCAGCTCGAAGGGGTCGCCATTGCCGGCGATGTGCTTCGCGTGCAGTTCGGCGGAACGACGGACGGCCCGG
>JAPLTV010000068.1 GCA_026397955.1 Verrucomicrobiota bacterium | reverse complement strand
CACGGACGGTGCGTCGGGATGGCGACGACGGTCAGGCGATAGATGTCGTGGAACTCGGAAGCTTCGGTCTCGGCGGTGCCGGTCATGCCCGCGAGCTTCTGGTACATGCGGAAGTAGTTCTGGATCGTGACCGTCGCGTAGGTCTTGTTTTCCTTCTCGAGCGCGACGCCTTCTTTGGCTTCGACGGCCTGGTGGAGGCCATCAGACCAGCGGCGACCTTCCATGATGCGGCCGGTGTTCTCGTCGACGATCTTCACCTTGCCCTCGTGGACGACGTATTGCTTGTCCTTTTCGTAGAGCGCGTAGGCCTTGAGCAACTGGCCGATGGCGTGGATGTCCTCGGAGGCCTGAGCGTAAGCGGCTTCGGCCTCGGTGCGGAGTTCGGCGCGGCGTTCGTGGGTCAGCGACTCGTCGTTATCGAGCTCGACGTAGCGGCTCGGCAGGTCGGGCAGCACGAACGCGTCGGGTTCGCCGGGGCGGAGCGTGTCGCGTCCCAGCTGGGAAAGGTCGGCCTCGTGGTTGCGTTCGCTGATGGAGAAGTAGAGGCGTTCCTTGAGGTGGAAGCGGCGGTCCTTCTCGATCTCGGAGGCGAGCACGCCTTCGTGCTTCTCGAGGAGCTTACGCCAGCGGCCGTTCTCCATCAGGCGGAGGAAGATGCGGTTGCGCGGCATGCCGTGGGCGGCGAGCCAGAGCTTATCGAGGCTGTCGGCGGAAGGTTCCTTGTTCTCGGGCAGCTTCTCGAGCTCCTCGCGGGCCTCGTTCATCAGGCGGGTGACCAGGCGGATCTGCAGTTCGACCAGGCCGGCGACCGGCTGGCGGAGGCGCGGGAAGGCGGGCTCACGTTCTTCGGCGACGGGTCCGGAGATGATCAGCGGGGTGCGGGCCTCATCGATCAGGATGGAATCGATTTCGTCGACGATGCAGAAGTAGTGGTCGCGCTGGACCTGCTCGTCGGGTGCGAGGGCCATGCCGTTGTCGCGCAGGTAGTCGAAGCCGAACTCGGACGCCGTGCCGTAGGTGATATCGCAACCGTAGGCGCCCTTGCGTTCTTCGCCGGGCATCTGGTTCTGGATGCAGCCGACCGTCAGGCCGAGCCAGCGATAGAGATGGCCCATCCATTCCGAGTCACGGCGGGCGAGGTAGTCGTTGACGGTGACCAGCTGGCAATTCTTGCCGGTGAGGGCGTTGAGGTAGAGGGGCAGGGTGGCGACGAGGGTCTTGCCTTCGCCGGTCGCCATTTCCGCGATCATGTTCTGGTGCAGGGCGATGCCACCGATGAGCTGGACGTCGAAATGGACCATCTCCCAAGCCAGCTCATGTTCGCACACGATGGCCTTGGTGCCGCAGAGGCGGCGGGCGGCGTTCTTGACGACGGCGAAGGCCTCGGGGAGGAGGGCGTCGAGGGATTCGCCCTTGGCGTGTCGATTCTTGAACTCGTCAGTCTTGGCGCGGAGTTGCTCGTCCGACAGTTTCTGGTACTCGGTTTCGAGGGCGTTGATCCGCTTGACGAGGGGCGCGCACTTGCGGAGGAACCTCCGGTGGTGGCTGCCCGCGAAGAGCTTGAGGATGCTGAGAAACATGGGTCCGGGAGCGACAGGTAGCAAACCCCGACCCCACCCCCCGGGGCAAGCCTTGACTCGGGTTGTTCACATCGGGTTTTCCGCCTTGCGGCTGTGCTCCCGCCCTCAAGATGGGACATACCCATGGCTGAAAACGTCCTTATCCTCGGTACCGGCTGCGCCGGCCTCACCGCCGCGATCTACGCCGCCCGCGCCGGCCTCACTCCGTTGGTGCTCGAGGGCGGCCAGCCCGGCGGCCAGTTGACCACGACCTCCGAGGTCGAGAACTTCCCGGGCTTCGTCCACGGCGTGGACGGCAATGAGCTCATCACGAACATGAAGGGCCAAGCTGAACGCTTCGGCGCGAAGTTTGCCTGGGACCGCATCGACTCCGTCGACTTCTCCGGCCCGATTAAGAAGCTCAAGGGCGGCGAAGCCACCTACGAGGCCAAGGCCGTCATCATCGCCACGGGCGCCTCGCCCCGCCTCCTCGGCATCCCCGGCGAAAAGAAATATTACGGCGGCAACGGCGTGACCACCTGCGCGACCTGCGACGGCGCCTTCTACCGCAACGTCCCGGTCGCCGTCGTCGGCGGCGGCGACTCCGCTTGCGAAGAAGCCCTCTTCCTCACCCGCTTCGCTTCTAAGGTCTACCTCGTCCACCGCCGCGATAGCTTCCGCGCTTCCGAGATCATGGTGCAGCGCGTGAAGGCCCACGAGAAGATCGAGCTCGTCCTCAATGTCTCTCCGGCCGAGATCCTCGGCGAGGAGAAGGTGCACACCCTGCGCGTGATCGAGAAGTCTGGCGCCGTCCGTGACCTCGGCGTGAAGTGCGTCTTCGTTGCCATCGGCCACGTACCCAATTCCCAAGCCTTCACGCCGGCTCTCGAGGTCGACGCCGGTGGTTATTTCGTCGCTGGTGCCAACACCGTCAGCACCAATATTCCCGGGGTCTTCGTCGCCGGTGATTGCTCGGACCACGTCTATCGCCAGGCCATCACCGCCGCCGGCATGGGTTGCCGCGCTGCCATCGAAGCCGAACGCTGGTTGGCGGGACACTGAGCCTTGCGACGAAGTCGCAAGGGGGGGGGGGGCACGTGGGCATGGGGGGTGACCAAGTTGACCGGTTGACCCGTTGGCCAGTTGACAAGAAATCCAATGGCTAGGGTCGGGACCGCGTCACGACATAGGGGTTCGTGGTAGGGGCTCGACTGCGTCGCGTCCGTTCGAGACCGCATGGGCGATTCATCCGGCTCTCAGCCGCTGGCTCCCAATTCCCGATAGCCGATGTCTGAACCGCCGACTCCCGAATGGCCGATGCCCCGGTGGCCGTCACCTGTCACCTGGCGTTTCTCTGTCTTGAGGTAGGGCGGCGATTGCCATCGCCGCCGTTCGAGACCGAGGGCGAGATGATTCCTTCGGCTCTTAGCTAAACCCATTTTACTTCCATGTGCGCATGCGAACGGACGTGATGGCAATCACGTCCCTACCCAATGCAGCCCCAGGTATCAGTCCCCGCACCTGAACCTGAATACCCGAACCCGATCCCCGATGGCTGAGGCCCGGGACCTGAGAATGTACCCCAGCCAATCTTCCGGTTTCCGGTCTCCCCTTGAGTTTGATTCTCTGTCTTGAGGTAGGGCGGCGATTGCCATCGCCGCCGTTAGAGACCGCATGGGCGGATTGATCGGTTCTTAGCTAGGCTCGTTTTACTTTCGTGTGTGCGTGCGAACGGACGTGATGGCAATCACGTCCCTACCTCATGCAGCCCCGACTATCAGGTCTGGGACCTGAACCTGCACCAGAACCTGAATGCCCGAACCAGAGTCCCGATGGCCGTCACCTGAAAATATGACCCCAGCCAATCATCCGGTTTCCGGTCTCCCTTTGAGTTCTGTATCTGAGTTCTGTATCGTCCCCAAAGCATCAAGAGCGCTTTCGCGCCCCTGTTCATTACCTTCCCCTTGTCCACGTGTCACCTTGCCCACGTGCCCACTCGAAATAATCCCTTCGGGATTATTTCGTAAGAATCTCCATCGCCGACTTCTTCTGCGGGATGAAGGGCAGCACGTGCTCGGTGTACGGCACGATGACGTCGAGGAGGTAAGGTCCGTCGTGATCAAGCATCTCGCGCATGGCGGCGCGGAGATCTTCGCGCTTCATGACCTGGCGGGCCTTGATACCGAAGCCGTTGGCGATCTTGACGAAATCAGGGTAGAGGCCGGCCGGGTTATCGGGAGAGCCGATATTGGTGGCGTCGCCGAGGATCGTGTGGCCGCGGGTGCCGGAGTAGAAGCGGTCTTCCCACTGCACGACCATGCCGAGGTGCTGATTGTTGAGGATGAGGATCTTGGCGTTGATCTTCTCGATCTTCATGCACGCGAGTTCCTGGATGTTCATCAGGAACGAGCCGTCGCCATCGATGTCGATGACCTGCGTGTTCGGGTTCGCGACCTTGGCGCCGATGGCGGCCGGGAGGCCGAAGCCCATGGTGCCGGCGCCGAGCGAGCTGATGAAGCGGCGGGGTTCGTTGAAGCGGTAGTACTGCGGGGCCCACATCTGGTGCTGGCCGACGCCGGTGGCGATGATGGCCTTTCCCTTGGTTTCTTCGAAGAGGACTTCGATGGCTTCCTGCGGGAGGATGTGCTTCGTCTTGCGCTCGTAGCTGAACGGATACGGGTGCTCTTTCTTCCAGCCGTTGATGGTCTCGTACCACTTCTTCAGGTCAGGCTTCTTGAAGCCCTTCTTGGCCAGTGCGACCATGCGGCCGAGCGCGTGCTTGATATCGGAGTGGATCGGGTAGTCCGCGAACTTGTTCTTCTGGTGCTCCGAACGGTCGATGTCGATGTGGACGATCGTGGCGTCGGGCGCGAACTTCTCGATGGCACCGGTGATACGGTCGTCGAAACGCGCACCCATGGTGATGAGGAGGTCGCTCTTGCAGACGGCCCAGTTGCCGGCGACGGTGCCGTGCATGCCGTACCAGTAAAGGGACTGCGGATGGTCGCAGGGGAAGGCGCCGAGGCCCATCAGCGTGGACGCGACGGGGATACCGGTGGCTTCAGCGAAGGCGCGGAGCTCCTTGTGGGCGTCGCCGGAAAGGATGCCGCCGCCGATGTAGAGCGCGGGCTGCTTGGACTTCTCGATGAGGCGCAGGACCTGCTCCAACTCGCTGTCAGCGCACTTCGGAGGCGTCGGCAAGCCGGGGATGGAAACGTCGTCCGGATTCTTGGGGAAGACCGGGACCCACTCGTGCTGCTGGACGTCCTTCGGGATATCGATCACCACGGGACCGGGACGGCCGGAGGTGGCGATCTTGAAGGCCTTGTACATGATGCTCGGCAGCTCGTTGTAATCGAGGACGAGGAAGGAGTGCTTCACGATCGGCAGGGTCATGCCGTAGAAGTCGGTTTCCTGGAACGCGGCGCGGCCGATGAACTGCTGGTAGACCTGGCCGGTGATGCAGATCAGCGGGATGCTGTCCATATGCGCGTCGGCGATCGCGGTGACGAGGTTCGTGGCGCCGGGTCCGGAGGTCGCCATGCACACGCCGGGCTTGCCGGTCGAACGCGAGTAGCCGTGGGCCATGAAGGCTCCGCCCTGTTCGTGGCGAGGTAAGATCGTGCGGATTTTCTTGGAGCGGACGAGGCCGTGGTGGAGCTCCATCGAGGCGCCGCCTGGGTAAGCAAAGATCGTGTCGACGCCGAGGTTCTCGAGGCAGCGGACCATGACATCGCAACCGCGCATTTTGACGCCGGTCTTGGCCGAGACGGCCGAGGGGGCGGTGGCGGTGGACTTCTTTGCGGCGTTCTTTTTGGGCATGGTCTTAGGGGGCAGGTCGAGCCTGCAGGGAATGGGTTAGAAAAGGAAGCGGGCTAACGGGGGCAAGTGTGAATAAGTGGAGGTAAAATAGGGGTAGGGGTTCTAAAATTCAGAGGGGTAGGGGCAGGGGCAGGGGTAGGGGTAGGAAAATGCCGAAGGGGGAGGGGACAAAAACAGGTAAAAAGGTCACCTTTGCTTAAATTTAAGCACTTAAAGTCTACCCCTACCCCTACCCCTACCCCTACTCAGAGGTGTCGAATACAATTAAGCCCCGCGACCTGGATCGGCCCATGGATCGCCCCCTGGAGGTAGGCATGGGCGATGGTGACGGCTTCCGAGAGGCTCTTGCCCTTGGCGAGCTGGGCGGTGATGGCCGCCGAAAGGGTGCAGCCACTGCCATGGGTGTCCACGTGCGGGGCCCGGCGCGCTTGAAAGACCTTGGTCTCGCCGGTCGGCCAGGCGAGGCAGTCGGTCAGGTCGTCGCCCTCGGCATGGCCTCCCTTGAGCAGGAAGGGGACACCATAGGCCTTGGCGAGTTCGAGCGCTTCGTCGGTGCCACCCAGAGATTTACGACCGAGGAGGATGGTGGCTTCGTCGAGATTCGGTGTGACGAGCGTGGCGAGCGGGATGAGCCGCGTCTTCACGGCGGCGATGGCATCCGGAGCGAGCAGGGTAGCTCCGCTCGAAGCGACCATGACGGGATCGACGACCGCAGGGATGCCGGACGATTTGATGAAGCCGGCGACGGCGATCACAATCTCGGCGTTGAGCAGCATGCCGGTCTTGAGGGCCTTGGGATGGAAGTGTGCCGCGACCTGCGCGCACTGCTCGACGACGAACGCCGCGGGGCTGGCCTGGATACCGGAGACGCCGCGGGGATTCTGCGCGGTGAGGCACGTGATCGCGGTCGTTCCGAACACGCCCTGCGAAGCAAAAGTCAGCAGGTCTGCTTGGATGCCAGCACCCGCGCCGCTGTCGGAGCCGGCGATGCTGAGGGCGACGGGGAGTTCTCGGCTGGAGGCGGAGTTGGTCATTCTTAGTCAGCGGGTTAGGCTGATTATATTGAGGGTTTAAGCCGACTATCGACTTGTCGCAAGGACTTACCGGGCTGATAAACCGGGGTCGTCAATTCACAGTGAGCGCATCCGAGTCCCATTCGTCCTCCGTCCGTCCTTCCGAAGATGCCATGCTCGGACTGGAACGGTTGATCGTGGGCCGTGAGTGCAATGGTTTCGACCGCCTCCCGCCGGCCCGCAAGGCGCGTGCCTTCGCCGAACTGGTTCATCTCGGCTACGCCTACGGCAAGGTCGAGGAGGTCGCCGGCCAGGATTTCCCGGACGTCTCCGTCCAACGCGTCAGCTCCCGTGGCCGCCGTCTCCTTCGCTCTTCCCGCTCTTCACGCACCACCAAGAAAGGCAAGGGCCTCACGGTCCTCTGGGTCTTCGTCGTGCTTGCCGCGGCGCTGTTCGGTTGTCTGTTCCTGATGTTTAAGGCGTCGGGCAACTGAGCCTTCGCACTCACGGTTTTATCTAAGCGCAAAAAAGGGGCGCACCTTGCGGTGCGCCCCTTTGCTTGGCCGTGTCGGCCGGCTTACTTCTTGGCAGCGCGCTTCTCTTCGATCGCGGCCTGAGCCGCGGCGAGGCGAGCGACCGGCACGCGGTAAGGCGAGCAGGAGACGTAGTTCAAGCCCACGCGGTGGCAGAACTTGACGGACTCGGGTTCGCCGCCGTGTTCGCCGCAGATGCCGAGCTTGATGTCGGGACGGGTCTTGCGGCCCTTCTCGATGGCGATCTGGACGAGCTGGCCGACGCCGGTCTGGTCGAGCGTGGCGAACGGGTTCTTCTTGAAGATCTCGTTCTCGGTGTAGGCGCCGAGGAAGTTACCCATGTCGTCGCGGGAAACGCCGAGAGCGGTCTGGGTGAGGTCGTTCGTACCGAAGCTGAAGAACTCGGCGGTGTGCGCGATTTCGTCAGCGGTGAGGGCGCCGCGAGGGACTTCGATCATCGTGCCCACGGAGTAGGCGATCTTGACCTTCTGTTCCTTCTGCACTTCGGCGGCGACGCGGTGGATGACTTCGACCTGGAGGTCGAGCTCACGCTTGAAGCCGACGAGGGGCACCATGACTTCGGGCTTCACCTTGATACCCTTCTTCTGGACCGCAGCGGCGGCTTCGAAGATGGCGCGAGCCTGGGTCTCGGTGATTTCCGGGTAAGCGATGCCGAGGCGGCAACCGCGGTGACCGAGCATCGGGTTGAACTCGTGCAGGGCGGCGACGCGGGCGATGACTTTCTCGGTCTTGATGCCGAGTTTCTTCGCGAGGGCGGCCTGGGACTTTTCGTCGTGCGGCACGAACTCGTGGAGGGGCGGGTCGAGGAGGCGGATCGTGGCGGGCAGGCCGTTGAGGGCCTTGAAGATACCGGTGAAGTCCGCGCGCTGGTACGGCAGGATCTTCGCGAGGGCCTTCTTGCGGCCTTCGACGGTGTCAGCGAGGATCATCTCACGGACGGCGTCGATGCGGTCGCCTTCGAAGAACATGTGCTCGGTACGGGTGAGGCCGATGCCCTGGGCGCCGAACGCGAGAGCCTGGGCGGTCTGCTCAGGATTATCGGCGTTGGTGCGGACCTGCAGGCGGGTGGCCTGCGAGCACCACTTCATCAGCTGGACGTAATTCTTGTACTTCTCGGTCTTCTGCGCGGCCTTGTCGTTGTTGAGCAGGCCGGAGACGATTTCCGAAGGAGCGGTCTTGATCTGACCGGCGTAAACCGTGCCAGCGGTGCCGTCGATGGAGAGGAAGTCGCCTTCCTTGAAGGTGTGACCGGCGATGGTCGTCGTCTTCTTATCGTAGTCGATGGAGACGGCGGCGGCACCACAGACGCAGACCTTGCCCATCTGGCGGGCGACGAGCGCAGCGTGCGAGGACACACCACCGCGAGCGGTGAGGATACCTTCGGCGGCGATCATGCCACGGAGATCTTCCGGGGAGGTTTCGACGCGGACGAGGAGGACCTTCTCGCCCTTCTCGGCGGCGATGACGGCACGCTCGGCGTTGAAGTAGATCTTGCCGGTGGCGGCACCAGGGCCGGCCGGGAGACCAGTGGCGATGGCCTTGGCCTTCTTGACTTCAGCGAGGTCGAAGATCGGGGCGAGCAGCTGTTCGAGCTGGTCGGCCGGGTTGCGCATGATGGCGGTTTCCCAGTCGATGAGCTTTTCCTTCACCATGTCGGCGGCGAACTTCAGCGCGGCGGCGGCGGTGCGCTTGCCGTTACGCGTCTGGAGCATGTAGAGCTTACCCTCCTGGACGGTGAACTCGATGTCCTGGACGTCCTTGAAGTGCTTCTCGAGGGTCTGGCGGACCTTCATGAGCTGGGCGTAGCTCTGGGGCATCACGGTCTTGAGCTTGCTGACCGGCTCAGGGGTGCGCACGCCGGCGACGACGTCTTCGCCCTGGGCGTTGATGAGGAATTCGCCGTAGAACTCGTCCACGCCGTTGGCGGGGTTACGGGTGAAGGCGACGCCGGAACCGGACTTGTCGCCGGTGTTGCCGAACACCATGGCCTGCACGTTGACGGCGGTGCCCCACTCGGCGGGGATGTTGTACTTGCGGCGATAGACGATCGCGCGGTCGTTCATCCAGGAAGAGAACACGGCACCGGCGGCGCCGTTCAACTGCTCCCACGGGCTGTTCGGGAAGACCTTGCCGGTGCGGGCCTTGACGAGGGCCTTGAAGCGCTTGACGAGCTCCTGCTGGTCTTCGGCGGTGAGGGCGGAGTCCTCGATGTCGGACTTGTACTTCTTGTGCTTGAATTCTTCGATGACCGTCTCGAACGGTTCATGGTCTTCGCCTTCGCGCTTCTGCACGCCGAGAACGACGTCGCCGTACATCTGGATGAAGCGGCGGTAGCAATCCCAAGCGAAGCGGGCGTTGCCGGTGGCCTTGGCGAGAGCGACGACGGAGTCGTCGTTGAGGCCGAGGTTGAGGATGGTGTCCATCATGCCCGGCATCGAATCGCGAGCGCCCGAGCGGACGGCGACGAGGAGGGGCATGCCGGAGGTGGCGCCGAACTGGGTGCCCATGATCTTCTCCATGTTCTTCACGCCGGCTTCCATCTGAGACTGGAGGGATGCGGGGTAGGTACGCTTGTTGGCGTAGTAGTAGGTGCAGACTTCGGTCGTGACCGTGAAGCCGGGAGGCACCGGGAGACCGATGCGGGTCATTTCGGCGAGGTTAGCGCCCTTGCCGCCGAGCAGGGCCTTCATGGAGCCGTTGCCGTCAGCTTTGCCGTCGCCCCAGGTGTAGACGACCTTGGTAGACTTAGCGGATTTGGAGGTATTCTTGGTGTTTTTAGCCATGGGTAAAGGGGAGGTGAGAAGGGAGGGGTCGGTGAAAACGTGAAGGGCAAAAGAAGGGGAATGGCGGCAGGGGTGTCAATTGATTAGGGGTAGGGGCAGGGGTAGGGGTAGGGCGGGCTCTCCGAGCCCGCCGCGCGGTTAGCGGTTGGCGGTTAGCGGTTAGGCCCATTTCGGGTCTCAGGGGTGGGGTAGGGATGACCGGCCCGGTCATCCGCGGGCGCGCGGGCGGCCCGCCCCTGCCTGTCCCCGCCTCCCGAGGCTGCATCTTGTCTCGAGGTAGGGCCGAGCATCCCTGCTCGGCCGCGGCCGGCCAAGGATGGCCAGCCCTACCCGATGCCTCTACCCCGCCACCCGTCCCCCGAAACGCCCCCGAATGGGATGCCCTCTAGCCTCCGGGCCTCTGGTCAACTGATCAACTAGTGTGCGGGCGGCTCCGCCGCCCGTGAATCGTCTCTCCTTGCCCTCCCGCCCCCACCCGCAACAAGGTTGGGCTGACTTCATGAAGCGCCTTTTCGTCGAGAAGAAACCCGATTTCCGGTCCGAAGCCGACCATCTCCTGCATGACCTGCGGGACTCACTTCGCCTCCCGGGCCTGAAAAGCCTCCGCATCCTCCAGCGTTACGACGTCGAGGGCGCCTCCGAAGCCGCCCTCCGCCAGGCGACCCCGACGGTCTTCGCCGAACCGCCCGTCGACGACGTGACGGAAGAGTGCTTCCTGCTCGCCGCCCATGAGACGGCCTTCGCGGTCGAGTTCCTGCCGGGCCAGTTCGACCAGCGTGCCGATTCGGCCGCGCAGTGCCTCCAGATTGTCTCCGGCGGCGAACGTCCGGTCGTCGCCGCGGCCCGCACCTTCGTGGTCAGCGGCGCCTCGCCCGAAGAGCTGAAGCGCATCAAGGCCTACCTGATCAATCCGGTCGACTCCCGCGAAGCCGACCTCGCCAAGCCGGCCTCGCTCCGTCGCGCCGCGCCCTCGCCGGCCGCGGTCGCTTCGCTCACGGGCTTCCTGACCAAGGACGTCACCGCCCTCGCCGCCCTCCGCAAGGAGCTCGGCCTCGCGATGTCCGACGCCGACCTGCAGTTCTGCCAGGCCCACTTCCGCGACCAGGCCCGCCGCGAGCCGACGATCACGGAGATCAAGCTGCTCGACACGTATTGGTCCGACCACTGCCGCCACACGACCTTCCTCGCCGAACTGAAGTCGGTCGAGTTCGCGGATTCGCCTTTGCTGGCGCCCTTCAAGGCCTCGTGGGAACGCTACCAGGCGGTGCGCCTCGGCCTCAACCGCCAGGGCAAGCCGGTCTGCCTGATGGACATCGCGACCATCGCCGGCCGCGAACTGAAGCGCACGGGCAAGCTCGA
>JAPLTV010000120.1 GCA_026397955.1 Verrucomicrobiota bacterium | reverse complement strand
GGCCAAAATCTGCGCGCAGACTTCGATCTGCGTTTCGGTCTTCGCTAACTTCAGGAGGGTGGCATCGGGCGTGTCATTGCGTTCGCCCATGATCTTGACCGACCAGCGTCGCACATAGGGATCCGCGTGATTGAGCGGCACCGCTTTGGCCTGGCCGAGCGCGTCGAGTGCCCAGAGGGCTTCGAGGGCGTTCGGCGAAGCGAGTCTCTGGCGGAGTTCCGGCGCGAGTTCTTGCAGGTTGCGCCAGCCGATCTCGAGGACGGCTTGTTTGCGGAACCAGACGTTGCGGTGACCGAGGTAGCCAAGCAGCTCGGCCGGAGGGCAGGTGTGCAGGTCGAAAGGCTTGAGCTTTGGCGCTTCGCCGGCCGGGCGCACACGATAGAGTCGTCCGCGTTCCTTGTCCCAGTCGTCCACCGGCTTCACGTGGCTGAGGCGGGTGTCGTACCAATCGGCCAGGTAGATTGCGCCATCCGGGCCGACCCCGGTCCAGACGGGCCGGAACCAGCGATCCGAACTGGCGATCAGGTCGGCTTCGTCATGCGTACGGAAGGTGGAGCCTTCGGGAATGCGCGTGCTGACGTAGACTTTGTTGGCAAGGGAGTTGGGGGCGATGATCTGGCCGTCATATTCCTTACTGAGCAAGCCGCCTTCGTAGATGGCGAAAGCCTGCGGGAAGCGGCGGGTCTCGCCTTCGCTCTTCATGTGTTCGAACCAGCCGAAAGCGTAGGCGTTGGTGAGCGGGCCATGCTTGCCCCAGCCTTTGATGCCGAAGCTACCTTGCTCGTAGTGCATCCCGCGGGTCGCGCCGTAGTTCGTTCCGGAGAAGACGCGGCCTTTGCTATCGATCTCGAGGCTATAGGTATTGCCGCCACCTTCGGCGTAGATTTCGAAGACTTTGCGGAGCGGGTGGAAGCGCCAGATGCACTGACCTTCCCAGCGAATGTTCTTACTGCTCCGGCTGCTGACGTTGCCCGTGGTCGTGCTGCCGTTCGCACCGTAGATCCAGCCGTCCATGCCCCACTTGAGGCTGGTCGCGGTGCTGTGCGTGTCTTCGAGGCCGAAGCCGCTGAGCTCGACTTCAGGATCGCCGACCGGGAGTCCGCCTTGGGTGTCGTAGCTGAGGAGATAAGGGGGATTCAGCACCCAGACGCGACCCATGCCCGGCAAGGCGGCGGTGGTGATGTTGAGGCCTTTCAGGACGTCGGTATGCTTATCGAACGTGCCGGTACCTTGCGTGTCTTCGAAGACGGTGATGATGTCGGCCCCTTTTTCGCCGCGGGGCGGAGGCAGGGGGACTTTGTCGAACTTGGCGCGGATGTGCTCGTCGTAGCTGACGACCTTGAGTCCGGCGGGGAAAGGGTATTGGAGATATTGGGTGACCCAGAAGCGCCCTTGCGAATCCCAGCTGCCGTAGATGGGCTGCGCGACCGAGGGCTCCGCGGCCATGAGGTCGATCGCGAGGTCAGGTCGGGTGGTGAATTTCTTCAAGGCCTCCGCCGGCTTCGAAGCCGGAGTGTCATCGGCCATCACGCCGCGGCCTTTGAAGGTCTTCATGACCTGTTCGACTTGTTCGTTGCCCGCTTGGGGGGCGTCCGCGGCTATGAGGCCAGCGGAGAGCAGCAGGACTAAGGCCGAGGGACGCATGCTCACTTGAGAGTCATCGTCACGCGCCGAAGTTCCATGACACTTTTTCCGGGGATGTCGGTGGCACGTAGTCGCAACTCGCCTTTGCCAGGCTCGAGGCGGACTTCGCCGAGAATCATCGTGTGGAAAGGCTTCATCAGGGACTCGCCGGTGCCGCGCGGTACGACGTCCTGATCTGTGATCAGGGGCGGATCCCAGTCGTCGGCGACCTTACCCTTTAGAATCGTGCCTTCGAAGGAGAGTTCGAGTTTCGAGCCGACGTCGGCCTGCGGGCAGGTGTAGTCGAGGGTCACGACATAGGTTCCGGCGGTGACGACTTCGATATTCCACACGGCGGAGTCGGTCGGCTTCGTCCAGTTCACGAAGTAGGAAGAGTTGGGCGCTTTGCCGCTGCGGCGCATCTCGCCGCGCGGTTCGCCGTCGCGGGCGGGGAGCATCGTGATCGGGAATTCCCGATAGCCGATCGCGAGGGGTCGCGGGTCGACGCCGCTCCCGGGGCCGTTGGCGGCCTTGCCCTTGCCTTTACCGCCCGCAGGGGTCGCGATGCTGAGTTCCTTGCGCCAGGCGGCGACCGCGGCGGTCAGCTCCTTGGCGAGCTCGGGCTGCTTCGCCTGGATCGGGGTGGTCTGGCCCGGGTCGGCGACCATGTCGAAGAGGTTGCCAGCATTGTCGAGTCGGTGCGTCTGCGTGCGCACGCTGACGTTGTTGGCCCAGGAGTTGAAAATAGTACGCGGCGCCCAATCGGCGTCTAAGCCCGTGCGCAGAAGCGGCGTCAGGTCGCGACCGTCTAGCGGTTTGTCGCCGACTCGCTTCACGCCGGCGAGCGTGTGGAGCGTCGGGTTGAGGTCGATGGCGCCGGCGATGGGCTTCACCTGGGAGCCAGCGGCGATCTTGCCGGGCCAACGGATAAAGAGCGGAGAGCGGACGCCGCCTTCATCGGTCATGGCCTTCTTGCCTTTCATGCCACCGGTCCAGCGCGAGGTGTTTGGGCCGTTGTCGGAGAAGTAGACAACGATGGTGTCGTTCTCGAGGTTCAGTTCCTTGAGCTTGGCGAGGATGCGGCCGACGTTGCGGTCCTGGTTCTCGAGCATGGCCCAGACGCAGCGGGTCGCGTCGGCCTCTTCGTCCTTCGGATTAGTCGCGGTCTGGGTGATGGGTTTATCCTTGAAGCGGTTCCAGTCTTCCGGCGGCACGGAAAACGGCGAGTGCGGCGTGGTGAACGGCACGTAGCACAGGAAGGGCTTGGCCTTGTTGCGGTCGATGAACTGCAGGGCCTTCTCGGTGAGGACGTCGACGATGTAGCCCTTGGAGGACTTCATGACGCCGTTGTGCTCGAGCGGAGCATCGAAGTATTCGCCCCAGTGTCCGGAGGTGTAGCCCCAGAAGGTGTCGAAGCCGCGGGCCAGCGGATGGTAGGGCCACTGGCTGCCATTATGCCACTTTCCAAAAATCCCCGTCACGTAACCGGCGGCCTTGAAGGAGTCGGCGAAGGTTTTTTCGTCCAGGTTCATACGCTCCTGGCCGGTGGAGACACCGTACACGCCAAGGCGACGGTGGTAGCGGCCGGTGAGGAATTCGGAGCGGGTAGGGGAGCAGACCGGCTGCACGAAGAAGCGATCAAAGTGCGCGCCGGCTTTGGCGAGCGCGTCGATGTTCGGGGTCGCGAGCTGGTGGTTGCCGTTGAAGGAATAATCGCCCCAGCCGGCGTCGTCGGCGAGCAGCACGACCACGTTGGGCTGCGTCGCGGCGGTGACCCGAGTGACGATGAGGAGCAGGCAGGTGAGAAAGTGGCGCATGGGTTATTTCTTGGCCGGCAAGTAGCCGAGAGAGACGAGGAAATCGTCGGCGGCCGCGAGGGTCTCGGCGTACTTCGACTTGTTGAAGAAGCTGTGTTTTTCGCCTTCGTAGCCGATGAGGTCGCAGCGATTGCCGGCTGCCTTCATGACCTCGGCGAACTTCTCCACGGTGGTGTAAGGAACCGTGGTGTCGGCCTTGCCATGGAAGATGATCGTCGGCGGCACGCCTTTCTTGACGTGATGGAGCGGGGAAATCTCGGTCGGCTCGCAACCGAACTTCTCTTTGTCGAGGCCGGCGCCGAAGCCTTTGAGGTCCAGGCCGGGGAAGGGGGCCATCACGGTGCCCGGATTAAAGAGCACGAGCGCGTTAGGCAGGCAGGAGACCGACTTGTCATCCTTGGCGGTGTCGAGTCCGGGTAAGGTCGCGACTGCGGCCGCGAGGTGACCGCCAGCTGAACCCCCGCCGACGGCGATGCGCTGGGGGTCGATGCCGAGGCGCGCGGCGTTGGCGCGTACCCAGCGGACGCAGGCTTTGGCGTCGGATACGCAATCGGCCGGCTTAGCGTCCTGTCGCGTCTTCACGCGATAGTCGGCGACGATGGCGATCATGCCGCGGGCGGCGAGGTGTCGGCTCTGAGGTTCAAACTGGGTGGGCGTGCCTCCGGTCCAGCCGCCCCCGAAGAAGAAGACGATCGCCGGGAGCGGCTTCGCGGACTTCTGCGCGGGGTCGAAGATCCAGACCTTCAGGTCGGTATCGCCGACCTTGCGATACGTCTCGGACTTCGTGCCTTCGATGACGGGCGGGTAGCCGCCGGCTTTCTTCTTGGCGGCTTTTTCCTGGGCGCCCGCGGTCAGCGCAACGAACAGGGAGAGCAGGGCGAGGGTAAGGCGCATGGGGTTACCCGAGGATTAGAGGGCCGGAGGACAGGAGGCAAGGAGGGGAAGGCAGAATTGAGGACTGAGTTGATGACTGCGTTGAGGGCTGAATGGAGGACTGAATGGATTTAGCCCGTCACCCGCCAACCGGGGCTGCCACCCGCCATCCGAAGTGGTGTCTTGGAATCAGACAACTGGCCCCAGCCCTGGCCCGAGCCCTGCCTCGGTCTTCACCTTTGCACTTTTGCACGCGGCACCGCCGCAGTTGCACCTTTGCACTGCCTCTTTCTGGTCCTCGGGCCCTCCAGGCCTCGTGTCCTCGAATCACGCCCCCAGCCAATCATCCGGTTTCCCTACGCTGCCCCCTTTGAGTTCTGTATTCCTTGTCCACGTGTCACCGTGCCCACTTGCCCCCTCTGTTATGGTGCCTTTGCTTCGCAGCCGTTCACCATGCCAGCAGTTCCCCCAGCTAGGCTAAGCCCTAGCTCAAAATCTCCCTAATCACCTTACTGGGTTCGACGCCGGTGAGTTTGGCGTCGAGGCCCTGGAACTTGATCGTGAAGGCGTCGTGTTTAATGCCGAGCTGGTGGAGCATGGTGGCGTGCAGGTCGTGGACGGTGCAGACTTTGTCCATCGCGGCGTAGCCGAGTTCGTCGGTGGCGCCATGGGTCAGGCCGCCTTTGACGCCGGCGCCGGCGAGCCACATGGACATCGCCTTGTTATGGTGGTCACGGCCGACCGGACCTTTGTCGCCCTGCTTCATCGGCGTGCGGCCGAATTCGCCGCTCCAAACGATAAGCGTGTCTTCGAACATCCCACGCTGCTTGAGGTCGGTGATGAGCGCCATACAGGCACGGTCGACTTCCTTGGCGCGGAGGGGGAGCTCTTCCTTGAGAAGGCTGTGGTGATCCCAATCGCGATGGTAGAGCTGGATGAAGCGGCTCCCGCGTTCAGCGAGACGGCGTGCCAGGATGCAGTTGGAAGCGAACGAGCCGTCGCCGGGCTGGCAGCCGTAGAGCTCGAGGGTCTTGGCGGATTCGCCGGTGACATCCATGAGGCCGGGCACGCTGGCCTGCATCCGGAATGCCATCTCATATTGCGCGATGCGTGTGGCGACCTCGGTGTCGCTGACTTCGCCGGCACGGACTTGGTTGAGGCTGTTGATCGCCTCGACGTCGCCCTGCTGCGAGGCACGTGAAATGCCAGGCGGATTGTTGAGGTAGAGGACTGGGTCGCCCTTGGAACGGAGTTGCACGCCTTGGTGCTTGGAGGGGAGGAAGCCGCTACTCCATTGGCGTGCAGCGATGGGTTGGGGCGAGCGGCCCTTGCCGGTGGAGACCAGCACGACGAAGCCCGGGAGGTCTTCGGCTTCGGAACCCAGCCCGTAAGTGACCCAGGAGCCCATGCTCGGACGGCCGGCGATCTGCGAGCCGGTGTTCATGAACATGTGGGCCGGATCATGGTTAATCGCGTCCGTGGTCATCGAGCGGATGACGCAGATGTCGTCGGCGACCGAGCCGAGGTGCGGCAGGAGCTCCGACAGTTCGGTGCCGTTTTTGCCGTGCTTCGAGAATTTGAACTGCGGCCCTTGGCAGATGAGCTTCTGGCCTTGGAGCTGCGCGAGTTGCTGGCCGGTGGTGAAGCTTTCGGGCATACCCTTACCGTCCATCTCGGCGAGCTTCGGTTTGTGGTCGAAGAGCTCGAGTTGGGAAGGACCACCGGCCATGGTCAGCCAGATGACGCGCTTGGCCTTCTGGGGTAGGGGGAGCTTAGAGAGTACGCCGGGGGCCGCTTCCAGCCCAGTGCGACCGAGGAGCGAGGCCAGCGCGACGGCACCGAGGCCGCGGCTGGTGTTGCCGATGAAGGAACGGCGATGGATCTGGCGAAGGTCAGGAAACATTAGGCGATAATCTCTTTGATGGGTTTGCTGGGTTCGACACCGGTGAGCTTGGCGTCGAGGCCCTGGAATTTGATCGAGAACGCTTCGTGGTTGATGCCGAGCTGGTGCAGCATGGTGGCGTGCAGGTCGTGCACGGTGGTCACCTTGTCGACGGCGGCGTAGCCGAGTTCGTCGGTCTGGCCGTGGACGATGCCACCCTTGATGCCGGCCCCGGCCATCCAGACGGTCATGGCCTTGCTGTGGTGATCGCGGCCGCTGCCGCCTTGCGACATCGGGGTGCGGCCGAATTCGCCGGCCCACACGATGAGGGTGTCTTCGAGCATGCCGCGCTGCTTGAGGTCGGTGATGAGCGCCATGCAGGCACGGTCGATCTCGGCGGCCTTGAGCGCGATGCCATCCTTGATGCCGCCATGGTGGTCCCAGTCCTTGTGGTAGAGCTGGATGAAGCGCACACCGCGTTCGGCGAGGCGCCGGGCGAGCAGGCAGTTGGCGGCGAAAGAGCCGTCACCGGGCACGCAACCGTAGAGGGCGAGGGTCTTGGGGTCTTCAGCCGTGACGTCCATGAGCTTGGGCACGCTGGCCTGCATCTTGAAGGCCATCTCATATTGGGCGATACGCGTGGCGACCTCAGGATCGGCGACGACCTTGTCGCGATGGAGATTAAGGGCTGCGATGGCGTCGACGTCACCACCTTGGGTATCGCGCGAGACACCGGGCGGATTGGTGAGGTACATCACGGGGTCTCCCTTGGAGCGTAACTGAACGCCTTGATGCTTAGAGGGGAGGAAGCCGCTGCTCCATTGGCGCGCGGCGATGGGCTGGTTCTGGCCGCCCTTACCGAGCGAGGTCAAGACGACGAAGCCCGGCAGGTCCTCGGATTCGACGCCGAGGCCGTAGGTCACCCATGAGCCCATGCTCGGCCGGCCGGCGATCTGGGAGCCGGTGTTCATGAACATGTGAGCCGGATCGTGGTTGATCGCGTCCGTGGTCATCGAGCGGATGAGGCAGACATCATCTATGACGGAGCCGATCTGCGGGAAGAGTTCGCAGATCTCAGTCTGGTTGCGGCCGAACTTGGCGAACTTATGCTGCGGGCCGAAGCACGTGAGTTTCTGGCCTTGGAGCTGGGCGAGCTGCTGGCCCTTGGTGAAACTCTCGGGCATGGGCTGGCCATGCATCTCGGCGAGCTTGGGCTTGGGGTCGAAGGTCTCCAGGTGTGAAGGGCCACCGGCCATGCTCAGCCAGATCACCCGCCTAGCCTTCTGGGGGAGCGGCAGTCTCGAGAGCACTCCGGGCGAGGCCATGGCGGCCGGGCCGAGCAACGAAGCGAGTGCGACGCCGCCGACGCCTTGGGCGGTCTTGCCGAGGAAGGCACGGCGCGTGAGCGCGGCTCGCAGTTCGGGCGGCAACATCAGTCGCGGGTCAGGGTTTCGTGCAGATTCAGGACGACGCGGGTGACGTGCGTCCAGGCGGCGAGTTCGGAGGGGTCGGCCTGTGCTGGCGGAGGCGTGAGGCCGACTTTCAAGAGCTCCTTGGCGGCAGCAGGGTCGGCCTTGTATGCGGCACGGCGTTCAGTGAGCACCTTGCGGAGCGTCCCGAGTTCCTTGGCGTCCGGATCGCGCTGCAGGGCGCGGCGCCAAGCCCAGGTGAGGCGATGGTCGTCGTCGCCCTTCTCGGCAAGCGTGCGGACTGCAAAAGCACGGGAGGCTTCGACGTAGGTCGGGTCGTTGAGCATCACGAGCGCCTGCTGCGGGATGTTCGAGCGGGTGCGGTCGGTACAGGATTCCTCACGGCTGGGAGCGTCGAAGGCGAGCATGCTCGGATGCAGGAAGCTGCGCTGCCACCAGACGTAGAGACCGCGGCGATACTGCGACTCATCCTTGTCAGCCATGTACTCGCGCACGGGGAAGTTGAGGTTCTCCCAGTAGCGGTCCGGTTGATAGGGCTTCACGCTGGGTCCGCCGATCTTGGGGGCGAGTAGGCCCGCGATGGCGAGGGCGTTGTCGCGGACGAGTTCCGCATCGAGGCGATAAGGGCTCTGGCGGGCGAGTTCGCGGTTGTAGGGATCGGCGGCGGTCTGCGCGGGTGTCGCCACGGAGCTACGACGATAGGCTTCGCTGGTCACGATGAGGCGCACCATGTGCTTCATGTCCCACTTGGCGTCCACGAACTCGACGGCGAGCCAATCGAGCAACGCCTGGTTGGGCGGGAGTTCACCTTGGGCGCCGAGGTCTCCAGGGTTCTTGCTCAGCGCGGTGCCGAAGAACTGTGCCCAAAGGCGGTTCATGACGACGCGGGCGGTGAGCGGGTTCTCGCGGGCGACGAGCCACTTGGCGAGGTCGAGACGGTCCGGCACGCGGCCTTCGAATTTGGGCTGAGGTAGGTAGTGGGGCAGGGCGGCCTTCACGACTTCGCCGGACTCATCCATCCAATTGCCGCGGGGCAGGATGCGGACGGTGCGGACGACGGCGGCCTTGGTCGTGACGAGCGACTTCGGGATGGCGGCGCGGAAGGTGTCATGGGTCTTCTGAGCCTGGGCAAGCGCCTCGCGCTCGGCCTTGAGGGCTTCGGGGTGCAGTGAGAGGTAGTAGTCGCGGATAATCGTCTTCTCGGCGGCGGAACGCTTCGCGGCCGGCTTCTTCAGGATCGGCGTCGCTTGGGCGGCGAGCTTGGCGTCGGGGTCTTTGCGCTTGGCCTTCGCCTTGGTCTTCTTGGCGGCGGGCGCGGGTTTGCCTTCTTCGGCGAGTTCCTGTTCCCAGGCGGCGATGGCTTCAGCGAGGGAAGGTGTGGCGACATCCAGGGCTTTCTTTGCCTTAGCCACTTCGCCCGCGAGTTCGGTGAGGCGCTTCGCCTCGTCCGGAGTCGAGAGCAGCATGCCTTCCTCGCGGCGACCGATATCGGGTTCGTTGATATCGGCGAAGAACGCTCCGAGGGTAAAGAAGTCGCGCTGGGTGAACGGGTCAAACTTGTGGTCATGGCACTGGGCGCAGCCGGTGGTCTGGCCGAGCCAGGCGGCGCCGACCGCACGGACGCGGTCGTTCAGCATGCGCTGCTGGTAGTCCTTAGCCTGGGCACCGCCTTCTTCGGTGGTCAGGAGCAGGCGGTTGAAACCGGAGCCGATCTTGGCCTCCTGATCGGAGTCCGGCAACAGGTCGCCGGCGACCTGCTCGAGGGTGAAGCGATCGAAGGGTTTGTTCTGGTTGAAGCTGCGGATGACGTAGTCGCGGTAGGGCCAGACATTGCGCGGGGCGTCGCTGTGGTAGCCGATCGTGTCGGCGAAGCGGACGACATCGAGCCAGGCGGTGGCCATGCGTTCGCCGTAATGCGGCGAAGCCAGCAGGCGGTCGACGAGCTGGGCGTAGGC
This sequence comes from Verrucomicrobiota bacterium, assembly GCA_026397955.1. Classification (GTDB taxonomy): domain Bacteria; phylum Verrucomicrobiota; class Verrucomicrobiia; order Opitutales; family UBA953; genus UBA953. The sequence goes on along the minus strand of JAPLTV010000120.1, from coordinate 33,537 downwards.
GTCGGGTGACGTGTCCTTCACGAAGGCGTCGACTTCCTCAGGCGTGGGCGGCAGGCCCAGTAGGTCGGAATGGAGGCGGCGGGCGAGGGTGCGACGATCCGCTTCGGCGGAGGGCGCGACGCCCTTGGTCTTGAGGCGGGCGGCAATGAGCGAATCGATCGCCTTCTCCGTCGACGGGACGGCAGCTTTGCTCGGAGCTTCGTACGACCAGTGGTTCTGGTATTTCGCGCCTTCGGCGACCCAGCGCTTGAGGAGTTCCTTCTGTTCCGGCGTCAGCTTCTTATGCGAGTCGGGCGGAGGCATCATCTCATCCGGATCGGTGAGGAAGAGTCGCTTCACGAGTTCGCTGGCGTCGGCCTTGCCCGGTACGAAGGCTTCTTTTTTCAGTGCTTCCTCGCGGATATCCAAGCGGAGCTTAGCCTTGCGATGGCTCGCATCGTTGCCGTGGCAATAGAAGCAGTTGTCGGAAAGGATCGGACGGATGTCGCGGTTGAATTCCACCGGGTCGGCGGCGGACGCCGACGAGACGGCCAGACATAGGGTGACAAGGGCGAAGCGGGCGCTCATGGGGATGCGGTAGGATTAGTGGGCCAGCTGACAGGAGGCAAGGAGGGGAAGGGGGGTATTGAAGAATGGAGGGCTGAATCGAGGGCAGAATAGATTAGCCCGCCACCCGCCACCCGGGGCCGCCACCCGCCACCCGAAACTTTCCTACCCAAAACAAAGAGACCGGGTACCTTTCGGTCCCGGTCTGTTATGAGTCTTACTTCTGGTCCTCCGGGCCTCTGGGCCTCGGAGCCTCTAGTGTGGCGGCTCCGCCGCGCTTACTTCTTCTGGAAGAAGCCGTTCTCCTTGTCTCCGCCGCTCAGGACGTAGGCCACGAGATCGAGAATCTCCTGCTGCGTGAGCATGCTCAGGAGCATGGGCGGCATGGGCGAGATGGTGCTCAGCTCGATGCTCTTTACTTCCTTGCGGTCGATGGAGACCTGCTGGGAGGGGTCGGAGAGGTCGGTGTTGATGCTGACACGGTCGCCGTTGAGGTTGACGACGACGCCGCTGAAGGTCTCGCCGTTGTTCTTGGTGACGATGACCGGCGCGAACTGCTCGTTGATCACCTTGCTCGGGTTGATGATCTGGTCGAGGAAGTCGTGCGGGCTGTAGCGGCCGCCGGCGAGGGTGAGGTCGGGGCCGGTCATGCCGCCGGCATTACCGAAGCGGTGGCAGGCGAAGCAGGCCGCGGCGCTGAAGACCTTACGACCCTGGTCGAAATCCCGGTTCTTCAGGCCGGTCTTGGTCGCGGCGCTGAGCTCCTCGAGCGTCCAGCTCTTGGGCGTGCGGCCGGCGAACATGGCGCCGACGTTCTCGTACGCCGACTTCACGGGCGGGTTCTTGGCGAGCGCGATGAGCTTGTCGTGACGGCCGAGCTCCTCGGGCGTGAAGGTCGCGAGGCTGTCGTTCCGGATGAACTCGACGAACTTGCCGAAGCTGGAGCCGCCGCGGTAGCTAGCAGCCTTGACGAACCAGTTAAGCTGGGCCTCGCGCAGGGCGGGCGTCCAACCGGCCTTGAGCATGCGCACGCTGCGCATGATCTCGAGTTCAGGCTCTTGGCTTCCGGCGTTGGCGACGAGCGCCATGGCCTTGGCGGCGAGCGTCGGCGATTGCAGGTGGCCGAGGGTCTCGGTCAGCATCCAATTGAGGCCGAAGTCGGCCGTAGGATAGGCGGCGTCATACTGGGCGATGATCGCGGCGACGCCGGTGGCGTCAGGGTTGCCGTAACGGTGCAGGATGATCTCGGTCAGGCGTACATGCAGGCGCTTCTGTTCCAGGGTGAGCTGGCTGAAATCGTCGGCACGCAGGGAGGCGAGTAGGCGATCACGCAGCACGGCTTCCGCGGCGGTGGGCTCGGCGGTCGTCGGCGCGATGCCGGTGCGCGGATCAGGCTTGGCGGCCTTGTCGGTGTGGTAAGGGCACTTGGCGGCCTGGCGGGCCAGCGCGAGGAGCGCTTCGAGGCGAGCGGTGGTATTCTTCTCGGCAAAGGCGCGTTCGCTCCAGCCGGCGTAGGGCTGGTGCTCGAGCACGACGCGGGCGGAGAAACGCAGCCAGCGGTCAGGCGAGGACAGGTAAGGCCAGGCGGCGTCCGCGGCCTTGGGGTCCTGCTTGCCGTGGAACTGCTCGAGGGCCTTGCGGGCGAGGACTTCGGCGGAAGGGGCTTCCGGCTGATACTTGATCGTGTCCGTGGATTCCTTGCCGACATAGGTCACGCGGTAGAGGCCCGACTGCACCTTGCGGCCGCCGATGGCGAAATACATCGCGCCGTCCTGCGGGTGGATGAGGAGGTCGGTGACGGGCAACGGCGAACCGCCGATGAAGTCGGTCTTGGTGCCGGCGTAGCTGGCGCCCTTGGCCTTGAGGTCGATGGCGTAGATTTTGCCCCAGCTCCAATCGAGGATGAAGAGCGATTCCTGATACTTGGCGGGGAACTTGGCGCCGTAGCCGAACGCGATGCCGGTGGGCGAACCAGGGCCGATGTTCACCGTAGCGGGCAGGGAGTCGGGGTAGAACTCGGGATACTTGCCGGCGCCGTTGCGCCAGCCGTATTCACCGCCGCTGACGACGTGGTTCACGCGGGTCGGGCGATACCAAGAGGTGTTGAAGTCGTACTCCATGTCGGCGTCATACGTGAACAGGTCGCCGGCGCGGTTGACGGCGCCACCGTAGATGTTGCGGAAGCCGCTGGCGAAGGTCTCGAAGGTCTTGCCGTCCTTGCTGATACGGTAGACGATACCACCTGGAGCGAGGACGTGGCGGTTGTGGCCGCGGCCGTCTGGCATGCGGGGCAGGAGATGGTCGTCACCCCAGAGCGGCGCGACCGGGGAGGTGGCGGGGGTCTCGGTCTTCACGGCGTTGTTGCCGCAGATGAGGTAGAAGCCGTTTTGGTCAGGCGTCACGACGACCTTGTGGACGCCATGGTCGCCGCCGGATTCGATCGCGCGAAGGAGTTCGACCTTGTCGATCTGGTCGTCGCCCTTGCTGTCGCTGAGGCGATAGAAGCCGCTGGGGATCTTCTTCTCGTAATCGTTGACGCCGGCGTAGAGGGCGCCGAAGGCCCACACCATGCCGTTGATCGCGCGGATGTTGACGGGCATCTTCTTTACGTCGTCGGCCTTGAGCGGCTGGCCTGGGGCGGGCGCGGGAAAACGATAGAGGTCGCCGTACTGGTCGCTGGCATAGATGCGGCCTTTGTCGTCGGCGCAGAGCGCGACCCAGGAGCCTTGGACGTCGCCGGGGACGGAGTAGAGGAGCTCGACCTTGAAGCCTTCGGGGGCTTTGATGCGGTCGACCGGCGTGGCCTTGTTCTCGCCGATGGCCTTGCCGGTGTTGGCGTCGGCCGGCGTCTTCTTGGCGGGAGCCTTAGCCTTGGCCTTCGCCTTCGGGGCGTCGGCGGCAAGCTGGAGGAAGGCCTTGGTGGCGGGCTTCACGATCGGCTCAGCCTTCTTGGCCGGAGCTTTCTTGGCTTTGGGCGCGGGCTTCTCGATTTTCTGCGCGTCGCTCGGAATCGGGTTCTTCTCCTGGGACAGGAGGCCGCCTGCAGGGAGTTCCTTGAGCATGACGTCCTTGATCTGGACGATCATGGCCGGACCGCGGTGCACCTGGAAGGCGAGCAGGCCTTCGAGCGAACGGGCTTTCTCATCATGATCGACGAGGTCGATGGTGACCTTGCCGTCGACCTTCTGGATGATGTGGTTTCCGTTGGCGATGACGGCGTATTCGTGCCACTCCGAATAGTTGACCTTCACGGGCTCATGCTCGGCGGCGAGCCACTTGCCCCCCTTTTCATCCACGATGACGCTCTGGCCATTCTGCACGAGGATGCCGCGGGCGCGCTCTTCGTAGATCATGCCGTTATAGGCGGCCGAAGGATGGACGTCGCACTGGTAGCCACCGATGACCCACTTGCCGACCTCGGCGAGCTCCTTGCTGCGATACTGGATGCCGGAGTTGCTGGCGGAGCACTTGATCTTGGCGCGCAGCTCGAAGTTCTTGAGCACGCCGCCGCGCCAGACGAGGAACTGATTATAAGCGAGATGGTCCGGGCCCTTGGTCTTCCCGGTGAGGCAGCCGTCCTCGACGGACCAGAGGTCAGGGTTGCCGTCCCAGCCGGCGAGGGACTTGCCGTCGAAGATCGGCTTGAAGCCGTCCTGGGCGGAAAGAGGGGCGAGGGCGACCAGCAGGAAAGCCAGCAGCGCAGAGAGGGGGTTTCTCATGGGTCAATGTTTGTCTATGCCCCTTGGACACCCGTCAACGCCACTTGTTCAAATGGCGGGAAATGGAGTGTATTCGGTTACGGCGGCTAGCGGTTAGCGGTTGGCGGTTAGCCCGCTACAATGTGGAGGTCTGAATAGAGGACAGAATAGAGGACTGAATGGAGGGCTGGATAGATTACTGCGTCGATGGCAGATGACTGAATCGATGGCAGAGTCGAAAACCCACCACCCGAAGCGTTCAATTCGCGCAAAGGGAGACCGGAGACCGGGATGTTTGCTGTGGGTATGGGTAGGGATGACCGGCCCGGTCATCCGTAGGCGCGCGGGCCGCACGCCCCCTTCCTTAGATGCACCCCCGCAAACTATCCGGTTTCCCTATGCTGCCCCCTTTGAGCCCGTCCTCTCACTTTTGCACTTTTGCACAGGAGCTCCGCTCCGATTTGCACCTTTGCACTGCCTCTCGTTTGTCTAGCCCCAGCCCTGGCCCTAGCCCAATAATCCTTTGACCACCTTCGCCGGCTCGACCCCCGTCAGCCTGAAATCGAGTCCCTGGTGGCGATAGGTGAAGCGCTCATGGTCGATACCCATGAGGTGCAGGATGGTGGCGTGGAGGTCGTGCACGTGCACGGGATCCTTGGCGACGTTGTAACTGAAGTCGTCGGTCTCGCCGTAGCTGGTGCCGGCCTTGCTGCCTCCGCCGGCCATCCACATGGTGAAGCAACGCGGGTGGTGGTCGCGACCGGCTTCGGGGCTGTCCCACTTGCCCTGACCGGCGACGCCGCGGCCGAATTCGCCGCCCCAGACAACGAGGGTGTCCTCGAGGAGTCCGCGGCGCTTGAGGTCCTTGATGAGCGCGGCGCTGGGCTGGTCGGTGTCGCGACAACGCGCGGTGCACCAGGAGGTGAGGCGGCTGTGATGATCCCAGTCGGGATGGAAGAGCTGTACGAAGCGGACGCCGCGCTCGATCAGGCGCCGCGCGAGGATGCAATTGGCGGCGTAACTGCCAGGGCGACGTGAATCGGGCCCGTAGAGCTCGAAGACTTCGTCCTTCTCGTCGCTGAGGTCGGTGAGCTCGGGTACGCTGGCCTGCATGCGGTAGGCCATCTCATATTGGCGGATGCGCGTGGAGATCTCAGGGTCGCCGCTACGCTCAAGCGCGCGTTGGTTCATGGCCCCGAGTCCGTCCAGCATCTCGCGACGGAGTTCGCGTGGAAGGCCGTCGGGGTCGCGGAGGTAGAGGACGGGGTCCTTGGCGCTGCGCAGTTTGACGCCTTGGTAGCGCGACGGCAGGAACCCGCTGCCCCAATAATGATCATACAAGGGCTGGTCGCTCGGTCGCTGCATCTTGGAGAGCAGGACGAGATAGTCGGGGAGGTTGCGGTTCTCGCTGCCGAGGCCGTAGCTGGCCCAGGCGCCGAGGCTCGGGCGTCCAGGGATCTGATTGCCGGTCAGGAACTGCGTCATGGCGGGCGCATGGTTGATCTGGTCGGTATGCATCGAGCGCACGATACAAAGATCGTCGGCGACGGTCTTGAGATGCGGGAGCCATTCGCCGATGCTCTGGCCGCTCTTACCGCAGCGTTCGAACTTCGTGGCGGCGGGCTTGATGAGCTGCTTCTGGCCCGAAGTCATGGTGGTCAGGCGCTGGCCGCGCCGGACGGACTCAGGCAGCTCGGTGCCGGCGAGCTTCATGAGGCCGGGCTTCTCGTCGAAGAGCTCGATCTGCGAGGGGCCGCCGGACTGGGTCAGGAAGATGACGCGCTTGGCCTTGGCGGCGAAGTGGGGGAGGTTCGGCAGGCCGAGTTTGCCGGCGCCGTCGGCGGCGAGGGCGCGGCCGATGAGCGTCGAGAGCGCCATGGCCCCGAGCGAAAGGCCGGTGCACTGGCCGAGGAAGTAGCGCCGCGAAGGGTCGAGGGGATCGGGACTCATGCGAGGCGGTGAAGTTTGTAGGGGTACACGTTGCCGCTGGCCCACTGGCAGACGTAAAGGTCGCCGCGCGTGTCGACGCACACGTCGTGGCAGTTGTTGAAGACGGGCTGGTCCTGCAGCATGAGCTGGAGGCGTCCGTCGACGTACTTGGGCTCCTGGCCGCCGGGATTGGAGACGACGCGGTCATGCTCGTCGAGGATGGTGACGAAGCCACGACCCTGCCACATGCGGGTGTCGTCAGGCTTGGCGCCGAAACAGACGCCGGAGTAGAGGTGCTTACCCGCGATCACGGGTCGGCTGACGTACGCGCCGTGCAGGTAGACGCCCCGTACGTGCTTTCCTTCGAGGGTGAACCAGTTGAACTCATTGCGCACGCGTTCGGTGCAGACGAGTAAGGGCTCGGGGCCGCGGGTGTCGATCGCGACGCCGTGTGCCTGCATAAACTTCCCGGGATTCGTGGGCTGGGTGCTCTTGCCGCCGAACTTGCTCAGGTATTTTCCGCTCTTGTCGAAGTGGAGCACATATTGCGAACCGTAGCCGTCAGCGACGTAGATGTCGCCGTTGGGCGCGATGGCGGTCTCGGTCGGCGAGTAGGGTTCCTTATCCGAGTAAGCCCCGCACTTCTGCGCGTGCGGAAGCTCGAGCACGGCCTTGCCGTCGAGGGTGGCCTTGATGACGCGGCCGGAGTTGTCGGTGAGGTAGAGGTATTCGGTGCCGTCGGCTTCGCGGTGCAAGGTCAGGCCGTGGCCCGCGCTCAGGCCGAGCGTCCACGCGTCGAGCACCTTGCCGGCGACGTCGAAGACGAGGACGTTGTTCTGCTTGAGGTTGGTGATGAGGAAGAGGCGGCCGTCCGCGGACTGGACCATCTCATGGCAATCCTTGACGGGGTGCTTGGCCTTGTCGGCCTGGCACCAGAGCTTATCCACGCGATAGCGAAACTCGCCATGGCCGACGATTGCGCCGTGGTGCGCCGGGGTGGCCCCGGCTTGGGCGAGCAAGCGCGGCGCCGCCATCGCAGCGATGCTGCTGGCAAGGAAGGAACGACGGGAGAGAGGGGACATGAAGATAAGATGACGGATGACAGATGGCAGATGGCGGAAGGGCGATGAAGGATGGATGATTATTGATCCGTATTTTAGTTTTGTTTGAGGGTGCTTTCGTGTCCCCGTGTCAACGTGCCCACGTGCCCCCTTGCATTTCGTTCACTCATGCGTCATCGCCTCATCGAGGTTGAGGGCGAGGCTCGCGACGACGGTCCAGGCGGCGAGCTCGGGCAGGTCGGTGCCGGCGGCGGGTTTGCGTTGGCCGATGCGCAGGAACTTCTCGGCGTCGGCCGGATGCTTGCGGTAGTGGGCACGGGCTTCGGCGAGCGTCTTGCCCAGCGCCGCCGCTTCGCGGTCGTCGCCCTCGCGGGAGAGTACTTTGCGCAGGAGTTTTTGGAGTCGCCCCGCGTCGCCGCTTTCTCGGAGGACCTCGGCGGCGATGGCTTGAGAGGATTCGAGGTAGGTGAGGTCGTTCTGCAAGGTCAGCGCCTGTAGCGGGGTGTTGGTTCGGCCGGTGCGTACTTCGCACGAGCGGCGCTGCGCGGAGTCGAAGAGGAATGTCGGCGCGATGGAGCGACGCCAGAAGGCGTAGAGGGTCCGGCGATACTGGGCGGCGCCTTCGCTGGGCTCATATTTGAAGCGGCCCATGAAGAGCTCTTCCCACACACCGTCGGGTTGATACGGGCGCACGGGCGGTCCGCCGAGCGCGGGGTTGAAGAGGCCAGCGGCGCGCAGTGCAGAGTCGCGGATCATCCAGCTGGGCAGACGGAAGCGGGCGCCGCGGGCGAGCAGGCGGTTTTCCGGATCCTTGGCCAGCAGGGCGGGCGTGACGGAGGAGTCCTGACGATACGTCGCGCTGAGGACGATGAGCTTGAGGGTGCGCTTGAGGTCCCAGTTATGTTCGACGAGATCAACGGCGAGCCAGTCAAGGAGTTCAGGGTGGATCGGACGCTCGCCCTGCAGTCCGAAGTCTTCGGTGGTCTTCACGAGTCCCTGGCCGAAGAGCATCTGCCAGAGGTGGTTCACGGTCACGCGGGCGGTGAGGGGGTTGTCCTTGTCGGTCAGCCAGTGGGCGAGGCCGAGCCGCGTGCGGGCTTCGCCTGTGGGCCAAGCGGCCAGCGCTTTGGGGACGTCGGGGCTGACCTTTTCGCCATGCTTGTCCCAGACGCCACGGATGTGGACGAAGGTATCGCGCGGCTCCTTACGTTCGGCGAGGACCATGACGTTGAGTTTGCCGGAGGCACCCTTGGTCTCGGCAAGCTGTCGCTGGGCACGATCCATGGCCTGTCGGGGAATCTGGTAAGGGGCATGGTCCGTGAGGAATTCGCCGAAGAGGCGTTCGCGCAACTTGGCGTCGACCGGCTGGCCGGCGGGTAGGGCGGCGAGTTCTTCGCGCGGGCTGCGGCCGACCTTGTTCACGGCGTCGCCGGGCTCGGCGGCGATGGCGAGGCGGAAGCGGCCGATGTTGGCGTCGCCCAAGGTCGAACGCTGGCGCAATTCGATCATGAGCTCGTCGTCCGGCCCGAGCACGAGCGGTTCGGCGAGCGCGTAGATGGCCACGTGCGGCTTGGTCTGGTCGAAGCCAATGGTGGTCCAGCCGTTACGCGGGTCGTCATCGAGGGTGTCCTTCACGTCGCCATAGCCACCATGCTTCTTCTTGTCGGCCATGACGTCGGCGACGGCGTTCGCCATGAGGATATCCTTGATCTGGTTGTTGCCGCGCGTGCGCACCTGAAGTTTAAGGTCGGTAAGCTTGAACTCGCCGTCTTTCCCGCGGGAGAGTCCGCCCTTGGTATGCGAGGGGTGGGGCAGGACTTCGAGGCGCAGGCCGGTGATGCGCTCGAGGCGATCATGGCTGACGATGCGGTATTCATCCTGGTTGGGGTGCGGTCCTGAGGCTTGCACTGAGCCATCGGCTTCCTGTTTAAGAATAGTGCCTTCGGCGGTCTCGAGGGAGTCCGCTTTGATGACCTTCCAGGTCTGCCAGTCGGGTTTCGTCACGCGGCGGCGCTCGTCGAGCCACTGCGTGAAGGGCTTCTCGGCCGCTATGCGCGCGGCGACTTCGGCCGGCTTGGTGGCGTCGACGAGCTGCTGGGCCTCCGCGATCGCCCTTGTGGCGTGCTTGGACTGATAGGAGAGGAAGGGCTTGGCGGCGCCGCCGGCCTTACCGTCTTCGTCGATGCTATTGAAGAAGGCCGAGAGGGCGTAGTAGTCGGCCTGCGTGACGGGGTCGAACTTGTGGCTATGGCACTGCGCGCAGCCCAGCGTCATGCCGAGCCAGGTGGTGCCCATGGTGTTCACGCGATCGAGCACGTAGTCGACGCGGGATTCCTCGGGGTCACGGCCGCCTTCGCCGTTGGTCATGTGGTTGCGCTGGAAGCAGGTCGCGAGCTTCTGCTCCGGCGTGGCGTTTGGGAGAAGGTCTCCCGCGAACTGCTCGAGGGTGAACTGGTCGTAAGGAATATTACGGTTAAACGACTCGACGACCCAGTCGCGCCACGGCCAGTTGGTGCGCGTGGCGTCCGACTGGAAGCCGTCGGTGTCCGCATAACGCGCCGCATCCAGCCACCACATGGCCATGCGTTCGCCGTAGTGCGGCGACGCGAGGAGACGGTCGACGGCCCGCTCGTAGGCCTGTGGCGAGGTGTCCGCGAGGAAAGCCTGGGTCTCGGCTTCGGTGGGCGGCAGCCCCGTCAGGTCGAACGATAGGCGCCGGAGCAGGGTGTGCTTGGGCGCTTCCTTGGCCGGGGTGAGTCCTTCGGCTGCGAGCTTCTTGGCGACGAAGCCGTCGACGGGGTGACCTTGGACGCTGGCCTTGACGGGCAGTTCGAACGCCCAGTGCTTTCCCCACACGGCGCCTTCGGCGATCCAGCGTCGCAGGATATCTGTCTGCGCCGCAGTGAGCCGTGCCTTGTGCGACTTGGGCGGAGGCATGAGCTCGTCTTCGTCGGTGGTGACGATGCGCTTGATGAGTTCGCTGACGTCGGGCTTGCCGGGGACGAATGCCTCCTTGGCTAGGGCGGCTTCCCGGACGTCGAGCCGCAGCTTGCCCTTGCGGTGCGCTTCGTCCTGGCCGTGGCATCCGAAGCAGTTGTCCGAAAGGATCGGCAGGACGTCGTGGCTGAAACGAACCGGCTCCGCCGCGAGCGCGGGGAGGAGGGCCGCCATGAAGGCGAGGAGCAGCGGGGCCGGCTGATTCATCTGGGGGTTATTCTACGCCGAAGCTGGCAGTTTTAAATGGCAAGCCCCGACCGGCAAGTTGTATTATCCTACCATGGCTCAGCCCCCCGTCGCCAACCGCTTCCCGGTTTCGCTCTACGCGACCCCGAATCCGTCCCACCAAGACGTGTTCTATACCGTGCCCCGTGCGGGCCATCTCCTCGCCGGCACAGAGCATCATATCAAGCGCGACCACTTCCCGGGGCATGAACTCATCCTCTGCCTGCGCGGCAAGGGGTGGACGCGTATCGCCGGTCGCACGCATCAGATCCGCCGTGGCGATTTGGTCTGGATCAATTGCCATCACCCGCACGAACATGGCGCGGTGGCCGACGATCCGTGGGAGGTCTTTTGGATCCGTGCCGAAGGACCTCGCCTGGCGCAGTTGTCCGATCTGCTCGGCGTCCGCGACACTCCGATCATCTCCGGGATGGACCTGCGCAAGGCCTCGCCGGTCTTCAAGGAGCTCTTTCGGCTCATCCCGCAGGACGCTCCATCGTCACCGGCATTGATCCATGCCCAGGTGGCTGAGCTGGTCGCTCAGGCCTACTGCGCCCGCCAGCAGTCCGGCGAACTGGCGCCGAAGATCCCGCCGGCCCTTGCCCGCTGCGTCGAGCAGATGAAGCTCTTCTATTTCAAGAAACACACGGTGCCGTCGCTGGCGCGTCTCGCGGGCCTGAGCCCGACCCATTTCTCGCGCGTCTTCAAGACCTCCTTCGGCACGAGTCCGATCGACTGGCTCCGTCGCGAACGCATCAGCCAGGCGAAGCGTCGCCTCGCCGACACGGCCGATGATATTAAAGAAATCGCCGAACAGGTGGGCTATTCGGACCGCTACTTCTTCAGCAAGGACTTTAAGAAGCACACGGGCTTCACGCCGTCGCAGTTCCGTGCCCGCGAGACCGATCGACTTCGCTCGGTCTAGTCGAGCGTGACCACGGCGGCGCTGCCGGCCGGAAGGGCGACCGTGAGATCGGCGCCGGAGGCGGTGATCGTCTCGGTCGTCTTGGCGGCCCACTTGCCGTCGGCGCCGGTGGCGCTTCCGGCGAAGGTGATGCCGCTCTTGGCGTCGGCCGCCGGGGCCAGCAGGCGCATGACGCTGCCCTTGGTGCGACCGGTCGCGAGATGCGCGATGACGGCCTTCGTCAGATCTTTATTCGTGAGGAAGATGCGGACCTTGCCGTCCGCTCCAAGCGTCGCGTGAGCGGTGAGATTCGCGGACGACTTCACGGAGATCGGCAGGATCTTTCCGTGGCCGGCTTCCTTGAAGGCGAGCATGGCGTAATAAAGGGGGTGTACGACGTAGCGGCTCTCGGTCTTCGACCACGAGATGGGCGAGTAGCTGCCTGGCTTGAGGTTGCAATGGAAGTTGATGCCGTCGGCACCGTGCTCGGCGACGGCGAAGAGGAAGTCGGTCGCCCAGAGCGCGGAGACGAAGGTGTCGCTCACGCCCGTGCGGCCTCCGTTCGACACGGAGTTACATTCGGCAAGACGGTAACGCATGCCGGCAGCCTTCGCGGCTGCCAGGTGCTCGTCCACCATCGCGACATCCTTGGCCATGGTGGCCGGGAGGAGGAGGTTATCGATGCTCGGGAAGTTGGCCGACTTGGGATTGGTCGAGCCACCGGAGAGGGCGTAAAGGTGCGAGGTGCCGATCGTAAGCTGGCCTTTGAGCCCGGCGACGGCGTCCTCGAACCAGTGGTCGGTGCGACGCGCGGTGGCCGGGCCGGCGAGGAGGATGCCGGGGTTGCGTCCGCGGATGACCTTGATGGCCGCAGTGGCCTCGGGGAGGTAGGTCGGGCAGTCGTACCCTTTCTTCCGGAGGTCGTGGTTGGTGTAGAGGTTGGGTTCGTTGCCGACTTCGAAGGCCAGCACGGACGCGGCGCCTATCTTGAGCGCATAGGCGGCTTCGTCGGCAGAAGCTTCAGGCTGGTTGCCGGCGAGGTTGATGCCATGTAGGCATTTCCAATCGGTGGCCTTGAGGAAGCCGTAAAGGTCGTCGAGCGTGGTGCGGCCGATCACCGCGAGGCCGGTCGCCTTGTCCAAGGACGCAGGCGCCTCTGGCTGCCAGCGCGTGAGTTCGACCTTGTTGCCGCCGAGGCGCAATGTGCCCACCCCAAGATTACGATGCAGGTGGATGAGGACGCTGTTAGTGGGTTTGAAGTGCGGTTCGACGAGCGCGTTCTTTTCGTAGCTGATACCCAGGAAGTCCGCGGGGATCGTGTGTCCTGGTTTGGATACTTCGACGACGATGGTCGCCGGTACGCTTTCGGCTGCGGTCAGCGTGAGGCCGCAGAAGAGGGCGATCGATCGGAACAAGGCGGACATGGGTGCGAAGAGGCTAGGGCAGATGCGGCCGGGAGGAAGGCATAAGAAAGGCGGGCCTTGCGGACCGCCTTTCGTGGGGAAGGGGGAGGGCGGGCTTATTTGCCCATCTTGACGAACTCTTCCTTTGTCAGGAAGCCGTCCTTGTCCTTGTCGAACTTGATGTAGTTCTCGGCGGCGTGGGCCGGGTCCTTCTGCTTGTCCATGTATTCTTCCTTGGAGAGCTTGCCGTCCTTGTTCACGTCGCGGCGCGTGAACATTCCGACACGGTCCTTGGAGGCATCCGCGGTCGCAGGCGCGGCGATCTTCGGGGCGGTGGCGTCTTCGTCGTTCTTCTTGGCGGCGATATCGACGATGTTCTTCTTGCCCTTGGCGATCTTCTTGGCGTTCGGATCGGCGGCGGGAATGGGCGGGGGGAGGAACTTGCTGAGGCGGGCGATGACTTCCTGGTTCTCCGGCTTCTTGGCGAGATTCTCCGGTTCGGTCGGGGCGTTGACCTCGTCGTAAAGTTCGGTGTCGACGATGGTGTTGTCGGCCAGGCTGCGCCAGAGGGTCAGGCGCCAGCGTTCGTCACGGATGCTGTAACCCATGACGTCGCGCTTGGCGGCGCCCTTCGCGCCTTCCTTCTTGGCGACGCCGGCTCCTTTCGGGTACTGGCTGATGGCGACGGGCTTGACGGTCACGGCAGGGTTCTCGAGCACAGGCTTGAGGCTGAGGCCATCGACGTCGGGCTTGGGCAGGCCGCAAAGGTCGGCGAGGGTCGGATAGACGTCGACGAACTCTACGAGCGAATTGCTCTTCTGGCCGGCGGTCTTCTGGCCGGGGTAGCTGAAGATCAGCGGCACGCGCGCATCGACTTCGAAGTTGGTGTGCTTGCCCCATTCTTCGTGGTCGCCGAGCTTCCAGCCGTGGTCGCCCCAGAGGACGATGACGGTGTTGTCGGCGATGCCTTCCTTCTCGAGGGCGTCGAGGAGGATGCCGAGGTTGGCATCGGTGTAGCTGACGGCGGCGTAGTAGCCGTGGCGCACCTGCGAGGCGAAAGCGGCGGGGAGAGGCGTGCGGGCGAGCTTCTTGTCCTTGGGCGGGACGTTGGTGTAGGCTCGGAATTCGCCGCTGTCGCCGTCACCGACGTAGGCCGGAGCGCCGACGGGGAAGGGGCTGGCGGTGTCCGGAATCTTGGCCGGGTCGTAGAGGTCCCAATACTTCTTAGGGGAGACGAACGGGAGGTGCGGCTTGGAAAGGCCGACGGCGAGGAAGAACGGCTGTCCCTTCTTGTTGAGTTCAGCGATGGTCTGGGCGGCGAGACGCGAGGTCTTGCCGTCGGTGTAGAAATCATCGGCGACGTCGCCGGCTTCGAAGGCCACTCCCTTGCCCTTGTTCTTCGCGTCTTCCTTCACGACGTCGGCCGCGGTCGGTTCCTTGGCGTAGGTCGGCGCCTTGGGCGTTACCCACGGCGTGGACCAGGTCGGCTCGTCGTCGTAGCCGCCGTGGAAGATCTTGCCCATGCCTTGGGAGAAGTAGCCGTGCTCCTTGAAGTATTGGCCGACGGTCTTGACGTTCGGGAGCGCGACGCGGAAGTGCGTCTCGAGATCCCAAACCCGGGTGGCGTCAGGGCGCTTGCCGGTCATGATCGAGGCGCGCGACGGGCTGCACACGGCCTGCTGGCAGTAGGCGCGGTTGAAGACCATGCCGCGCTTGGCAAGACGGTCGAAGTTCGGCGTCTTGATGACGGTGTTGCCGTAGCAACTGAGCTCGGGGCGCAGGTCGTCGACCGCGATGAAGAGCACGTTGGGCTTCTTGGCGTCGGCCGCTTGGAGCGCGGTGGCGAGCAGGAGGCCGAAGGCCAGGAGACGGGGCAATTTCATATGAATCTGACCAAGTAACCCCTATTTGTGCCCAAGGTTGCAAGGTTGTAAGTCTCGGCATTTCGCCGCCCTCCCGAATGCCGATTTTTCAACCTCAGCGGCCTGTCTTGGGTAGGGTCGGGACCGCGTCACGACATAGCTGTCTCAAACTCACTCTCAGGTCCCAGGTCTCGGCCATCAGGTATCTGGTTCAGGTGTTCTGGTGCAGGTACAGGTTCAGGCCCGAACCCGTATCCGCACCCGTACCCGATAACCCGTACCTGGCTCCCGATCACCTGAGACCCGAGACCTGAAGATGTATGCCCTCAGCCAATCATCCGGTTCCCCTATGCTGCCCCCTTTGACTTAGGCCTCTCTGCATCGGGTAGGGCCGAGCATCCCTGCTCGGCCGCGGCCGGCCAAGGATGGCCAGCCCTACCAGCTGCCTCGCAGTAGATCACCAATACCCATGCCCCCACGCGACCATCGGCCGCGACTGCTTCGCAGCAGTTCACCATGCCAGCAGAACCCCGCGCTGACCGCCTTACCGGTCAGCGGCAATGAGCTCCCACCCCTTGCGATAACTCTTCGTCAACAACGCTTCGGCTTCGGGCTTGTTCGGGAACTTCATGGCGGCGGCATCCCAATCGAGCTTCACGCCCGAGAAGCGCGAGGCGACGTTGCCGAGCTGCACGGCTTCGGTCAGCGGGCCGGCGTAGGCGAAATTATCCGTGGTCTCGTGGCCATCAGCGATCGCGTCGACCCAAGCATGATAATGGCTGGAGCCTTCGACGAAATCCGGGAGATCGATGGCGACTTTGTCGGTGGGCTTAACCTGGGCGCGCGCACGTCGGGCGAGGTCGCCCGGGTTGAGGTTCTTGCCGAACTTCTCTTCGGGGAAGAGCTGCGGCATGGCGACGTGCGGCAACATCATGACTCCGTGTTCGCCGATAAAGATCGAGCCAGCGGCGGACAAGGTCTTGCCGGGCGGAAGTAGTGCGAGCGTGGCATCCGGTAGGCGGCCGCCGTCGTACCAGGTGACGGAGAGGGTGTTACCTTTGGTGAACTCGGTGCCGGGGAAGACCCACTCGATGGTCTGCTGGGCGCACCAGGTCTGCGTATTGGCGCCGACGCTGTCCGCCTTGACGCTGAGGGGCGTACCGAGCTTGAGCGCGGTGAAGACGGGGTCGAGCAGGTGGCAACCGAAGTCGCCCATGGTGCCGCTACCGAAATCCACCCAGTCGCGCCATTTGAAAGGATGATAGACGTCAGGCGCGAACTCACGGCTCGGCGCGGTGCCGAGCCAGAGGTCCCAGCTCACGCCGGCGGGCACGGGGCCGGAAGCGGGGGCGGCGGTCATACCGGTGTATTTGTTGCCGGTGTTAGGGTGCCAGCTGTGCACGGCGAGGACCTTGCCGATGCGGCCGGACTGGATGAGCTTCACGCCGGTGCGGTATTCCTTGGCGGAATGGATCTGGTTGCCCATCTGGGTTCGGACCTTCGATTTGGCGGCTTGGAGGCGCAGCTGGCGTGCTTCCCAGACGGTGTGGGTGAGCGGCTTCTGACAGTAGACGTGCTTGCCCAGGCGCATGGCCATGATGGTCGGTAGCGCATGCATGTGGTCGGGGGTCGAGACGGTCACGGCGTCGAAGCCGTCGCCGAGCCAGGTGAACATCTCTCTCCAATCGCTGTAATGCGTCACGCCGGGAAGCTTCTTGTCGATGTGGGCGAAACGGCTGGCGTCGATATCGCAGAAGCCGACGAAGTGCGCCTTGGGGTGGGAGGCGCATTCGGCGATATCGGAGAAGCCCTTGCCGTCGACGCCGACCGCGGCGATCTGGACCTGCGAGTTCAGGTTACGTGCCCGGACGATCGCCGGAAAGGCGAGGGTCGCGAGCGCGGCGGTACGCAGGAAGTTTCGACGAGAGAGGGTCATGGCTGGGGCGGGGTGTCCTGATTAAGAAACTCGGCGTCCCCGAAGCAACCTGCGGTTATGACATATATCTACTCTTTAATTCTCGTTTTCAGCCGGCGCACGGCTTTCTCTGTGGGCCTGCTCATGCCTTCAAAGCTCACCTTCTTCCTGCTCGCCGCTTCGCTGCCGCTCGCCACGACCGCCGCCCCGCCTGAGCCGTCGGCTTACGACCGGCTCTGGGATCATTCGGTTCTCTTGAAGGGGACGTCCGCCGACACTTTCCAGGAACTCCGCTTCATCGGCCGTGAGCAGTTCGATTGGTTCGCTTTCCGTAATGGTGACAAGACCGACTCGGGCTGGGCCAATCGCCGTTCGCGTATCGGCCTGAAAGGGCAGTTTCTCCGGGATTGGTATTTCTCCACGGAATTCGACTCTAACCTCGGCGCACCGCACCCGCTCTTCAACAAGGTGACCGACGCCTATGTGAAGTGGTCTCCGGGCCCCGAGGCGGCCTGGACGGTCGGTCGCCAAGGCGTCCGCTTCACGCTCGATGGGTCGACGTCTTCGCTGGTGCTCCCGACGATCGACCGTAGCGCGATCTCGAACAATATCGGGATGATCGAGGAATCGATCCCCGGTATCAGCTTCGAGGGCGATCGCGGCAAGTGGTTCTATCGCGCGGGTGTCTTCACGGCGGGTTCAGCGAATGCTTATTTCGGCCGCTTCGACGCCGGTACAATCGGCTTCGTCTCGACGGGCTGGCATTTCGACGAGCAGTGGGGCTTGCAGAAGGCCTTCGTGCGCCTGGATTTCCTCAAACAATCTGATGACCCGCAGAACTCGACGGGCCTGCCGCAATCCTTCAGCCGTAACCATGACCACGCGCTGTCGCTCAGTGGGCAGTTTACCCAAGGTCCTTGGACCCTGAACGTCGACCTCGCCGCCTCCGAAGGCAACGGCACGCAGTCCGACCTGAAGGGTGTCGAGTTCGAGCCGATCTACACCTTCAACGAGGACTGGCAGCTGGTCTTTCGCTACACCTATCTGCAGAGCAAACTCGCCAACGGCATCTACCCGATTCGTTACGAGAGCTGGGTCACGCCGGAGCGTGGCGATCGCTACCAGGAATACTACCTCGGCGTGAACCGCTATTTCTACGGCCATAAGCTCAAGTGGATGCTCGCCGTCGAACATGCCCGTATGCATGACTCCGCGGCCGACGGCGGCGCCTACTCCGGCTGGGGCTTCACCAGCGGCTTCCGTGTGAGTTGGTAACGCGCCCGCTGGGCGCGTGGGGATCCGCTGCGAAGCAGGGTAGGGACGCGTCGGCGACGCGTCCGCCCTGTATCGTGGTAGGGACAGCACCACGTGCTGTCCTAGTTACCTCTGCCTCGGGTAGGGCTGGCCATCCTTGGCCGGCCGCTGCCTCTCTGTCTTCCCCGCCGCCAACCGCTAACCGCTAATACCTCGCGGCTCCGACGCTCTGGGTAGGGCGGCGATTGCCATCGCCGCCGTTCGAGCCCGAGGCCGGGAGTCGTCGGGTCTTGGTCTGGCTCGGTTTACATTCGGATGTGCCGTCGCGAACGGACGTGATGGCAATCACGTCCCTACCTCCCCATCACCTGCCACCCGAAGCACTGCCTTTCTCTTGCCCACGGGCCCTCCTGTCCTCGTGTCCTCGAATCTGGCCAACCGGCCCACTGATCAACCGATCAACTAGTCTGCCTCTCTCTGGTCCACCGAGCCTCTGAGCCTCCGGGCCTCTCATTTTTGCGGCGGCCTTTGGCCGCGCGCTCACTCTCCCGCCGCGGTCTTCAGTCTGACCTGAGCCTTGTTCAATTCACCGACCGTACCGGCGTAATCGAGTCGGGCCTGGATCAGGTCCTGCTGCGACTGGAGCGCTTCGAGGACGATGCCGACGGCAAACTGCTGGCGGCCAAGCGAGAGCTTGTAGCCTTGCTCGGCCGAACGGACACCTTCTTCGGCGATCTTGAGCTGCTGGCCGAGGTAGGTGACGTGGGACTGCGCTTCGACGACCTGACGGACGACTTCGTCGCGCGTCTTTGTCTCGACCAATTGGCTCTGGCGTAGACGAGCTTCGGCTCCGGCCGTCCGGGATGAGTCGAAAAGTCCGCCAGCGCCGAGCTTCCAGCTGAGGGTGACATAAGTGTCCGTGCTGTTCGCGAAATCACGTCGGGCTGAACTGGTGCTGCCACCTAAGCCGCCGGCGAACACCTGTGCGCCGAGGGTGGGGTAGAGGGGTGCGTAGCGGGCGGCATCATCCTGATGCTGCGCGGCGTCGTGCAAGGCGCCAGCTTCCATGAGCTCGGGTCGCTTCGCGAGCGCACCCTTCACGAGTTCATCCAACTTGCGACGACCATCGACCAAGGTGAGAGGCAGCGGGCGGTCGTCCGCGGGCATGAGGCCTTCGGTGATGTTGAGGCGGAGCAGTTGCGCCAGTCGGGCGGCATCCGCGCGACGCTGGTCCTGCGCCTGACGCAGCCGGAGTTCGAGTCGGCTGACCTGAGCGAACGCGCGGATCTCGTCGCCCTTGAAGGCGAGTCCGAGCTGCACGGCTTTTCCGATCTGCGCATGGTAATCCTTCGAAGCCTTCACGGAATCCTCGAGGAGGGAGACGGCGTGGTGGGACTTGGTGAGATCGAAGTAGGTGAGGGTGGCCTGCAATACGGTCTGCTGGCGCTGCGCGGCGAGCCCATGTTCGGCTGCTTGGGCGGTCTGCTTGGCGGCGAGGCGTCGATATACGGCTTCCCCGAGGTCGAGCGACAGGAACAAGGTAGCTCCTGCGGTCACGGATTCTTTGCCGACCTCCGAGACGGGTCCGGCGAAGCTCTGCGCTTGGCCGGTATGGTTGCGATAGCCGACACCGGGAGAAATCGTCGGGAAGAGCGCCCAGGTGCTGCCGTCAGCGGCCGCGCGGGCCTCGCGCATCTTGGCTTCGGCGATCTCGACGTCGATGCCCTGCGCCCCGGCGAGCTTGAGTACGGTGGGGAGATCGATGGGTTCGCCACGCATGGCTTCCTGCGCGACGCCTGCTAAGGTCGTCGCCACCAAGGCGAACAGTAGGCTGCGGGAGCGCATCACTTGGCGAGGGTGACGGCCTGTCCGTCGGTGAGGGTGGCGGTTCCGACGACGAGGACGTCTTCGTTCGGTTTGATACCGTCGAGGACCTCGAGGTTCACGCCGTCGTTGAAGCCGGCCTTGAGCACGCGACGACGGGCCTTGCCGCCTTCGTTGACGTAAGCGGTGGCGACGGCCTTCTCCATGATGATGGCGGTCAAGGGCAGCAGGGAGGTCGCCTTGTGCGTCTCGATACCGAGTTTCACGTTGGCGTACATGCCGGGCTTGAGCACGCCGCCCACGTTGGCGAGCTCGGCCTCGATCAGCATGGTCTTGCTGGGATTGTCGAGGACTCCGGCGACCCGCGTGAGCTTGGCTTCGAAGGGCTTCGCACCTGCGGCTTCGGCGAGCACGGCGACGGGCTGGCCGACGGCGACGAGGCCAGCTTCGGACTCAGGTAGCGCGGCCTGGATGCGCACGGTGGCGGCATCAGTCAGCACGAACAGCGCAGCCTGGCCGGAGCCTCCGCCGGTCGCGGCGGGCACGAACGCGCCTTTGTCCACGGAGCGGCGGCTGACGGTCCCGGCGAAGGGCGCCTTGATCTTGGCGAAGCCGAGCAGGGTGGCGTTGCGCTCCTGCTGGGCCTTGGCGACGGCGAGCTTGGCCTGGGCGCTGTCGACGTTTTGGCGCGGCATGAGGTCCGGCGCCTGCTTGAAGGCATCTTGGGTGCGTTTGAATTCGAGTTCGGCGAGTACGAGCTCGGCGCGCGTACGCGCTTCGTCGGCGACGATCTCGGGGACTTCGAGCTCGGCAAGCACGGCGCCGGCTTCGACGCGGTCGCCGATGTCGGCGTGCAAGGCCTTCACGTAGCCGCCGACCTTGGCGTAGAGCGCGACCTGCTGGTTGGGGCGCACTTCGCCGAGCAGCTGGACGCTGCGCGTGATGTCGCCGGTCTTGAGCCGGACGACGGTGAGGTCGGCGGCCTGCACGGTGAGGGCGCTCAGGAAGAGCGCGAGGAGCTTAGGAGACGGCATGGTCTTTATGGTAATGGGTGCTTTGGGTGTCGTCGGGGTCGACGGAATGGGAGGTGCGGCCGACTCCGGCCATGACCCAGGCGTACAGCGCCGGGATGAAGGTGAGCGTGGCGACGGTGCCGAAGATGAGTCCGCCCATGACCGCCCGGGCGAGCGGGGCGGTCTGGCTGCCGGCTTCGGACCAGCCGAGCGCCATGGGCACCATGCCGGCGAGCATGGCGAACGAAGTCATGAGAATCGCGCGCAGGCGCGTCTGGCCGGCCTGCCGGGCGGCGGTCGCGGCATCGGCCCCGGCGAGGCGTGCTTGTTCGGCGGCGGTGATGAGGAGGATGGAATTAGCGACGGCGACGCCGACGGCCATGATGGCGCCGATGTAGCTTTCGATGTTGAGCGTCGAGAAGGTGGCCAAGAGTCCGAGGATGACGCCGGTGAGGACGATCGGGAGGGCAGCGATGACGGTGCCGGCGAGGCGGACGCTCTGGAAGTTGGCGGCAAGGAGGAGGGCGATGATGACGAACGCGATGAGGAGTCCGCGTCCGAGCCCTGCGAAGAGCTCACGCAGAGGCGTCACCTGGCCGCGCTGGTCGACCTTGACCTTGGCGGGTGGTTTGCCGGCGGCGGCGATGGCTTCGTCGATGCGTGTAGAGAGGTGACCGAGGTCGGTGCCGGCGTAATTCGCGGTCAGGGTCGCGAGGCGCTGCATGTTGTAGCGGTCATACTGCGCGACGGTGACGCCTTCCTTGAGCGTCGCGATGGAACGGAGGAGAACCGGCTGCTGGCCAGAGTTACCGACGGGCAGGTTCCGCAGGTCTTCGATGCTCTTGGTCGCGGCGCCTGGAATCTGCACCTGGACCTGGAAGGCGACGCCGGTCTTGGGGTCGGCCCAGTAGTTCGCGAGGATGAAGCGGCTGGAACCGGTGGCTTCGACGACCGAACGGGCGGCGTCGTTGAGCTTGATGCCCATGAGTCCGGCTTTCTCACGGTTGATGTTCACCTCGAGCGCCGGCGCATCGAGGGTCTGGGCGAACTGGATGTCGCGGAGTTCGGGAATCTTGGCGAGTTCGGCACGGATGGCTTCGGCATGGGCGCGATTATCAGCCAAGGCGGGACCGCTGACGGCGATCTCGATCGGGGTCGGGGCGCCGAAGCTCATGACACGGCTGACGATGTCGGCGGGTTCGAATGAAAGACGGACGTCAAGCAGGGCGATGCCAAGCTTACGCCGGAGGTTCTCCTTGGCGGCGTCGAGGTCGACCTTGGCGCCGGCCTTAAGCTGGACCTGCAAGGTGGCTTCGTCGGTGCCGCTATTCCAAGCGTGGATCAGGTTGACGGGGTAGTTGGGCGCATGGACGCCGACGAGCCCGAGGGTGGTGCCGACGTTTTCGGCGCCGAGTTCGGCCTTGATGATGCCGAGGGCCTGAAGGGCGATCTGCTCGGTCTTGTCGAGTTTGGTGCCCGCGGGCGCACGCAGGCGCACCTGCAGCTGGCCATTATTCGCGCTCGGGAAGATTTCCCGGCCAAGCTTGGGTCCGAGCAGGGCGACGAGCCCGAGGCCGCCGATGAGTCCGGCGAGGACGATGGTCTTCTTGCGCGCCAGTACGCCGTCAAGCAGGGCGGCATAGCGGCCCTTGAGCCCGTCGAAGAAACTGACCTGATGCGTGGAGCCGTCCTTGAGGAGCCAGATGGCGAGCACGGGCAACAGCGTCGAAGAGAGCACGTACGAGGCGATCATGCTGAAACCGACGGCGAGCGAGAGCGGGAGAAATAGCGCGCGGGCCGAGCCTTCCATGAATAGCGAGGGCACGAAGACAGCGACGACGCAAGCCATGGCGAGGAAACGCGGTCCGGCAGTCGCACGGATGGCGTCGCGGACGGCGAGGGCGACGGGTCGACCTTTCTCACGTTCCTGTTGGATGGCTTCGATGGCCACGGTGGCTTCGTCGACGAGGATGCCCACGGCCAAGGCGAGTCCGCCCAAGGTCATGAGGTTGATGGTCTGCCCGCAGAGCCAGAGGCCGAGCACGGCGATGAGCAAGGCGAGCGGGATGTTGATGACGACGACCAGCGTGCTGCGCGCATCGCGCAGGAAGACGAAGACCATGAGGCCGGTGAGCACGGCGCCGAGCAGGGCTTCAAGGAAGAGGTCGTTGATGGCACGGCTGACGATGGGGCTCTGGTCCATCTCGTAGCTGACCTTGATGTCGGCGGGCACGGCGGCTTGGAAGACGCTGAGGTTTTCCTTCACGAGGCCGACCACGGAAAGCGTGGAGGCGTCGGAACGCTTGGTGACCGGGATGTAGACGGTGCGGCGACCATCGACTAAGGCATAGCTGGTCACGGCATCGGCGCCATCGACGACCTGGGCGACGTCGCGAATCAGGATCGCAGGGTTCTGACCGGGACGGATCGGGACGTTCTCGAGGTCCTTGATGTTCTTGACCGTCGAGTTGACGGGGACGAGCAGGTTCTGGTCGCCGAGCGTGAGATTGCCGGCTGGGGTGATGACGTTCGCTCCGGCGAGGGCGGCGGCGACTTCCTCCGGCGTGACGCCGGTGCTCCGGAGGCGGTCGGGGATGAGGTTGACGAGGATGCTGCGGGCGCTGCCGCCGAAGGGCGGAGGCGCGGAGACGCCGGGGAGGGTGGCGAACAGCGGACGGACGGTGTTCAGCGCGGCATCCTGCAGCTGCGCGACGGTGCGGGTCTCGCTGGCGAAGACGAGCTGCCCGATCGGCACGCTGCCGGCGTCGAAACGCATCACGAACGGCGGCACGGTGCCGGGCGGCATCATGGCGCGGGCGCGGTTCACGTAGCCGACGGTCTCGCTCATGGCCTGCGACATGTCCGTACCCGGATGGAACTGGAGCTTCATGATCGCCGCTCCCTGGATGTTCTTGGATTCGACGTGCTCGATGCCGGTGATGTACAGGAAGTGGTATTCGTAATAATACGTTAGGAAGCCTTCCATCTGGCCGGCCTCCATGCCGCCGAACGGCTGGGCGACGTAGATCGTCGGGACGTTCAGGGGCGGGAAGACGTCCTTGGCCATGCGGTTGAGCCCGAAGAGTGCGGTGAGCGCCAGGGCCACGATTGCGACGACGAGGGTGACCGGTCGACGAAGGACCAAGGAGAGGAAATTCATAGGGGGACTTAGGGGTAACCGCCGTAAGTGACTAAAGTTCCGGTTATGTGAAGATAATGTCAATGGGCCTTGTAATGGGGTCTGAATTCGTTGGGAATTCTGAACGTATCTGACCCCATATTACGCTGTATCAAAGGTAGGGGCAGCACCGCGTGCTGCCCTAGTTGTCTCGAGGTAGGGTCGGGACCGCGTCACGACATAGTTGCCGCTGTCTTGGGTAGGGCTGGCCATCCTTGGCCGGCCGCTGCCTCTCTGTCTTCCCAACCGCCATCCGCTAACCGCTAATACCTCGCGGCTCCGCCGCGCGGGGTAGGGCGGCGATTGCCATCGCGTCCGCTGCATCGGGTAGGGTCGAGCATCCCTGCTCGACCGCGGCCGGCCAAGGATGGCCAGCCCTACCTGCCACCCGAGAATGATCCCCGCCTCCCGAGCCCCTGGGGCTGCCACCTGCCACCCGAAGCACTGCCTTTCTCTTGCCCTCGGGCCCTCCTGTCCTCGTGTCCTCGAATCTGGCCAACCGGCCAACTGGTCAACCGATCAACTAGTTTACCTGCGGCCTCGGCCGCGACTGCTTCGCAGCCGTTCACCATGCCAGCAGACCCCCCGCGCTGAGCTTCGTTCAGCGCGCGTACGCTTCCTTCGCCGCCTTCTGGAACTCGCGACGGATATCGCTCTGGTCCGAATTCTTGAGGTCCACGCGCTGGATGAGTAGGACGTAGGCCCGCTTCTTGACGGGATCAATCCAGGCCTGGGTGCCGAAGGCCCCGCCGTGGCCGAACGTTCCGATGCTCAGGCTTTCGGTGACTTCCTGGGGAGCGTTCACGATATGGAAACCCAGGCCCATGTGCATGCCGGGCGCGAAGCTAACCTTGGGCAGGTCGCCGAGCTGGTTGCTGGTCATCTGCTTCAGGGTCGCGGCCTTGAGGTAACGCTTACCGCCCAGTTCGCCGTCGTTGAGGAGCATCTGGTAAAGCTTGCCGAGGTCCTTGGCGCACGAATACAAGCCGCCAGCCGGGAAGGGGGTGCGCTTGGTGTCGTGGAGCGGTTCGCTGAAGCGGCTGTTCTTGGCTTCGACGAGTGCGCCGGTTTCCTTGTTCTTGCTGTACGGCTGGGCGGCGACGTCCAAGTGATCCGGCGTCGGCCAGAAGGTGGTGTTGGTCATGCCGAGCGGCTCGAACAGGCGTTCTTCCATGAAATCGGCATAGGGCTTGCCGCTGGCCACTTCGATGATGCGTCCGAGCAGATTGATGGCGTTATTGTTATAGCTCCACTTGGCCCCGGGCTGGTCGGTCAGCGGCTTCTTGGCGTAAGCGGCGGCCATCGCTGCTAAGAGCAGGGTGTCAATCGCCGCACCGGGCGGGGTGACGGCTCCGGTGTCGACGCCGCTGGTGTGCGTGAGGAGGTCCTTGACGGTGACGAGGCGTGTCGCGGCGACGAGTCCCTGCGGGGTCTTCACCTGGATGCCTTTGAATTCCGGGACGTATTTCTCGAGCGGGTCGTCGAGCTTCACCTTGCCTTCTTCGACGAGCATCATGACGCCCATGGCGGTCATGGGCTTGGTCATCGAGGCGATCCAGAACATCGAGTCCTTGCCCATCGAGCGCTTCTTGGCGATGTCCGCCAAACCGAAGGCCTCGATCGCGATGATGCCATCCGGGCCGACCACGGCAGTCACGGCTCCACTGATCTCATCGCTGTCGATGAAGTGCTGCAGCGCGAAAGCCGTCACCGCATTCTCGTTGTCAGGCATCGGTTTCTCTGGCTTGCAGCCACTCAGGAAAAGGAGGCCAAGAGCTAGACTCAATAAACGCATACCCGTTTCATAACTCCCCGTCCCACTCCCCCAAGCCGAAAAGTCAGAAGATGGCGATGGTGTGTCGGCTTTATGGCTGAAGTGCTGTCAGGGTGTCGGCTTTTCGTCTTTTAACGACGGCTCGGTGACGAGTTCTTCGCCGTCTGTCATATCCGTCATTTTCGCCGCGAATACCTTACATTGCCAATCTTGTGGTCGTTCGGATTAGAGACGGAATCAGCCGCACACCCACATGCGCACCCTCACTCGTTCCTTGCTTGTCGCCGCCGCCGCCTCGATCTCCCTGTCGGCCGGTCCGATCACCTACACGACCCCGAATCTCGACACGACCGCGGTCGGCGTGACGAAGACGGTTTCCTTCAACGGAGCTTCCTACCTGAACAAGGGCCTTGTCGGCGTAGGCACTTACGCCTCGGGTAATATCGATGGACTCGGCGACACGCTCGGTTCGTTCTCCTCCTTCAAGGTTGATGCCACTACCTGGCGTAAGAACGCCGACGGCTCCTACGCTGGCTCGCTCTACACGCTTCCGGATCGCGGTTACAATGTGGCCGGTCTGATCGACTACGCCGCGCGCATCCAGAAGTTCGACCTGGCCTTCACGCCTGACTACACGACCAACACGGTCGGCCAGACGCAGGTGACGCTTACGTTCAAGAACACGATCAAGATCACAGACTTCAACGGCAGTGCGACGACGGCGGTCAACCCGACGGCTTCGACCCTCGGTAGTCTCACTAATGTCCCGGTCGCCAACGGTAAGCTGTCGCTGGACGCCGAAGGCCTAGCCATCCGCTCCGACGGCAGCTTCTATATCTCCGACGAATACGGCGCCTCGATCCTCAACGTCTCCAAGACCGGCAAACTCCTCGGTGTCATCACCCCGGTCCAGGCGCTGATTCCTCAGTTCTCCAACTCGGCTTACACGGGCTTTACCACCGAATCCGCCGCGGTTGCCACTGGTGTTCAGACTGGCGGTCGCCGCGATAATCAGGGCATGGAAGCGGTCGATATCACTCCCGACGGCAAGTATCTCGTAGCCATGCTCCAAAGCGCCACCCGCCAGGACACGCCTTCGAATTCCGACTTCAATCGCGCTTATACCCGCCTCTTCGTCTATGATATCACGAAGACCGGTACGCCTTCCTCCCCGATCGGCCATTACCTCGTCGAGCTCCCGACCCTGAATACCAAGGGCATCGGCGTCACGGCAGATAAGACCGCCGCTCAGTCCGAAATCGTGGCTCTCAGCAGCAGCACCTTCATGGTGCTGACCCGTGATGGCAGTGGCAACGGGTCAGGCAAGGCAGCCTACGCTTCGGGCTCTAGCGCCGTCGGATATGCTGATGTTCCGATGGTCTTTAAGAGCATCGCCTTGGTGAGCACCGCGAACGCCACGAACCTCGCCGGCACGGTCTACGAGACGGGTTACACCACGACCGTCACGGGCACGGGCCCGACGCTCGCCCCGGTCGCCGGTATCGTCGCCGCGACGACCACCGACTTCGTCAACCTGCTCAACGTCAATCAGCTCGCCCGTTTCGGCCTCAACCTAAATACGGTCGGTGCTTCGGGTGTCGCCACCGCCGCTCTCGCCGGCCGCACGATTACCGCCGCTTCTACTAACTCTCTCTCCGAAAAATGGGAAGCCCTCTCGGTGGTTTCCTGTTTGGATGCTGCCAACCCGAACGACTACTTCCTGCTGGTCGGCAACGATAATGACTTTATCACGCCGACCGGTACAATGCTTGGCACGACGTTCAACGCCCTGTCTTCGGTCACGAGCAAGGAAGTCGTCGATAGCCCCAATCGCATCTTGGTCTACCGCGTGACCCTCCCGGGCTACGTCGACCCGGGTCTGGTTGTCTCCGCCACCAACCGCGCTCCTGGCATGGCCTCCAAGTCCCTCCGCTCCACCCAGCTCATGGGCACGAGCTTCGGCTCGATCCTGAAGGGTCGCCTCTCGAGCAGCATGCGCCTCGCCGCCCCCAAGGCCGCCTCGCCGTTGGCCCTTGATTTCGATTGGCAGGCTGCCGAGTTGACCTCCGATCTCTGCGCCAGCGGCATGCCCCAGACCCATGGCACCAAGGGCGGCCTCCGCTGGTGGTTCGATGGCAGCATCCGTAATATCTCCGAAGACGCCAGCTCCTCGAATCCCGCCCTCGACTCCCGTTCTAACGCTGGCGCGGTCGGCCTGGAGTGGCAAGTGGGCACGGGCTTCGTCTTCGGCATCGGCGTCGGCATGCAGGATGGCAAGTCCGACGGTAACGATGGTTCCCATATCGGTTATACCGGACGTAGCGTGACCTCCTACCTTCTGGGCCGTGGCGACGTCTTCTTCGGCAGTTTCACGGTGACCGCCGGTACCCAGGATTTCAATTCGATCCAGTCGGCCGGGGCTTACGGCTCCACTCCGAGCGGTGCGACCGAAGGCCAGTCCCTCTCGGCTGAATTCAACCTCGGCGCCACGGTCGCCGAAATCGGCGGCTGGTCGGTCGTCCCGATGGTGGGCCTGTCGCATACCTCCGCGCGAGTTGACGGATATGCTGAAGCCGGCATTGGCGGTATCACCTATCCTACCCAGCACCTGAAGACCAACACGGCCTCGGCCTCGGTCGAACTGGCCAAGGCCTTTGCGATCACGAACGGCACCTACACGCCCTTCGTCCGCGTGGGCTTCGATCATGACTTCGGTGGCTCGGACCAGACTTCCAACGTCTCGGTGTCCACCAACGGCGGCTCGGTCGGCGTCGCGATGACCCTCCCGAATGCGGATCGCGATTACACCGTCGGTACCCTCGGCATGCGCTGGAAGCTCGGAGAACTCAACGCCGAGGCTTCCTACGAATACCGCTCGGGCGATAACGGTTATCAGGAAAACCGCTTCAACCTCAGCCTGTCCTCGTCCTTCTGATTTGGTGTCGGTCTTCATAGCATAGGTGGCTGTCCGCAGCCGGAAGGGTCGCCAGGGGTGGCGACCCTTTTTATTGCCCGCTGCCTCGGGTAGGGGCAGCACCGCGTGCTGCCCTAGTTGCCTCGATCACCCACTCAATCGGAAACCGGAAACCGGGATTAATGCTTCGGTCATATGACCCCAGCCAATCATCCGGTCTCCCCATGCTGCCCCCTTTGAGTCCTTAACTCTGTCTTGGGTAGGGCTGGCCATCCTTGGCCGGCCGCCGCCTCTTTGTGTTCCCGACCGCCCACCGCTAACCGCTTCCCCCTCGCGGCTTCCCCCTCGCGGCTTCGCCGCGCTGGGTAGGGACGCGTCGGCGACGCGTCCGCCTGTCTCAAGGTAGGGTCAGCACTGCGTGCTGACCTAGTTGCATTCGTTTCAGGTGGCGGGTGGCAGCCCCAGGTGGCCGGTGGCAGGAAGGGAGGCGCTCAAAGGGCAACCGGAAACCGGGATTAATGCTTCGGTCATATGCTCCCATCATACTATCCGGTTCCCCTCTGCTGCCCCCTTTGAGTTCTGTATTCCTTGCCCATCCGAAACGTTGTCTCTCTCCGGCCCTCCGGTCCGCGAGCCCTCGTGTCCTCACCATCGCCTATACTCAATCCTCCATACTCGATACTCTCGTGTGCCACCTTTGCACCTTTGCACAGGAGCGCCGCTCCGATTTGCACCTTTGCACGGTATCTTTGCCTCTCTCGTGCCCTCGAGCCTTCCGGCCCTCGTGACCTCGTAGGCGCTATCGTGCCTCTCTCGCCACTGTCGTGGCGCCTTTTTCAGGATCATAATCCCCATTCCATTTGGCGATGACGAGGGTGGCGACGGCGTTGCCGATGAAATTGGTGATGGCGCGGGCCTCCGACATGAAGCGGTCGACGCCGATTATGAGCGCGATACCGGCCACGGGGATACTGCCGGTCGTGGCCAAGGTCGCGGCGAGGGTGATGAACCCACTGCCGGTCACGCCGGCGGCGCCTTTCGAGGTCAGGAGTAGCACGGCCATGAGCGTCAGCTGCTGCGTCAAGGTCATGGGGGTGTCGGTGGCCTGGGCGATGAATAGCGCGGCCATGGTCAGGTAGATGCAGGTGCCGTCGAGGTTGAACGAATACCCCGCGGGGACGACGATCCCGACCACGGGACGGGCGCATCCGGCTTTCTCCATCTTGTCCATGAGGCCGGGCAGGGCGGTCTCGGACGACGAGGTGCCGACGACGATGAAGAGCTCCTCCTTGATGTAGCGGAGCATCTTCCAGAGGCTGAAACCGCAGGCCCGCATGATCGCCCCGAGGAGCAGGAAGATAAACAGGCCGCAGGTCAGGTAGACGCAGAGCATGAGCTTCCCGAGGATGAACAGGGTGCCGATGCCGTATTTGCCGATGGTGAACGCCATGGCGCCCGCCGCGGCGATAGGCGCGAGCTTGCTCACGATCTCGACGATGCCGAAGAACACCCGCGCGACCTCGTGCAAAAGATTCATGACGGGCCGGCCATGGTCGCCGATGCGTCCCAGCGCCAGGCCGAACAGCAAGGCGAGCAGCAGCACCTGCAGGATTTCTCCCTCGGCGAAGGCGCTCACGAAGGTCTTTGGGATGATGTGGAGCAGGGTGTCCACGACCGACATCCCCTGCGCGGAGGTGGCGTAGCCCGCGACGGCCTTGGCGTCGAGCGACGCGGGTGTCGCGTGGAAGCCGGCGCCGGGCGTAAAGACGTTGGCGACGACGAGTCCGATGAGCAGCGCGAGGGTGGTGATGACCTCGAAATAGACGAAGGCCTTGAAGCCGACCTTGCCGGCTTTCTTGAGGTCGCCCATGCCGGCGATCCCAACCACGACGGTGGTGAAGATGATCGGTCCGATGAGCATCTTGATCAGGCTCACGAACGCATCCCCCAGCGGCTTGAGCTGCGCACCGAACCCGGGCCAGACATAGCCGATCGTTCCCCCGATCAGAATGCCGATCAAAACCTGGACATACAGATGACGCAGATAACGCATGGGGGTGACGGCAAGATGCAGGATGAATGATGCGGGATAAAGGATGAAAGAACCGGATCCATGTCTCGAGGTAGGGACAGCACCACGTGCTGTCCTCGTTGCCTCTGCCTTGGGTAGGGTCGGGACCGCGTCACGACATTACTGTCTCTCTACCTGGGTAGGGCGGGTTATCCCTAACCCGCCTCGCAATGGGGTCTGACTTCGTTCGGAATGCTGAACGTGTCTGACCCCATTGCGCGGATCTCTCCCTCCACCCGTTCGCCGCAGGGCGAACTAAGGTAGGGGCACGATTCATCGTGCACTCCTCTTGTGGAGGGCGCGGCGAAGCCGCGCCCCTACCTCCGGCCGCCCTGCGGCGGCCCTTGTATGCCCCCAGCTAATCATCCGGTTTCCGGTCTCCCCTTGAGCGCTGTCTCTCACCTTTGCACTTTTGCACGCGGCGCCGCCGCAGTTGCACCTTTGCACGGTGAGTTGCTCTCTGGTCAACCGAGCCTCTGAGCCTCCGGGCCTCTAACTTGTCTCCCTTGCCAACTGGCCAACTGATCAACCGGTCAACTAGTTTACCTGCGGCCTCGGCCGCGACTGCTTCGCAGCCGTTCACCATGCCAGCAGTTCCCCCTCCGTCGCCTATTTCTTTTTAGGCGACGGGAACATCCCCCCTCGCTGCATGGTCACCATCTTAAACTCCCCGCCGGAAGCGGTGACGCAGCGTTGGTAAAGTTCCTGGGGCTCCTTGGATGTGGAATAGAGATACAGACGCGGGGCCTTGTGGTCGGCCGCGAGCCCGAAGGTCTGCACCCAGCGCTCTTCCCAAGCCTTTTCCTCAGCGGTACGATCGTCCGAGCGCGGAATGAGATCGGCGTCGAACACGAGTCGCGGTCGGTCCCCTCCCTTGGCGCGATACTGCATGATGCCGTCCTCGAAGTCCGAGAAGATGACGATGGCGTCATACTGTTTCTGCTGGAGCATGACGTCGATCCACGCGCCGACCCCGCCGACGCGGAATTGGGCATCCTTGGCGGCCAGCATATTGCGCCCAGCAGGGCTGAACTTGCCGGGGTCGTTGGCCGCAGCCCTCCGGCCGCCGCCACGGTTCGAGGCGATCTGCTCGACGGTCTCGACCGCGTATTTCTGGTTAGGCTTACCGCCCACGACTTCGCCGTCCTGATTCAGGTTGAAGATGCCAAAATAGCGAAACACGTCGGCGTTCGGGAACTGCTCCTTGATCTGCTTCTCGACGCCGGACAGATACGGTTCCATCGAGGGCGAGTTGTCGAAGTACACCGCGATGTGCGCGCCGCTGATCTTCATGCCCATGACGGAACGGCCGGTGAAATTCTTACCGCCCTTACCGATGCCGCCCGCGCCACCGATCCCGCCGCCCGCGCCGCCGCCGAAACCCTTCGAGGACGAAGCCAGTGCTCCCAGCGCGACACGATTCATGTCCGGCATGTCCGGTAGCGCGATCTGCGCGCTGGCGCTCTTGGAGGTGATCCGGGACGCGCTCTTGGTCAGGCTCTTCGGCGAATTGGGCTTAGCCTTGGTCTTCTGCGCGATCGCCCGCTCGCCGCCGTTGCCACCGCCGGCTCCGGTCGCGAAGCTGTTCGGCTCTTTCTTCTGATTGGTGGAGACCGAGACCACCCAGGCCGTGGCCAGGAACAATAGCAGGCCGTGGATCATCAACGACACAACCAGGCCTTCGCCGCCAAAACGGAAGAAGCGGTGACTGAAGATCGATTTATTAGACTTCCCCTCAGGCTTCGGTTCCGGCGCCGGCTCGGGCGCGGCCGCGGCCACGCTCTCCGCCGGTGGGGGCGGAGGCGGCGGGGGCGTCGGCGCGCGGGAGCGCAGACGGGGCGGCTTGGGCGGAGTGGAATCCACGTGGGGAAGGCGTATCACTATATCAACCCCGACGTTAAGGGAAGGTTAAGTCATGCGGCCATCGGCCGCATGGGGGAACTGCTGGCATGGTGAACAGCTGCGAAGCAGAGGCCGCCGCATGGTGGCCGCAGGGTAGGGGCAGGACTACGTCATGCCCTTACCGCCGCTCTCTGTGTTCCCAACCGCCAACCGCTAACCGCTTCCCCCTCGCGGCTCCGCCGCGCTGGGTAAGGTCGGAACCGCGTCACGACAGTGCTGTAGCTCTAAACTTCAGGTGACGGGTGACAGCCCCAGGTTTCAGGTGGCAGGAGATTGCATCGGGTAGGGCGGCGATTGCCATCGCCGCCGTTCGAGCCCGCATGCCGTAGTCACCGGCGCTTAGCTAGTTCCATGATTACCCATGTCCGTCCTCGAACGGACGTGATGGCAATCACGTCCCTACCTCTTACCGCCACCCGCAACCTGGGGCCGCCACCTGCCACCAATTTGCTTCGCAGCAGATCACCATTACCCATGCCAGCAAGCGGCTCCGCCGCGCCTTCTTCGCAGCATGTCAGCCTGCCAGCAGGCCCCCGCGCGGCCTTGGCCGCGACTGCTTCGCAGCAGTTCACCATGCCAGCAGTTCCCCCGCAGTTTTTAGTTCACACTAAAAACTGCTTATGTCCCTCAATCCTCTTCTCGACCTCGGCCTGCTGCTCCGGCGTCAGGCCATCCGGGAATTTCTTCGACGACCTCCGCCAGCGTTCGAGCCATTCCTGGCCGACCAACGGATAAGGGCAGGGGGTCGGGAATCCAGGGCTGAGCGCGACAATCGTTTCTTTCTTCGAGCCGGTACCCTCGCCGTTCGCCACATAGAAACCTGAGTTGAGCAACGCGACACGCATGGTCGTCGACGAGCAATAGGTGAAGAGCTGGGCCGACTTCTTGGGATCGCAGTACGAGAAGAGCTTATCAAACGACTCAAGTTCCCAGGCGTCGGGATTGGTCTTCTGCGAGAAGAAGTCGTAGTAGATGATGTCCGGCGCGGCGGAGACCTTGCACGCGAGCTGCCAGAAGTCGCCGACATGCAGGTCCCAGCTGAGGCCGGGATACTGACGCGACTGCCA
>JAPLTV010000006.1 GCA_026397955.1 Verrucomicrobiota bacterium | reverse complement strand
GGTCGTGTGTGCGGAGCGAACGCCGGACGCGGCGCTTGGTGAAGTCCGCGAGGTGTTCGGTGTAGTGCAGCCACCAGGTCCCGTTGTTGTTCCAGAGGTGGTGTAGGCGGTTGGCCTCGCTGACGCGGATGGACAGCTTGGGGGCGGCGGGACGGGCGGTGGTGTCTTGGGTGTTGATCATGGTGGGCGGCGGTGAAGGGGACGCGCAGCACGATCAATCCGCAGGGGACTGTTTTTTAGCCTTTCGGCTCTCATCTCGGCGCCTTGCGGCTCCGATGACCACCGTGACCCTGGGAGGGCTCGGTTGGTGCAGGTTCGGCTTTCGCCCGTCCTGCTCGTGATGCGACTATTGAATGAACTGACGTCAATATGGGCGGTCGGCTGCCGGAAGGCAAGCGGGACCTACGTTGCAGAGTGTCATAAGAAAGCGGGTGATGGTCAGGCGGGCGGGCTTGCCTGCCTGCGGACGGCCGCCACGCTGGCCCCCGATGGGTTTCTTCCGCTTCCGTAAAGTCGTCCCGCTCGGCCGCTTCTTCCGGATCAACGTCTCGAAGACGGGGACTTCGCTTTCCGTCGGCCGTCCGGGCGCGACCGTCAACGTGCGCAAGGATCGCGTCGACGGCACGGTGGGGGTCCCGGGCAGCGGCCTCTCTTACAAGGAGCGTCTGTCGAACCGCGGCTGCGCTTCCGTGGTGGTGTTCGCGCTCATGCACGCTTCCTCGCTCGCCGCCGTCGTCGTCGCCTACGCACGTTGAACGCGGGTTCGCGCGACGAGGCTTGCGCGACGTCGGCGATCTTCGCCGCAAGTGCCCGGGAAAGGACTCGAACCTTCACGCCTTTAGAGGGCGGCGGATTTTGAGTCCGCTGCGGCTGCCATTTCGCCACCCGGGCGGATTGCGTTCCTGTATTCATTCCGCGAGCGTTCGCTCGTGCAAGAAAAACCGTGCCCGTCGGCGTGCGATGTGTCGCGCACGGACGCGGCCAACAAAAAAGGCGCTCCTTGCGGAGCGCCTTTTGGCGAGCATCTCGTGAGAGATTACTTGGCGCCGAGGATCGCGTCCTTGGCGGCCTTGGCCACGCGGAACTTCACGACCTTCTTGGCCTTGATCTGGATGGTTTCGCCGGTGGCCGGGTTGCGACCCTGGCGAGCCTTGCGGTGGACGAGGACGAGCTTGCCGAGGCCGGGGAGCGTGAAGGAGTTCTTCGCGTTCTTGTAGGCGAGGGCGGCGATGATCTCGAGGATCGCGGTGGCCTGCTTCTTGCTGATCTCAGCTTTTTCGGCGATGGCACCGGCGATTTGGGACTTGGTGAGGGCTTTGGACATGTTGTTTGTGGGTTGGTTGTGCAGTGATGCGGGTGTATTTAGTAGCGAACCGTACGCTGAAAACCAGCGAAAAATAAGGGCAGGGCGAAGGTTTCTTCCGGGCCCCGCTTGCCGGCAAAAAATCTTTTGCATGCGCCCGCCTTCCGACTTAGGTGTCTCGTACACCCCCCGCCATGAGACTCCGCCCGTCCGCCGCCCTCCTGTTCTCGCTCCTTCTCGGGACGACTTCTGCCGTCGCTCAAGACGCGGTCGTCTCCCTGGAGCCCGCCTTTCCGGATATCAAGTTCAGCCTCCCGGTCGCGGTCGCGCCTCTGCCCGGAAGCAAGGACGCCGTCTTCGTGATCGAGAAGGGCGACCCGGCCCCCGGCACCTCCACGGACAAGAAGAAGAAGGGGGGCGACTTCCTCGGCGGTAAGGTCCAGTTGATCTCGGGCCTCACCGCGGGTAAGCCGGTCAAGACGGAGGTCTTCCAGCTTAACCCCAAGGACGGTAAGTTCGACGCCGCCGGCGAGTGCGGTTTCCTCGGTTTCGCCGTCCACCCGAAGTATAAGGAAAACAAGCAAGTCTTTGTCTACTATAGTCTTAGGATTGAAGGAAAGCTCTATCAGCGCGTCTCCCGCTTCAAGGTTTCCAGTCTGAACCCCTTCGCCGTGGATGCCGACTCGGAGCAGCCTCTGATCACCCAGCTCGACCCCGCCGGTAACCATAACGGCGGCGACCTCCATTTCGGCCCGGATGGCTACCTCTATATTAGCTGCGGCGACGGTGGCGCCGGGGGCGATGCCTTCGATAACGCCGGCTACATCAACAAGGGTTTCCATGCCGCGGTCTTCCGTATCGACGTAGACAAGAAGGCCGGCAACCCCACCCCTAACCCCCACCCCTCGGTCATCACCGATGCCACGGGCCAGGCCTACTATTCCGTCCCGGCCGACAACCCCTTCGTGGCGGCCACCTCCCACCGCGGCCGCCCCCTCGAGGCCGGCTCCGTCCGGACCGAGACCTGGGCGACCGGTCTCCGTAACGCCTGGCGCTTCTCCTTCGACCCCAAGACGGGTGCCTGCTTCGCCGGCGACGTCGGCCAGAACCTCTATGAGGAGATCGACATCTTGGTCTCCGGTGGGGACTACGGCTGGCACGACGTCGAAGGGAATCACGTCTTCGTCCAGAAGGATGCCTCTGGCAAGAAGGCGCCTCCAGGGCTCGCCGCCCCTTCCGACTTCAAGTCTCCGATTCATGAGTATGATCGCAAGCTGGGCAACTCCGTGACCGGCGGCGTCGTCTATCGCGGTAACCGTGTTCCGGCCATTGCTGACGCCTACGTCTTCGCCGACTTCGCCTCCGGCCGCATCTTCGCCCTGCGTGAACAAGGCGGCAAGTGGGAGTCTCAGCAGGTGGCCAAAGATTTCACCATCGCCGGATTCGGTTATGATCCGAGCAACGGCGATGTGCTCGTCGCTTCGCTCACCGGCCAGGTCAAGCGCATCGTCAAGAAGTAAGCCGATGCTTTCCCGCCGCTCGATGCTGGGTCTCTCCGGTTCGCTGATGGCGGGAGCGATGCTCCGACCGGTACTCGCGGCCGCGCCGTCGCCGAAAGCCCCTGGATTCAGCCTCTTCACGAAGCATCTCGTCGGCCTGCCTTACGATCAGCTCGCCGAGACCGTCGCCGCGCTCGGCTTCAAGGGTGTCGAAGCTCCGGTACGCAAGGGCGGACATGTCGAGCCGGCCCGCGCCGAAGAAGACCTGCCGAAACTCGTCGAAGCTTTCAAGAAGTGCGGCGTGTCGATCACGCTGCTGACTTCCGACATCAACGAGGTGAATGAAGCGGACCGCTCCGAGAAAGTCCTTCGCACCGCGCGCGCTCTTGGCATCCCACGTTACCGCATGAAGTGGTATCCGTACTCCGGGAAGAAATCCCCCTGGGACGAACTCGACGCGATTCGTCCTCGGCTTAAGGAACTGGTCTCGCTCAGCAAGCAGGTCGGCATCCTGCCGTGCTACCAGAATCACTCCGGCCCGAAGAATGTCGGCGCCGCGATCTGGGACATGGCCACGCTTATGCGGGACTACCGCCCGGACGAGCTGTCTTGGAACTTCGATTTCTTCCACGCCATGGTCGAGGGTGGCCTATCCTGGCCGAATCATCTGGCCGTCGCCCGGGACCATATCTCGATGGTCTATTTCAAGAACTTCAACTGGCAGGGCAGGCTGGCCGAAGGCTGCCCGCTCGCCGAAGGCCGGGTCGGCAAGGACTCCGTGGTACTGCTGCGCAAGTCCGGTTACACGGGCCCGGTCTGCCTCCACGTCGAATACCTGAAGGGCAAGGTCACGGATCAGGGAGCGCTCAAGGTCGCCTTGGACGCTACCCGCAAGGACTTCGCTACGCTTCAGGAGTGGTGGGCTTGAAGCGGCAGGGTGGGGGTGCTGAAAAGATAGGCTGGAACTTGCGTTCCTCTGGGCTGTAGAAACAGTCTCCCCGTCATGCCCCGCTCCGTCCTCTTCCTTTTCGCCGCCGCCTCCCTGGTCGCTGCGCCTAAGTCCGCCCCGGCCGCCAAGGCCCCGCCGGAACCCTACAAGGCGTCCGAAGGTGGCTCGCTCCCGGCGGCCCTCTTCCAGCTCCCCGAAGGACTCGAGGTCACCCTCTGGGCCCGTTCGCCGATGCTCGCCAACCCGACGAATATCGACTTCGACGCCCAAGGCCGGCTCTGGGTCAACGAAGGCGTCAACTACCGTACCTATAATATGGGCGGCAAGCGTCGCCCCGAAGGCGATCGCGTGATCGTTCTAAGCGACACCAAGGGCAAAGGCTTCGCCGATTCCGTGCAGACGTTCGTCCAGGACCCGGAATGGACCTCGCCTCTCGGTATCGCCGTCATCGATAACGTCGTCTACGTCTCGCATGCCCCGACCATCACGAAGTTCACGGACGTGAACCGCGACGGTAAGTTCGACCCCGCGGTCGACAAGAAGGAGACCTTCCTCACTGGCTTCGGTGGCCAGGACCACGACCACTCGCTTCACGCGGTCGTCGCGGGACCCGACGGTAAGCTCTACATCAACTCCGGCAACTGCGGCGCCGAGGTCTCCGATAAGTCTGGCAAGACCTTCCGTATCTCCAGCGGTTACGTCGACATGCGCGGCGGCAAGTGGCCCTACGACCCCAAGACCGTCGCTGGTGCCAAGAGCGACGATGGCTTCGTTTGGTCTTCTGGTTTCTCCGGCCGTCTCAACTCCGACGGCACCGGCCTCGAGATCCTCGGTAACGGCTATCGCAATAGCTATGAAAGTTTTCCGTCCTCGCTCGGTGACCTCTTCCAGGGCGATAACGACGACTCGCAGAGCTGCCGCACTTCTTTCGTCCTCGAGTACGGCTCGGCCGGTTACACCACGCCTTCCGGCGCGGGCTATAACTCCGTCAAGCGCCCGGGTCAGTCCATGCCGCGCGCCCACTGGCGTCAGGACGATCCCGATACGATGGATGTCGGTGACGTTTACGGCGGCGGCTCGCCTACCGGTATCGCGGTCTACGAGAACGGTGCCCTTGGCGCCGCTTGGGAAGGGACGCTCCTGAACTGCGAACCGTCCCGTAATACGGTCCTCGCTTATAAGCTCGTCGCTCAGAAGGGGACCTACGCCCTCAATGTCGATACCCGCAAGGACCTCATCACTTCGAATCCAACCCGCGAATTCCAGGGCACCGACTTCCACAAGTTGAAGACGGATCCCACCGTCAAGCCCGCCGACAGCATCATGTTCCGTCCTTCTGATGTCACCGTCGGTCCTGATGGAGCCATTTACGTCGCTGATTGGTACGACTCCCGCGTCGGCGGCCACCAGACCCTCGACGATACCTGCACGGGCGCAATCTACCGCATCGCTCCGAAGGGCTTCAAGTCCGTCATCCCGAAGATCGACGTCTCGACGCCCGAAGGCGCCGCCGCCGTGCTGCGCAATCCGGCCGTCAACGTTCGCCATCTCGGTTTCAACGCACTGAAGGGATTCGGCGCCAAGTCCCTCCCGGCCGTCTCCGAAATCCTGCGTGACGCAAATCCGTACGTCGCCGCCCGCGGCGTCTGGCTGCTTCCTCACCTCGGCGAAGAAGGCGTCACGCGCACCAAGGCACTCCTCAAGGATCCGAACCCGTCGCTCCGTCGTCTCGCCTTCCAGTCGCTGCGTCGCGCCGGTCATGACACGATTGGCATCGCTGCCGAACTCGCCAAGGACGCTGATGTCGCCGTCCGCCGTGACGTCGCCACCTCGTTGCACGCCGCTCCTGCCGAGAAGGCCGTGCCGATCCTGATCGAACTCGCGCGTCGCCTCGACGTCACCGACAAGAACTCCATCGCCTCCTTCGGTATCGGCGCTGCCAACAAGCAAGACGCCGTGTGGTCCGCCGTGAAGTCCGAACTTGCCAAGGATGGAGCCGAAGCCTGGTCCCCTGAAGTCGAACGCATCGCCTGGTTGCTCCACCCCGCCTCGGCCGTGCAGGAGTTCGTCACACGCGCCGCTTCCACGAAGGTCTCACAGGCCTCCCGTACCCTCGCTGTCGAGTCTCTCTCGTTCGTCGAGACCAAGGAAGCTGCGCTCGCGATGATCAAGCTCTGCGCCGCCGGCTCCCCGTCGGCCTCCGAAGCCAAGACTTGGGCCCTCATGCGTATGACCGGCTCCTGGGCCGCTTTCGATATTCGTACTGAGCTCAAGAATGCCGGCGTCTATGACGCCAAGACGATCGTCGTGAACGCCATCCAGGTACCCGAAGCCCCGGCTGGCACCTACACCGAACAGGATGTGCTTTCCAAGACCGGTGACGCCGCCAAGGGCGCCGCCCTGGCCCAGCGTTGCATCATGTGCCACCAACTGAACGGCAATGGCCCCGCTTATGGCCCCGAGCTCAAGGGTTGGGCTTCCCGCCAGAGCCGCGAGGCCCTGGTTCGCGCCCTCGTCAACCCCTCGGCGGATATCGCCCTGGGCTACGAAGGGGTCACTCTGAAGCTCAAGAACGGCGGCAAGATTGATGGTCGTCTTATGTCGAACAATGACCCGGTCGTGATCACCTCCACCGGCGGCATCACCCAGCTGGTACCCAAGGATCGTGTCGCCGGCAAGGAGGCCAAGATGAACCGCTCCCTGATGATGTCGGCGGAGCAGCTGGGCCTGAGTGCTCAGGATGTGGCCGATATCGCCGCTTATCTGGCCTCTTATAAGTAAGCCCTAACGCCCTAAAGTGCTATTTCGAGGGGGTTTTCCACCAGGAAGACCCCCTTTTAATTTACCGCTTGCTTCTGGGGCTGGGTTTATCAGGTTCGACCCTCCTTTCCCTAGGCAAGGCACGGCCGCACAACGCGGGTCCGCGACTTACTAGGCACCAAAAGACCTTATACCAACATGAAGCAGCTCACCCTTAAAGTCACCAGCCGCGCGCTCCATGGCCGCGGTCCCGCCCGCCGCCTCCGCGCCGATGGCTCCATTCCCGCCATCATTTACGGTAAGTCCGGGAACCAGAGCGTGTCCGTCGCCCAGGAAGCCTTCCGTGACCTCATGCGCGCCAAGGGCAACGCCGCCTCGCTCATCGACCTCGATGTCGACGGCAAGAAGCACCTTTCCCTGATCAAGGAGTTCCAGCGCCACCCGATCACCCAGAAGTTCCTCCATATCGACATCATGGAGATCGACCCAAATTCCCCGATGACCGCCGCCATCCCGGTGCGCGCGATCGGCGAAGCTCATGGCGTCAAGACCGACGGCGGCACGCTCGCCATCGTCTCCCAGACCATCAACGTTCGCTGTCTCCCGAAGGACCTTCCTGAGTTCATCGAAATCGACGTTACCGAACTCAAGGTCAACGAGTCCATCCACGTCGGCGAAGTCAAGGCCCCCAAGGGCATCACCTTCCCGGGCGACCCCAAGCGCGTCGTCGTCGTCTGCTCCGAGATGGCCGAAGAAGAAGCCGCACCCGAAGCGACCCCCGTCGCCGGTGCCGTCGCCGCTCCTGGCGCCGAAGGTGCCGCCGCTCCTGCGGCTGGTGCTGCTCCTGCCGCCGGTGCCGCTCCTGCGGCCGCCGCCCCGGCTGCCAAGAAGTAATTTCCGCGCCGGGCGTCCCCGGTACCTGTTCTTTGAAGTCAAATGCCATTCTCGGTCATCGCCGCCCTCGGCAATCCGGGCCGAGAATATTCCGCCACGCGCCACAACGCGGGGTGGATCGTCATCGACGCGCTCGCCTCTCAGGCTGGCGCGGTCTGGAAGGAAGAGAGCCGCTTTTCGGCCTCGGTCGCAAAGATTACGTTCGGAGGTTCCTCCGTCCATCTAATCAAGCCGCTCACCTTCATGAACGACAGCGGGTCGCCCCTAGCGGCCTTCCTCCGGTTTCACCGGATCGAGCTCCCCGAGCTCGTCGTTCTCCATGATGACATCGCGTTCGAACCCGGCCAGCTCCGCCTCTCCCTGGGAGGTTCCGCCGCCGGCCACAACGGCGTCGCCAGCTGCATCCGCCACCTCGGCGAACAATTCGTCCGCGCCCGACTGGGCATCGGACCGAAACAGCACCCCGGCCAAGACCTCGCCGACCACGTCCTTGGACGTTTCCCCGACGCCGACCTCACGAACCTGACCCAGCGCATCCCCGACTTCATCAAGAACCTCGAAACCCTCCTTTCCCAAGGCCTCCCGGCCGCTCAAAACCTCACCAACAGAAAATCACCATCACCATGACCACCGCCACGATCCGCCGCGACTATCGCGCCAGCCTCATCCTCGACCTCCGCGGCTCGACGGATGCGCCTGAGACCGTCATCGACAAGCTCAAGGAAGTCCTGAAGTCCATCGACTGTAAGGTCAACGAGGTCGAGAATCTCGGCCAGAAGGAGTTCTCGCGCGTCGTCGACCGCAAGTTCCCCTCCGGCCTCTACGTCCAGTTCCACTTCGAAGGTCCGGTCACCGCGCCCACCGCTTTCCGCGAGAAGCTGCGTCTCGACCGCACTATCAATCGCCTGCTCGTGCAGGTGACCAAGTAATCTCCGACCCCGCCTCGCCGTGGCCTCTTCCTATAACCGCGTAGTTCTCGTGGGCAATATGACCCGCGACCCCGAGGCCCGCGCCCTCCCGTCCGGCCAGGCCCTCACGAAGTTCTCCCTCGCCGTCAACCGCTCCTACTCCACCAAGGAAGGCGAGAAACGCGAGGAAGTCACCTACGTCGACATCGAGAGCTACGGCAAGCAGGCCGAGATCATCGCCAAGTATTGCGGCAAGGGCTCTGGCATCCTCGTCGAAGGACGCCTTAAGCTTGACCAGTGGGAAGACAAGAAGACCGGCGAGAAGCGTTCGCGCCTCGGCGTCGTCCTCGAGAATTTCACCTTCATCGGTGGCAAGGCCCAGGGTGGCGAAGAGGGCGGTTCCGCTCCTCGTTCCCGCCCCAGCAACGATACCCCGGCTCCGTCCGGCGACCACGGCGGCGACGACGTCCCGTTCTAAACATTTCCCCAACAAACTTATAACCCAAGAAAGACCATGGCATTCACCGAAGTTCTCCTCATCAAGCCCGTCGACGGCCTAGGCGCCGAAGGCGAGCAGGTCCGCGTCCGCGCGGGCTTCGCGCGCAATTTCCTGCTTCCGCAGGGCATCGCGCTCCCCGTCAATCGCTCGAACACGAAGTACGTCGAGGCCCTCAAGAAGGCCCGCGAAGTCCGTGAATCGCGCGATCTCGAAGCCGCTAACGGCACCGCTGCCAAGCTGGCCGCCATCAAACTCGTCTTCGCCGTCAAGACCGGCGAAGGAGGCAAGATGTTCGGCGCGATCAGCACCGCCGAAATCTCCGCCAAGCTCGCTGAGCATGGTATTGAAATCGAGCGCAAGCGCATCCATCTCGGCCAAGGCCCGGTCAAGCTTCTCGGCAAGCACACCACGAGCATCCGCCTCCATGGCTCCGTCATGGTCGAGCAGGAGTTCGAAGTCGTCTCCGAGAACCCGATCGAAGTCGCCGCCGAAGAGGCTCCCGAGCCCGAAGAACGCGAGTATCGCGACGACAAGGGCAAGAAGGCCCGCAAGCCCCGCAAGGACAAGCCTGCCAAGTCCGAGTAATCGGACCGGCTCTCCAGGAAAGGCGCGAAGTGCGAACTTCGCGCCTTTTTCTTTTACGGGGCATCCCGCCCTGTGAATAGGGTGCGAACAAGGCGTGAACGGCCCGCACCGTTTGACGCTGTCCTCCGTTCCCGCCCTCCGCACACTACCGTCTTCCCATGGCCGAAAGATCCCAGCGCCAGCGCCGCGAAGCCGCTCCCAATTACGGCGACCGCGTGCCGCCCCATAACCTCGACGCCGAACGCGGCCTGATCGCCAGCATCGTAATTGATGGCGGTGATACGCTCCAGCGCTGCCTCGAGCAGCGCGTCACGGCCGACTACTTCTTCGATCCGAAGCACCAAGATATCTACGCCGTCGCCGTCCAACTGAATCAGGCAAGTACGGGCATCGACGAGATTACGCTCACGGAGCAGCTCCGGCGCGAAGGCAAGCTGGAGTCCGCCGGTGGCGCGACCTACATCAACGAGCTGACTGGCCTCATCTCGTCGAGCGCGCACGCGCCCCATTGGCTCGCGATCATCCGCGAGAAGCATTTCCTTCGTCAGCTCATCTCCACCGCCGTCACGACGGTCGAGAAGGCGCACACGCATGCAGAAGGCATCGAACGTCTCCTCGAGGAGGTCGAACAATCCTTCTTCCGCATCAGCGAGGACCGCATCTCCGAATCTGCCCAGACAATCGACGGACCCATCGCCGAGGCGATGGAGCTCGTCCAGCGCATCATCCGCGACCGTAATTCAGTGCAGGGCGTGCCGACCGGCTTCCCTGATCTCGATGCGATGACCTTCGGCTTCCAGCCCGGCCAGATGATCGTCGTCGCCGCCCGCCCTGGCATGGGCAAGACGTCCATCGCGCTGAACTTCATCGAAGCCGCGCTCTTCCCCAAGCCTAACGAGGCCCGCAAGCCGTCCAACGTCCTGTTGTTCTCCCTCGAAATGCCTGCCCGCGAACTGGCCCTGCGTCTGCTTTGTTCGCGTGCCCGCGTAAACATGCAGAAGCTCCGCACCGCCCACCCGGACGAACGGATGCAGGTCGACCTGGTCCAGGCCGCCAACGAGTACAAAGGCCTGCCCCTCGTGGTCGACGACAACGGTGGCCAGAACATCCTGGAGATTCGCGCCAAGTGCCGCCGCGTCCATGCCCGCACCCCCTTGGACATGGTGGTCATCGACTACATCCAGCTCATCAACGGCCTGGACTCAGGCTTGCCCCGCGAACAGCAGATCGCCGAGGTCTCCCGTAGCATCAAGGCCATGGCCAAGGAGTTCAAAATCCCCATTATCGCTCTGGCCCAGCTGAACCGTAAGTCCGAGGACGAGGCCCGCCAGCCCCGCATGTCCGACCTACGCGAGTCCGGGTCCATCGAGCAGGACGCCGATATCGTCATGCTTATCTCCAAGCCCCCCATCAGCCAGGGTAAGGCCGCCGAGGCCGAGGCCGAGCAGGCAGGGCAGGACGGCTGCTACTCCCGCCAGCTCATCGTGGCCAAAAATCGTAATGGGCCCACCTCCGACA
The DNA here is from genome assembly GCA_026397955.1 of Verrucomicrobiota bacterium. Classification (GTDB taxonomy): domain Bacteria; phylum Verrucomicrobiota; class Verrucomicrobiia; order Opitutales; family UBA953; genus UBA953. The sequence goes on along the minus strand of JAPLTV010000006.1, from coordinate 20,931 downwards.
TCAACTTGCTCTTTAATCCGGGGCTGACACGCTTCGAGAATCCGGCCAAAGATTACCGAAATAATGAATAACCCCTCCTTCCGCCGCAGCTGGCTTCGCGCCGCCTGCTTCGCCCTCGCCCTGTCGCCGCTCGTCGGCGCGGCCCAGATTGCCCCTGCGACGAAGGACCCGTTGGTCCGCTCCATCCGCATCAAGGCGGACGGCACGAACGCCTCCGAGCAGTTCGTCCTCGGCTTCGTCGCCCTGCGCCAAGGTCAGCCGTTCTCCAAGGATGCCGTCGCTAACACGGTCCGCTCCCTTTACGCCACCGGTCGCTTCAATCAGGCCTTGGTCGAGCCCATCCTCGACCCGGTCTCCGGCCAAGTCGACATCGTCGTCACGGTCGAAGCTCGCCCAATCCTCAAGGCGATCGAATACATCGGCGGCGATGGACTCGTCGGCAAGGATGGCTGGTTCGGCGGCATCGTCATCGAGGACGTCAAGATCGGCGAACCTCTCGACATGGCCCAGTTGCGCCGCTCCGAGATCAAGCTCCAGAACGAGCTCCGCAAGAAGCGCCCGTTTGCCCGCGTCAGATCCGAGCTCCTCGATGCTGTCGGCGGCAAGAAGGTCGCCGTCATCGTCGACGAAGGCATCGAGCTGAAGGTCGACAATTTCCGCTTCGAAGGCGCCACCTCCTTTGATCGCTACGACCTCTGGTCCGCGGCCGAACTCAAGACCAGTGAATACCGCTGGTATAAGTGGTCCTGGCTCATCGGCGGCGGCCGTCTCGACCCCGAGCAGTATCGCGCTGATTGTAAAAAGCTGCGCGAGTACTACCGCGCCAAGGGCTATCTCGACGTCGAAGTCGAAGACGCCGATCCCGAGAAGGTCTGCGAGGTCAAGGACGTGAAGGGCGCAGTCGGCTGGGTCGACGTCATCTTCAAGATCAAGGAAGGCCGCAAGTACACCATCGGCGCGATCGCCTTTGACGGTAATCGCCTTGGCTCCACCGATCCGCTTTACGCTACCACTGCCCTGCAGAAGGTCGTCGCCGAACCCTCCCTCCGTCGCGGTGCCCACCCCGCCGAATTCGACAAGATCGCCAGCGGCGAAGCCTTCGCGGTCCCGGCCATCGAGGCTGCCGCCGACAAGCTGCGCGAATACTACGGCCAGATGGGCTACATCAACAGCTCCGTCCAGGTCGTCCGTAAGCCCAATCTCACGACCGGCGCCATCGACGTGAAGTTCCAGATCGAAGAAGGCCAGCGACACACCGTCCGCGCCGTCGAGATCCAGGGCAACACCAAGACCCGCTCCACCGTCATCGCCCGCGAGCTTGCACTCGGGCCCGGCGAGGTCTTCGACCTTGCCCGTACTCGCGTCTCCGAGGCACGCCTGCGCAACACGCAGTTCTTCGAAGAAGTCCGCGTGACCCCCGTTTCGACCTCCATCCCGGGCCAGAGCGACCTCCGCGTCACGGTCAAGGAAGGTCCTACCGGTCAGGTCAGCTTCGGTGCCGGTTACAGCACCGTTGAAGGACTCGTCGGCTTCGTCGAATACGCCGAATCCAACTTCGACTTCTCCAACTCCGAGGGCTGGTACCGCGGCGATGGCCAGAAGTTCCGCGTCCGTCTTTCCGTCGGTAGCCTGACGAACTCCTTCGAGCATTCCTTCGAGGAGCCGGCCCTATGGGAACGCGATCTCTCGGTGGGCTACTCGATCGAGCGCCGCTACGCCGGCTACGCTTCGGCGAACTACTCGGTGCTTTCCGAGGGGGTCAGCCTCTACGCCCGTCGCCGTATCTTCAGCAACATCGAGGGCCGCATCGGTTACAACCTCCGGCGCATGTCCGTCGACAATGTCACGGCCGATGCTCCGGCCGACGTGGTGACGGAAGGTATCGCCGGCGCGCGCGTGATCTCCTCGGTCTCGCTTTCGCTGACCTACGACACTCGCGACGAATACAACTTCCCCACCAAGGGATCCCGCATCTCGCTCACCGAAGAGCTTGCCGGCAACGGCCTCGGCGGTGACGTCAAGTACCTGAAGTCCGAGCTCCGCACGGGTCGCTGGTTCCTCGTCTCGCCCACCGCCGAGCAGACGGTCGGCGTCATCGGCCGCGTGGGCCTGCTCACCGGTTCGGGCGGCTACCTGCCGTTCTACGAGCGCTTCTACCTCGGCGGCGCCTATGACATGCGCGGCTTCGGTTACAACGAGGTCGGCGCCTACGACACCTACGACACCACCCATGGTAACCAGCCGATGGGCGGTATGACCTACGGCTTCCTCAGCGCCGAGTACACGATCAAGGCCGCCGAAAATCTCCGCTTCGCCGCGTTCTACGACTACGGTATCGTTAATCGCTCCGAGACCAATTTCAGTGTCTCCGAAGCGAACTCCGACTACGGTCTGGGTATGCGTATCCTCCTCGGCGGTGCTGTCATGCGCCTCGACTTCGGCTTCCCCCTGCAGACGACCAAGACTCCGGCCGGCGCCGACATCAACGCTGGCGGGATGAAGTTCAACTTCAGCTTCGGCACGGTCTTTTGATTGCCATCTCCCTCCCTAACCTCTTCTTAAAACAGAACACGCCCATGAAGTCCTTCTTCGCCCTCCTCCTCGCCTCCGCTTCCGTCTTCGCCGCCACCCCCAACGTGGGTATCGTCGACGACCAGGAGATTTTCAAGAAATACGCCAAGGCCACCGACCTCCAGGCTGAGATCCGCAAGTCCGAGGAATCCGCCCAGGCTTCCGTTAACGAGCGCATCAAGGCCGTCGAGCTGCTTCAGACTGAACTCCAGAGCGTCGATAAGCGCGGCCAGGACCCGATGCTCAGTGAAAACGGCAAGAAGGCCGTGCTGGCCGAGTTCCAGCAGAAGAACGCGACCTTTCAGCAGCGTCGCGCCGAACTCCAGAACTTCGTCAACGAAGCCCGTAACGCCATCCAGCAGCGCGTGGGCGAGATGAATAAGCAGATCGTCGCCGACGCCCGCGTCCAGGCCGAGAAGGTCGCCAAGGCCAAGGGCCTCAATCTCGTTATCGGCAAGGCCCCGGTCCTCTTCTCCGACGCCTCCCTCGATGTCACGGAAGATGTGATCAAGGAGCTCAACGCCGCCTATAAGGCTTCCGCACCAGTCGCCGTCCCAACCATCACCGCTGCTCCGGTCGCCCCTGCTCCAGCCACCGGCGACAAGCCGGCCGCCAAGTAAGACTCTTCCGCGCCCCTGCCAGTCAGGGGCGCTTCATTTAGGACCATGTCGCTCGCCTTCACCATCGCCGAACTTGCCTCCCTGACCGGAGCCAAAGCCGTCGAGGGTGCCTGCGCCGGTCCGATCACGGGCATCGCCTCTCTGGCTGAAGCATCGTCTGCCGATCTCTCTTTCCTCGGCAACGCGAAGTACGCCGACGCTGTCGCCGCCTCCAAAGCGGGCGCGATTCTCGTGCCGGTTACCTTCGTGGGTAATCCCTCCGCCGGTCAGGCTTTCCTCCGCGTCGACAATCCGTCCTACGCCTTGGCGCTCCTCTGCTCGGTGCTCGAGTCTCGCCTCTGGCCGCGTCCCGCCGCCGGCATCCACGCTTCCGCGATTGTCGCCGCCTCCGCTAAGATCGATCCCTCCGCCCATGTCGGACCGCTCTGCGTGATCGGCGAAGGCGCTACGGTCTCTTCTGGCGCGGTGCTCGAAGCCCGTTGCCACGTCGGCGCCCACGCCTCGGTCGGCGCCGATTGTTGGCTCAAGCCCGGCGTCGTCGTCAGCGACTATTGCGTCTTGGGAGCCCGCTGCCGCATCCAGTCTGGTGCGGTCATTGGTTCCGACGGCTTCGGCTACGAGCCGGTTAACGGCGAGATCCAGCGCATCCCGCAGGTCGGCAACGTGGTCCTGGAAGATGACGTCGAGGTCGGCGCCAACTCCACCCTCGACCGTGCCCGCTTCAGCAAGACGGTGGTCGGGCGGGGCACGAAGATCGATAACCTCGTCCAGATCGCCCATAATGTGCGTATCGGACGCCAGTGCCTCATCACCGCGCAGGTCGGCATCGCCGGTAGCACGACCCTCGGCGACCATTGCGTCCTCGGCGGACAGTCCGGTGTGGCCGGACACCTCACTCTCGGCGACCGCGTCAAGCTGGGCGCCCAGACAGGCCTTTTCGAGGATGTGCCCGCTGACGGCTTCATGAACGGCACGCCGGCTGTGCCCTTCGGGCTGGAGCGACGTCTGGTGGTCCTTTCGCGTCGTCTACCTGAATTGTTCAAAAAGGTTGATTCGCTGGCCGCCTCCTTGGACTCTGCTAAAAGCTAAACAACATGAGCCTACCTGAGATGAAGATTTTCACCGGCAACGCCAATCCGGCGCTGGCCAAGGAAATCTGCGAACATCTCGGCGTCCCGCTCGGTACCGCCACCGTCAACCGTTTCCCCGACGGCGAGACGTTCGTGCAGATCAACGAGAATATCCGCGGCTGCGACGTCTACGTCATCCAGCCCACCTGCGCCCCGGCTAACGATCGCATCATGGAGCTGCTGATCATGATCGATGCGCTCCGCCGCGCTTCCGCCGCCCGTATCACCGCGGTGATTCCGTTCTTTGGCTACGCTCGCCAGGATCGTAAGGATAAGCCTCGCGTGCCAATCACGGCCAAGCTCGTCGCCAACCTGCTCACCGCCGCCGGCGCCAACCGCGTCCTGACGGTCGACTTGCACGCCCAGCAGATCCAGGGATTCTTCGATATCCCGGTCGACCATCTCTACGCTTCGCCGGTCTTCTACGCGCACATCAAGAACAAGCCTTGGCTCAAGGACGCCACGGTCTTCTCGCCTGACGTGGGTGGGCTGAAGTACGCCTCGGCCGTGGCCGACATGCTCAACCTGCCTTACGGTTTCGTGGCCAAGCGCCGCACGAGCGCGACCACCGTCCAGGCCACGAGCCTCGTCGGCGAAGTCGAAGGCCGTGACATCATCCTCGTCGACGACATGACGGAGACCGCGGGTACGCTCGTGGCCGCCGCCGAACTACTTAAGAAAAACGGCGCCCGCTCGGTACGTGCCGTGGTCTCCCACTGCATGATCCAGGAGATCGCCTTCGAGCGCCTCCGCAAGGGGCTCATCGACGAGGTCATCACGACCAACTCCGTCCCGGCTGAGTGGCCGAAGGACCTGCCGATCACGGTGCTTTCGATCGCGCCCCTGCTGTCCGACGCGATCCGTCGCATCCACGGCAATAACAGCGTGACCGATCTCTTCCCGATTAAGGGCCACTGAGCTTGCCGTCCGGGTACAAAAAAGGCCGCATCAACGATGCGGCCTTTTTGTTAGGAGAATATCCTGGGCTTACTTCTTCTCGGACTTGATGAAGTCGAGGATGACCTGGGCCTGGTCGCTGGTGTGGCCCTTGTGGTCGGCGTAGACGCACTTGCCATCCTTGAAGAGGAAGGCGCTACGACTGGCAAAGCCGACCATGTTCTTCACGCCGAAGGCTTCGGTGACAGCCTTCTTCTCTTTGTCGGCGAGGAGGCGGAAGGGGAACTTCTGCTCTTCCTTGAATTCCTTCTGCAGCTTCTCGTCATCGGTGCTGACGCCGAGGACGTTCACGCCGGCCTTCTGGAGGTCGGCCCAGCCGTCGCGTAGCGAACAACCCTGCTTGGTGCAGCCACCAGTCTTCGCCTTGGGGTAGAAGTAGACGAGCAAGTATCCCTTGGCGCCTTCTTTGGCGAGGGAGACGGGCTTTCCGTCCTGGTCATTGCAAGTGACGTCCGGGATGGAAGCGCCGACGGCGAGCTTTTCAGCCGCGTTACCGAAGAAGGGGAGGAGGGACATGAGGAGGGTGGCGTAGAGTGTCTTCATGGGACGTAGGTTGGGAGCTCGCTGGAAAAAGGCAAATGCGACCAACGGTGTTTTCGTGTCGCTTGTCCGTCCCTCCGGAGGCAAAAATACGCCTATGTTGCAGGCTGTCCTCGACACCATCCCTCATCGCCCGCCGTTCCTCTTCCTGGACCGGATCGATGAAGTCCGGGCCGATGGCGCCACCTGCTCCCGCACCTTCCGTGCCGACGAGCCTTTCTACTCCGGCCATTACCCCGGCAACCCAATCACGCCGGGCGTGCTGCTCTGCGAATCGGTCTTCCAGGCGGGCGCGGTCTTCCTGACGAAGAAGCTCCAGTCCGAAGGCGGTGTCCCCTCTGGTAAGACCCCGGTGCTTTGCCGCATCGAGGAGGCGAAGTTCAAAGGGATGGTGATGCCTGGCGATACGGTCTCGATTGATGTGAAACTCGTCGAGACGCTTCAGCAGTTCCATTTCATGGCCGGCACGGTGCGCCGCGACGGCAAGGCCGTCCTGACCATCCGCTTCGCTCTCGCCCTCGTCGATCAACCCGCCTGACCCTATGTCCTTTCTCGGCCTTACCGGTAAGACCTACCTCGTTCTCGGCGTCGCGAACAAGAAGTCCGTCGCCTGGCACGTCGCCAAGACCCTTGAGGCCGAAGGGGCTAAGGTGGTCTACTCCGTCCGCTCGCAGGCCCGCCTCGACTCACTGAAGGGCCTTCTCGCCGGCAAGCCGGTGTATCTCTGCGACCTCGAGCACGAGGCTCAGACGCAGAAGCTCGCCGCCGATGTCGGTCGCGAGCACGGCCCGCTCGACGGTGTACTACATAGCGTGGCGTTCGCCAACTTCTCCAAAGGAATGCAGCCGTTCCATGAGACCGTGCGTGCCGATTTCCTGCAGGCCACCGCAATCTCCGCGTTCTCGCTCGTCGAACTTTCCCGCGCGCTCAAGCCGCACCTGAAGTCGGATGCTTCGGTCGTCTCCATTGGCATCTCGTCGCAGGTCACAGCCTCGAACTACGGTTACATGTCGCCCATCAAGGCCGCGCTCGAATCCGCCAGCCGCTTCCTTGCGAAATCTTTTTCGGCCGATACCCGGGTACGCTTTAATTCCGTCAACGCCGGGCCGCTGAAGACGAGCGCGAGCGCCGGCATCCCCGGTTATCTCCACAACTACCTGCACGCCGAGAAGATGACCTTCCGCAAGGAGGCCTTGAAGACGCAGGAGGTCGCCGACACGGCGGTCTGGCTGCTCTCGCCTCGTTCGAGCGGCATCAACGGCCAAGGCATCGTGGTCGACGCCGGCATGGGCTGGAATTTCTTCGACGAAGAACTCGTGGCCGCTTCTTCCCGTCTTCCCGGATCGTGATCTTCAAGCGCACCGTCCTGTCTGGCCTGGTGGCCGAACTGCCTCCCGAGGTCTGGACCTCCGATGAGGTCGAACGCCGCCTGGCGCCCCTCTACGGCCGCTTGAAGCTGCCGGAAGGCCGTCTCGAGCTGATGACGGGCATCCGTGAGCGCCGCTTCTGGCCGCAGGCGATCCGCCCCTCCGCCGCCTCCGCGCTGGCGGGCCGCCGTGCGATGCAGGCCGCCGGAGTCGGCCCTGCCGACATTGATTTACTGATTCATTCGTCGGTCTGCCGCGACCGTCTCGAGCCTTCGACCGCCGCTTATGTGCACGGTCTGCTCGGACTCGGCCCGCAGGCGCAGATCCTCGACGTCTCCAATGCTTGCCTAGGCTTCCTTAACGCTGTCGTCCTCGCCGCGGGTATGGTGGAGTCAGGACAGATTCGTCGCGCACTTGTCTGCTCGGGTGAAGATGGTCGTCCGCTCGTCGAGCGCACGATTCGCATGCTGAACGAAGACCTTTCGCTCACGCGTGAGACGATCAAGCCGTACTTCGCGAACCTCACCATCGGTGCCGGTGGCGCTGCTGCGCTTGTCTGCCGCGATGACCTTGCCGGTCCTGGTTCGATCCGTCTTCTGGGAGGTGCCGCTGAGACCGATTCTTCCGCCAACGGACTTTGCGAAGGCGATACGTCGTTCGCCGAACTCGACATGCGTACGGATTCCGAAGCCTTGCTCGCCGCGGGCGTGGCGCTGGCCCAGCGCTGCTGGGGTCGTTTCAAGGGGGTCACGGGTTGGGATGAATCCACGCCGCATCGCGTCGTGACGCATCAGGTCGGCCGTCGCCACTCGTCGCTGCTCTTCGAGAAGCTCGGCCTCGATCCCGCCAAGGACTACCAGAGCTTCGACCGCCTGGGTAACGTCGGCTCGGTCTCCGTGCCCGCCACGCTTGCCTTGGGTATCGCCGAAGGACGCATCAAGGCCGGTGAACGTGTCGCTTTGCTGGGCATCGGCAGCGGTCTCGCCAGCATGATGCTCGCCGTCGAATGCCAATGATCGCCTCCGAACTTTCGCCCGCTGTGCAGGCGCTCTATCCCTTTGCGCCGAAGGATTTCGCCGCGCTCTCAGGTCGGATGAGCTATGTCGATCACGGCCCGCGCGACGGCCGCCCGGTACTTTTACTGCACGGCAATCCGTCGTGGTCGTTCCTCTGGCGCGACCTCATTCTAAAACTCGCCGCTCAGGGTCGACGCGTGATTGCGCCCGACCATGTCGGCATGGGTCTGTCCGCTCGCCCTGACCGTTTCTTACGCCTGGCTGATCGTATCGCCGACGTTGAAGCGCTCATCGCTCATCTTGGCATCAAGGAATTCGACATGGGCGTCCATGATTGGGGTGGCGCCATCGGGTTCGGCGTCGCCGGCCGACGCCCGGAGAGGGTGGGCAAGATCCTCGTCACGAATACCGGAGCCTTCCTGTCCGACCGGATTCCGGCCCGGATCGCCCTTTGCCGCGCCCCCTTGGTCGGCCGCTTCATCGTCCAGGGGCTCAACGGCTTCGCTTGGCCGGCGACCTGGATGTCCGTCGAGAAGCCCCTTAGCCCCGCCGCTAAGGCCGGTTTCCTCGCCCCCTACGGGTCTCCCTCGGTCCGCCGGGCGGTCGCCGACTTCGTGGCCGACATCCCGATGGAGGCTGGACACCCCACTCGGCCCGTCTTGGCCGCCGTGGAAGCCTCTTTGGGGGGCCTAAAGGGTAAGCCTATGCTCCTTTGCTGGGGAATGCGGGACTTCTGCTTCGACCGCTCGTTCCTCGAGGGGTTTATCGCCCGTTTCCCTGACGCCAGGCAGCTTCTTTTCGCCGACGCCGGACATTATGTCCTCGAGGATGCCGGCGAAGCTGCGCTCGGTCCGATCGCCGCCTTTTTCGGGCCGGCCTGAGTGCCTGATTTTAGCCCTGTATCCGAGGGGCGGAAAAGGGCTGTGGATAACGTGTGAACAACGGTTTCTAACACCCCCTATAAGTTTTCGTAAGGGGTTGATTGGTAGTCATTTCTGGCCGTCCAAAAACATTCACGGAGAGGGTGTTTCCTGTTGCAGATACCCCTGTGAAAAACAGCATGAAAACACCCCTCCTTACGGCGGGAAAATATCATTTATTTACCTACCTAAACATGAGCGAAAATTCTGAGAAAACCCCGAACCGCGGCAAGCACGCCGGCAACGAAAGTTACGGCGCCGCCGACATCAAACGCCTCAAGGGCCTCAAGGCCGTGCGCGAGCGACCTGGTATGTATATCGGCGATACGAATGAGACGGGCCTCCACCACTGCGTGTATGAGATCGTCGACAACTCGATCGACGAAGCCCTCGCCGGATATTGCAAGAGCATCAAGGTCGAGATCCATGCGGACGGCTCGCTGTCCGTCGAGGACGACGGCCGCGGTATTCCCGTCGCGATGCACCCGGAAGAAAAGGTCCCGACGCTCGAGCTCGTGCTCACCAACCTGCACGCCGGAGGTAAGTTCGATAAGGGCGCCTACCAGGTGTCCGGCGGCTTGAACGGCGTCGGTGCGAAGTGCGTCAACGCGCTCTCCGACAGTTTTATCGCGGAAGTCAGCCGCGAAGGTGAAGTCCACCAGATGAAGTTCTGCCGCGGCGAAGTCACGCAGTCGATCAAGGTCATCGGCAAGACGAAGCGCACCGGCACGAAAATCACTTTCCATCCGGATCCAGAAATCTTCGTCGCCACCCAGGAATTCAAGTACGACACGATCGTGCGCCGCATGCGCGAACTGGCCTTCCTTGTCCCGGGTATCACGGTCGACATGAAGGACCATCGCTCCAATCGCTCCGACAAGTTCGAGTTCAAGGACGGCATCGCCGAGTATGTCTCCTTCCTGAACGCCAACGAAGAGCGCCTCTTCGACAAGCCGATCCTCATCGCGGCGGAAGTCGATTTCACTGACCTCGCCAACCCGCGCGTGATGGCCGACGGCGAGAAGCCCACGCCGGGCATGCGTCGCATGACGCTCGACGTCGCCCTACAGTATAACGACCGCTACGACGAGATGGTCTTCTGCTACGCCAATCTGATCAACCAGCCCGAAGGTGGTACGCACCTCTCCGGCTTCCGTTCCGCGCTCACCCGCGTGATCAATCACTACGCGAAGTCCAACAATCTCGTTAAAGACAAGGACACCAAACTCAACGGCGACGACATGCGCGAAGGCCTCGTGGCCGTCATCTCCGTCAAGCACCCCGACCCGAAATTCCAGTCGCAGAACAAGACGCGCCTCACGAACCCAGAGGTCGAAGGCATCGTGACGTCCGTCGTCGGTGAGCAGCTCAAGTATTACCTCGAGCGCGACCCGAAGACCGGCCGTCGTATCGTCGACAAGTGTCTCAACGCTGCCCGTGCCCGCGAAGCCGCCCGTAAGGCCCGCGAGACGGTCCGTAAGTCCGCGATGTCCTCCGGCGGCCTCCCTGGAAAGTTGGCGGACTGCTCCGAGAGCGATCCGTCCGTCTGCGAGCTTTACATCGTCGAAGGTGACTCCGCCGGTGGCTCCGCCAAGCAGGGCCGCGACCGTCGCTACCAAGCGATCCTGCCGATCAAGGGTAAGATCCTTAACGTCGAGAAGGCCCGCATCGACAAGATCCTCTCCAACGAGGAAATCCGCACGATCATCACCGCCTGCGGTACCGGTATCGGCAAGCACGAGGGTGATGGTGCCTTCGACGTCACGAAGTGCCGTTACCACAAGCTCGTCATTATGACGGACGCCGACGTCGACGGTTCGCACATCCGTACGCTGCTCCTCACGTTCCTTTACCGCCAGATGCCCGGACTCATCGAAGCCGGCTACGTCTACATCGCCCAGCCGCCCCTCTACCGCATCAAGCGCAAGAAGCGCGAGCAGTACGTTGATAATGATCCGGAACTGAACCGCATCCTCCTCGAGCTCGGCTCCGAGGATGTGAACCTTCTTCGCCTCCGCGATAAGCACGTCTTCCCCGGCCAGAAGCTCGACAAGATTGTCGAATCCCTCGCTCGACTGGAATCCCTTGGGACCGTTATCGGCCGTACGGGTTGCCAACTCGGTGCCTACCTCGACCAGCAGGATCATAAGACCCACGCGCTCCCGCGCTTCATCGTGCGTACTCGTACCGGCAACGAAGAGACCTATGAGTTCCTCGTCGATACCGACGCCAAGCAGGCTTACCTGCGCAAGGCCGGCGTCGAGGACTTCCTCGCCGACAAGATCGACCGCGAGAAGAAGCTCAAGGACGGCACGGTCGTCCAGGAACGCGTCAATGTGATCGAGATCTTTGAGAACGATTCCATCTCGAAGGTGCTCAAGGAACTCGAGACCCAGGGTATGGATGTGAAGCAGTTCACGACCGGCGAAGAGCCGCGCTACCACCTCATCGACGGTTCGACCGCCGAGGAGGCCCCGGCCGCCGAAGGCGAGGAAGTCGTCAAAGGTGAGGAGAAGGCCGCGAAGAAGGTCGTCAAGAAGGCTGACCCCATTCCGCTCGGCTCGATCCTCGAGCTCATTGGCCAGATCCGCCAGTTCGGCCGCAAAGGCCTGACGATTCAGCGATACAAGGGCCTGGGTGAAATGAACCCGAAGCAGCTCTTCGAGACCACGATGGACCCGGCCAAGCGTCGCTTCCTCAAGGTCGACATCGCCGACGCCGCCGAAGCCAACCGTGTCTTCGCTATGCTCATGGGCGAAGATGTCCCGTCCCGCCGCGCCTTCATCGAAGACAACGCGCTCAACACCTCGAATCTCGACGTCTGATCAATCTGACGAACCTAACTCAAGACCTCTTCGAATATGTACTCTGACAAGGAAAAGCTCACGACCGCGAACATCACGGACATCATGCAGACGGCCTACATCGATTACTCGATGTCCGTCATCGTCTCCCGCGCCCTCCCGGACGCGCGTGACGGCCTGAAGCCCGTGCAGCGCCGCATCCTCTACGCGATGATGCGGGAAGGCCTCGTCCACAACCGCCCGTTCGATAAGTGCGCCGGCGTCGTTGGCGAAGTGCTCAAGAACTACCACCCGCACGGCGACAGCTCCGTGTACGACACGCTCGTCCGCCTCGCCCAGAACTGGGTGATGCGCTACCAGCTGATCGAGCCACAGGGCAACTTCGGCTCCGTGGACGGCGATCCGCCCGCGGCCTACCGTTACACGGAGTGCCGCCTCTCCGAGGTCTCGTCCGAACTCCTCGCCGACATCGACGAGGACACGGTAGATTTCATCCCGAACTACAAGGAGTCGACCACCGAGCCGACCGTCCTCCCGTGCGCCTTGCCTCACCTGCTGATGAACGGTTCGACCGGCATCGCAGTCGGCATGACGACCAACATCCCGCCCCATAACCTGAACGAGCTCGTCGAGGCGACCTGCCTCATCATCGACAAGCCCAGCGCCACCGTCGAAGACCTCGAGAAGATCATCATCGGTCCGGACTTCCCGACCGGCGGCGTCATCAACGGCAAGGACGGCATCAAGCAGTACCTGCGCACCGGCCGAGGCATCATCCGCGTTCGCGGCGTCGCCCACACGGAAGAGATGAAGAACGGCAAGGAGCAGATCGTCCTCACGGAGCTGCCCTATAACGTCAACCGCTCCTCCTTGGTGAAGCATATCGCCCAACTTTGCACCGACAAGGTGCTGGATGAGGTTTCCGACCTGCGTGACGAGTCCGACGAGAACACCCGCGTGGTCATCGAGCTCAAGCGCAATGAGAACCCGAAGGTCGTCATCAACAAGCTCTACAAGCACACCAACTTCGAGAACTCCTTCGGCGTTATCCTGCTCGCCCTCGACAAGCGTCGCCCGAAGCAGATGAACATCCGCGAACTGCTCGAATGCTTCGTCGAGCACCGCCGAGACGTGGTCACCCGTCGCACCCGCTTCCGTCTCCGTAAAGCCGAAGACCGCGCCCACATCCTCGAGGGCTTCAAGATCGCCCTGCGTAATCTGGACGACTTCGTGAAGATCATCCGCGCCGCGACCAACCGCGACGAGGCCCGCGTGAAGTTGATGGCCAAGTACGGCCTTAGCGAACGCCAGGCCGTGGCCATCCTCGACCTGCGCCTCTACCAGCTCACCGGCTTGGAGCGCGATAAGATCGAGGCCGAGTACCGCGAACTGATGGCGCTCGTCGAAGAGCTCCGCAGCATCCTCTCAAGCGAGCTGAAGCTGCTCACCCTCATCAAGAAGGAGCTGCGCGACGCCGCCAAGAAGCACATCGGTCCGCGCAAGACGAAGGTCAACGCCCAGGAAGGTGACCTCTCGATGGAAGACATCGTCGCCAATGAAGGCTGCGTGGTCACCGTCTCGCATGCCGGCTTCATCAAGCGCACGCCGGTCGCCCAGTATCGCCTTCAGAAGCGCGGCGGCAAGGGCACCAAGGGCGCCGAGCTCTCCAAGGCCGCTTCCGATGAAGACAGCGACTTCATCGAACACCTCTTCACGGCCAATACGCACGACCATATCCTGTTCTTCATGAACAATGGCCGCGTGTACGTGGAGAAGGTCTACGAAATCGAAGAAGCCAACCGCGCTTCCCGCGGTAAGTCGATCGCCCGCCTGCTTGAGCTCAAGGACGACGAGAAGCTGGCCGCGATGGTCTGCGTCTCGAACTTCGAAGAAGGCAAGTTCCTCATGATGTGCACCGCCAACGGCACGATCAAGAAGACCGAAATCTCGAAGTACGCCAACTACCGCAAGGGTGGCATCATCGGCATCAACATCGAACATGGCGACCGCCTGATCTCCACCAAGCTGACCAATGGCGACAACGAGGTCGTGATGATCTCGCAGTCCGGCATGTCGATCCGCTTCCACGAATCCGACGTCCGCTCCATGGGACGCGACACTACCGGCGTCGCCGGTATGAGGCTCGATACGGGCGACCAGGTGAAGGCGATGGAAGTCGTCGATCCGGCCTGCACACTCCTCGTCGTCGGCATCGACGGCATCGGTAAGCGCACGCCCTTTGACGATCCTGAGACCAAGGAGCCTGTCTATCGTAAGCAGACCCGTGGCGGCAAGGGCGTCATCGCCATCGCCACTGAGGTCGGCGTCGCCGGCGCGCTCAGCGTTCAGGAAGAGGACGAGGTCATGCTCCTCACCAAGGGCGGCCAGTCCATCCGCACCAAGGTATCCGACATCCGTTGCACGGCAGGTCGTAATACCAAGGGTGTTCGCGTCATGCGCCTTAAGGATGGCGAGGCGTTACTCGGTATCTCCAAGGTCGAGCGTTCGGACGAAGAGGAAGAGAACGCCGCCAAGCCGCAGGCCTGAGCCGGCTGACTGGCCAAACAGAAGGGGCGCCTTGCGGCGCCCCCTTTTTGTGCCCTGATAGGTCGCTTAGGCCCGTTCCAGCGCCGCGATGCACTCGACGTGTCGAGTCTGCGGGAATAGATCAAACGGACGAACCGAGATGACCTTCCAGCCCTTGGCGCAGAGGTACTTCACGTCGCGCGCTTGGGTATCGGGGGCGCAGCTGACGTAGACGATGCGGCGCGGGCCGAAGGCATGCAGCTGATCGAGGAAGGCCTCGTCACAGCCCTTGCGGGGCGGGTCGACGATCACGGCGGACTCATGGCCTTCGACAGGGATCTTTTTGAAGATCGATTCCGCGGAGCCGGCGATGAAGCGGCAGTTGAGGAAGTGGTTGAGCGTGGCGTTCTCGGCGGCCTTGCGGGCGGCTTCAGCGCTGACCTCGATGCCGTTGACGGAGTCGAAGAGGCGGGCTCCGGAAAGGGCGAAGAGGCCCGAGCCACAATAGGTGTCGACGAGGTGCTTGGCGCCGGATTCATGCGCGAGCTTGATGGCGTGGCCCACGAACTGCTCGAGTACGGAGGGATTGTTCTGGAAGAACTCACCGGCGAGGAACTTCAGCTGCACCGCGCCGACCTTCTCAGTGACGACCTGGCGGGAGTCGGTGACGACGCCTTCTTCGCAATCGCGGAAGAGCAGCGTAGCGCCACGTTCGAAGCGGCCCGGGTTGGACTTGATGTCCTTGCGGGAGCGGGCGTAGGACGCGTTGATTGCATCGGTCGCGATGGGGCACTTCGGTACGTCGACGACGCGGCGGGAGGTGCCGGCGGCGAGGAAGCCGATCGGGAAGTCCGCGCGGCGCGGGGTCATGAAGTGCGGCGTGATCTTGGAGCGGTAGCCGTACTGCTTCGGCGAAGGATGGCAGGCGTCGACCTTGATCTTGATGCCGCCGAGACGCTCGAAGGCCTCCGCGACCTGCTTCTGCTTCCACTCGAGCTGCTGCGGGTAGGCGAGGTTCTGGTACTGGCAGCCGCCGCATTCGCCAAAGAGGTCGCAGCGGGGCAGGACGCGATGGGGCGAGGGGACGACGACGCGGACGAGGTCGCCGCGCGAGAAGTTGGCGGCGTTGTGCCAGATACGGGCCACGACCTTTTCGCCTGCGAGGGCGCCGGCGATGAAGACAACCCAGCCGTCGACGCGGGCCACACCTTCGCCGAGGTTCGTCAGGCTGGCGATCTCGACCTCGATCTCCTGATGGTAGGTGAACTTGCCCTCCCGGAACTTGGAGGAGTCGGGTTTGCGGGACTGAGGCGGCTCGAATTCGGACATGGCGATAAAGTCCGTCTCCCGGCGGAGAGGTCGAGACTTATCCCTGCCGAAGGCCTATCCTTGCCCTTCGGCGTCCCTTGGTACTCACTCCGCCCGTGCCCGACGAGGTCATCCAGAGCCGACAGAACCCCCGCGTGCAGGCATTGGCCCGCCTGCGGGACCGTGCCGAGCGCGAAGCCCGTGGCCTGTTCATCGCCGAAGGTCTTCGGGAGCTCTCCCGTGCCATCGAGCGCAAGGTCGAGGTGCTCGAGATCTATTTCTGCCCATCGATGTTCCGTGGCTCCGAGGCCGCCGAGCTTGTGACCAACGCCCGGGCCGCCGGCATCGACTGCTGTGAACTCGGTGAATCCGCCTTTGAAAAGGTCAGCGGCCGCGAAGGGCCTGATGGCCTACTCGGCGTCGCCAAGACCTGGAACTGCTCGCTCGATCAGCTCAAGCCCTCGGCCAACCCTCTACTACTCGTCGCCGAATCAGTCGAGAAGCCGGGCAACCTCGGCGCTTTACTGCGCACGGCGGACTCCGCTGGGTGCGACGCCCTCATCGTCTGCGACCCGATCACCGACGTCTTCAATCCGAACGTCGTCCGCTCCTCGCAGGGGGCGCTTTTCTCCGTGCCCGTGGCCGTCTGCACCTCGCAAGAGGCCGCCGCCTGGATGAAGTCGAAGGGTGTTCGTTCCTTGGCGACCTCCCCTGCGGCGACCAAGGCCTATTGGGATGTGGATTGCCGCGGTCCGGTGGCTTTGCTGCTCGGCTCCGAAAAGGACGGCCTGACGGATTTCTGGCTCAAGGGCGCGGATGAGAAGATCTCGATCCCGCAGGCCGGCCTGTCGGACTCGCTCAATGTCTCCAACGCCGCGGCAATCTGCCTGTTCGAGGCCGTCCGCCAGCGCCGCAAATAAGAAGGCCGGGCTTGGGGCCCGGCCTTGCTGGAGTGAATGACGGAATGCTTAGCCGATGGCCTTGGCGACCAGATCGTCGAGCTTCTTGCCATCGACGGCGAAGGCGCGGATGCCTTCGGCGGTCTTTTCCGTGGCCATGGCGTCTTCGTTGTGGTGCCAGCGGAATTCCTTCTCGCCCCAGGTCTTGGCGGCTTCGCCTTCAGCCTTGGCGGCGGCTTCGTCGAGCACCTTGGGCACGGAGGCGGAATCCTTGGAGAGTTCCTCGAGGAGGTTAGGGGCAATGGTCAGGAGGTCGCAACCGCAGAGGGCCTTGATCTGGCCACAATTACGGAAGGAGGCGCCCATGACTTCGGTTTTGATACCGTTACGCTTGTAGTAGGCGAAGATGCGGCGGACGGACTGCACGCCGGGGTCGTTGGCGCCCGAGGAGGCGGTTTCGTTCCAGTTGGCGCCCTGGGACTTCTTGTGCCAGTCGTAGATACGGCCGACGAACGGCGAGATCAGCTGGACCTTGGCATCGGCGCAGGCGACGGCTTGGGCGAACGAGAAGAGCAGGGTGAGATTACAACGGATACCTTCCTTCTCGAGTTCGGCGGCGGCCTGGATGCCTTCCCAGGTGGAGGCCATCTTCACGAGGATGCGTTCCTTGGGGATGCCCGCGGCCTTATAAAGGGCGATCAGTTCGCGGGCTTTGGCGACGGTGGCGGTCTTGTCGAAGGAAAGGCGGGCGTCGACTTCGGTGGAGACGCGGCCCGGGACAATCTTGAGGATCTCTGTGCCGAAGGAGATGAGGAGCGCGTCGACGGCGGCCTGGACGCCCTTGCTCTTGTTGTCCTGGGCGGCCTTCTGAAGGAGGGCCTGGTACTCAGGCATCTGGACGGCCTTGAGGATGAGGCTCGGGTTGGTCGTGGCGTCCAGAGGCTTGAAGGCCTTCATGGCGGCGAAGTCGCCGGTGTCGGCGACGACCTTGGTGTGTTGGCGAAGCTGTTCGAGTGCGTTCATGTGTGAAGGGTTTGGAGCGTGTTAAAGGGGGCGGGCTTGTCCAGCCCGACCCGAAAAAACGGGCGTCCACCTGCCGTCTGGGCATCTCTCGCTTGTTTCGGAGGGCAGGGTGGTGCAAATTACCCCATGCGAATCAAGGTCAAGCAGGCGCTCGCCGCTGAGCAGCCGCTCAAGGGTATCACGGTTTCCGGTTGGGTCCGTACCCGTCGCGACGCGAAGGACTTCTCCTTCGTCGAGATCAACGATGGTTCCGGCTTCAAGAACCTCCAGGTGGTGGTGGATGCCACTGCTCCGGGCGCTGAGCACCTTAAGGAAGCGCTGACAGGATCTTCGGTCAGCGTGGATGGCGAATTGGTGCCTTCCCCAGCCAAAGGCCAGAAATGGGAGCTCAAGGCCACTGCCTTCCGTCTCTTGGGGCGGGCTGATGAGAGTTTCCCGCTCCAGAAAAAGGGGCATACCGTCGAATTCCTGCGCACGATCCCTCATCTACGCGCCCGGACTAATCGCCTTGGCTCGATGATGCGCGTGCGTAGTCGCATGGCCATCGCGGTCCATGAGTTCTTCCAGCAGCGCGGCTTTGCTTATGTCCACACGCCAATCGTGACCGCCAGCGATTGCGAAGGCGCCGGGGAGCTTTTTCGCGTCACGACCCTGGACCCGTCCGCGCCGCCGAAGACGCCCGAGGGTAAGGTCGACTGGTCGGCCGATTTCTTCGCGAAGCAGTCTTATCTCACGGTCTCCGGACAGCTCGAAGGCGAGACCCTCGCCTGCGCCTTGGGCGACGTCTACACGTTCGGGCCGACGTTCCGAGCCGAGAATTCCCACACCAGCCGCCACGCTAGCGAGTTCTGGATGATCGAGCCGGAGATGGCTTTCTGCGACCTCGAGGGCGATATGCGCTGCGCCGAGGAACTCGTAAAATACCTAGTAAAGACGGCCCTAGAACAGTGTTCGGACGAGCTCGAATTCTTTAATGCCTACGTGGACAAGGGCCTGCTGGAGCGACTCCGTTTCGTGGCCGAGCGCCCGTTCGCGCGCGTCACCTATACCGAAGCCGTGGAGCTCCTGCTGAAGTCCGGTCGCAAATTTGAGTATCCGGTCGTCTGGGGCGAGAACCTGCAGTCCGAGCATGAACGTTATCTGACCGAGGAGCACTTTAAGTGCCCGGTGACCGTCTGCGACTACCCGAAGTCCGCGAAACCTTTCTATATGCGCCAGAACGACGATGGTAAGACCGTCGCCGCGATGGATGTCCTCGTTCCGGGCGTCGGCGAGATCGTCGGCGGCAGCCAGCGCGAAGAGCGTCTGGACCGCCTCGTGGCGGCCATGCAGGCCCACGGATTAGACTTAGCCAGCTATGGCTGGTATATCGATACGCGCCGTTTCGGGTCAGTGCCGCATGCCGGCTTCGGGCTTGGTTTCGAACGCCTGCTGATGTTCGTCACCGGTGAAGGCAATATCCGGGACGTGATCGCCTATCCGCGGACGCCTGGGCACGCCTAAGCGTGGGACTATTGAGGGCGAGTCAGGTCCAGCAAGGCACGGGCCGTGGCGCAGTTGTGGCGCACCATCTGCTGGCTGGGCGTGGCCGGAGCGACGGGCTTGGCGTCTTTAGTCGACGCGTGCGGCAAGGGCGTCGCGGTGAAGACGGGCGAAGTCGAGGCGACCATTCCGACCGCGTTGCCAAAGGCGTCCATAATGGGGCCGCCGCTGGAACCGCGGGCATAATCCGCCGTGGTCTGCAGGAACACCGCGCCATTACGCTCAGGTTCATTCATCTTGAAGTAGCGCGTGATGATGCCTTCGGAGATGCAGCCGAACGTATTGGCCGGGTGGCTGTAGCAGCGGATGAGCGTGCCGGCCGGGGCGTCATCGCGCAGCGGAAGGAAGGCCAAGTTCTTCGCGTCGACCCGGATCAAGGCGACGTCGTGGGCCTTGTCGGTGGCGAGTACTTCGACGACCGGGAAGAATCGTCCGTCGGAAGTGAGCACACCCATCGCTTCGCCGGTCGCGCCCGCGGCCACGTGGTGATTAGTGGCGATGACGCCATCCGCCGTGACCGCGAAGCCGCTGGCCAGTGTGTTATGCCATTTGGAGCATTTGTCGCACTTGTAGGCGGAGCCAATCAGGACAGAGGCTTGGGCGGCCCGTCGATAGACCTCCGCACCGTCGAGCGGCGTTCCGGCGAACTGCTTGGAAGGAAGATGAACAGCGTCGGTGCGTGTCCGCTTGCACTGCTCGAGGCGTGCGTCGCGACGGAGGGAGCCCTCGCCTTTTTCCGCAAGGGCCGTGGTCGACGCTTCAAGCTTCTGAAACATCTGACGATCGTCGACGGCACTATCGACGTCGGCACCGGGGATGACGGAGGCGCCTGCGATGAAAGCAGCGAGCAGCGTGGGGAGAAGCATGGGGACCATTGAAGCGAAAGCGCCAAGCGTGACGAGACTATCGGCGCGTATCCGAAGAGAGCATACGCGGGGTATAATCCGCGGGGCAGCCAGGGGTAGACGCGGGCGGGGCTGAACAGGGTCGGCCGGGGAGGAGGGAGCCCGGATCGGCAAGCAGGGGGCTGCGGTGGACCATTTTGGGCTCCCGGAGGTACGAAAAAGACACCTGTTCGACTCTTCCGATAGTTAAAAAAATGTAAAAATAGGACAAACTCACCATAAGTTACTGATAATCAACATACTCACGGATGTGTGCCCCGTGTGAAAAAATGCAAAAATCGGCTTGAATCACGCGGCCGGATTCTCCAATCTGGAACTTCCCTTCTCCTACAGAAGGCTGTTCCTTGGATGTTTCGGTGATCGAGCTAGTTCGGCGCTTCAAAACGCAGAAACTCGAAAAAAGACGTTGACCAATACCTCGACGCCTTCACCGTCCGCCCTCCCTCCCCTAAACAGGAGGCCCCTTTCGGTTCTTTGAGAGTTCATTTTTTTGTGCGACAATACGGCCTATCGTATTAGTCAAACCTTACACCTGGTGAACCCGGCGATAACTGATCGCGGGTTCTACCAAAATTAGAAAACGCGAATATTTATCACCGGCGTATTCACTAGGAACTGAGATAATATAAATAGTTCGGATCCCAGGATCCGAACCTTCAAACGCCTGCTTCGGCAGGATTTTTGGAGAGTTTGATCCTGGCTCAGAGTGAACGCTGGCGGCGTGGTTAAGACATGCAAGTCGAGCGATTTTTGTAGCAATACAAAGAGAGCGGCAAACGGGTGCGTAACACGTGAGCAATCTG